>NZ_CP054044.1:3709062-4018151 GCF_013282745.1 Yersinia bercovieri ATCC 43970
CAGCTGGGAAGAATTTAAACTCACGCAGGCCATAGCTCATGCCCAACATCAGCTCTGAAACAGTGCTGATCCCAGGAATCAGTGGGATAGAGCCTTTCGTTGCCGCTTTAAGTAGTTCATCCGTCAGCCCAGGGCTGATAGCAAACTGTGCACCCGCCTCCACTACGTCAGCCAATTGCTGCGGATTAAGCACGGTGCCGGCACCCACAATCGCCTCAGGCACTTCTTTGGCAATGGCGCGGATCGCCTCAACAGCACAAGGGGTGCGCAACGTCACTTCCAGTACCCGAACGCCGCCTGCCACCAAGGCTTTTGCCAAGGGTACTGCTTGCTCGAGCTGGGTAATCACAATCACCGGGACAACGGGGCCTGCGGTCATGATCTGTTCTGCGCTCGTTTTCCAGCTTTTCATCAGTTGTTATCTCCACTTATGCCGATTGGCATGTACTCACCCGAAGGTGTCAGTTGAAATATGGCAGGCAGAGCTCCTACAGATGCTCTCCGCCTGCCATAAAGAATCAGAATGCGAGCCAGCTAACGGCTCTTTATTATTGCGCGGGCCTCCTGCCCCTAGCTGCCCGCCTGCATCCCTGACGGTGGCACACCAGCAAAATCTCATCTGCTGATGTGTTGAGTCATCAACTTATTCGAACTCGTTCCATGAACGGCCATCACGGGTGATCATGGCAACAGATGCTACCGGCCCCCATGTCCCGGACTGGTAAGGTTTAGGTGCTTCGTTATCCGCCGCCCATGCATCCATGATTGAATCCACCCACTTCCAAGCTTCCTCAACCTCATCACGGCGAACAAACAGCGCCTGAATCCCACGCATGGTCTCCAGTAACAGTCGCTCGTAGGCGTCAGCGAGGTGCTGTTCGTTAAACGTCTTAGAGAAACTGAGGTCAAGTTTGGTGGTTTGCAGACGGTGCTTATGCTCCAGACCCGGCACTTTGTTCAGCACTTCAATTTCGATGCCTTCATCCGGTTGCAAACGAATGGTCAGCTTGTTCTGTGGCAATTGCTGATAGGACTCGCGGAACAGATTCAGCGCAGGGTTTTTGAAGTAAACCACCACCTCTGAACACTTGCTTGGCAGGCGCTTACCGGTTCTCAAATAGAACGGCACACCGGCCCAACGCCAGTCATCAATATCGACACGAATAGAGACGAAGGTCTCAGTATTACTGCTCTTATTCGCCCCCTCCTCTTCGAGATAGCCAGGCACTTTATTACCCTGCACAAACCCAGCCGTGTACTGGCCACGCACGGTTGTTTCCCGCACATTGGTGTGATCGATACGGCGTAGCGATCGCAGCACTTTCACTTTCTCATCACGGATACGGTCAGTGCTCAGATCCGCCGGCGGTGACATGGCAATCATGGTCAGGATTTGCAGCAAGTGGTTCTGGATCATGTCGCGCATCTGACCGGCCTGATCAAAATAGCCCCAGCGCCCTTCAATACCCACCTCTTCTGCCACCGTGATCTGCACGTGATCAATGGTGCGATTATCCCAGTTGGAAGCAAACAGCGAGTTAGCAAACCGCAGTGCTAACAGATTTAGCACTGTCTCTTTGCCCAAATAGTGGTCGATGCGATAGACCTGGCACTCGTTAAAATATTCAGCAACCTGATCGTTTATCACCCGAGAAGAGGCCAAATCCGTCCCCAAAGGTTTCTCCATCACCACTCGGCTTGGCTCTTTATTCAGCCCCGCCTCACCTAACCCTTTGCAAACCGCACCAAAAGTGCTCGGCGGCATCGCAAAGTAGTTAATGGTTATGCGATTTTTTTGATCCAGCATTTTGCCCAATTTGGTGAAATGCTTGCTGTCATTGACATCTAAGTTACAGAAATCGAGACGTGAACTGAGCTTTTGCCACAATTCATCGTCCAATGCCTCTTTCATAAAGGTATCGAGGGCTTCCTTTACCACGGCTGTGTACGCGTCTTTATCCCAATCGGCACGGCCTACGCCGATGATCCGAGTATCTGGGTGGATGTGACCCGCTTTCTCTAATTGGTAAAGGGAAGGCAGCAGTTTCCGGCGAGCCAAGTCTCCCTTAGCGCCGAAAATCACCAGATCACACGCCTGGGCTGCTTGGCCTGTATTAGTTACCGCCATGTTATTCTCCTCGTTGCAGGATATTTGTAATTTTCTTACATTCCTAATGTACTCTCTTTGGCTATAGCCAGTAAACCCAGATAAAAGTGAATCAAAAAAGGTTAAAAAACATCCATTCAGGCGGCAGGCCGCGTCAAATCAGGCTGCGCAACTTAAAAATGTAATTTTATGACGTTTTTGACAACCATTTACCATTATGAAAATTAGACACAGGTCATATTCTGGTGAAAAAGCCACACTTCCCACCAGATGCCACTGCCAACGGGTCCCAGCTCGTAGTATATTTTCATTAAACCGACATAGATTTCTCCTTTAAATGAAATCGGTAAAACCCATGGGTGACTCTCGTTATATGAATACGCTGGAAAATATCCAAAATAATCTGGACCTCCTGAGCAAATCTGAAAGGAAAGTCGCCGAGGTGATCCTTGCCTCCCCGCAAACAGCTATCCATTCAAGTATCGCCACCCTCGCCAAAATGGCGAACGTCAGCGAACCCACGGTAAACCGTTTTTGCCGTCGGCTGGATACCAAAGGTTTCCCTGATTTTAAACTTCATTTGGCACAAAGTCTGGCTAATGGCACACCTTATGTGAACCGAAATGTTGAAGAAGATGATAGTGTAGCCGCTTACACCGGTAAAATTTTCGAATCGACCATGGCCAGTCTGGATATGGTGAAAAACAATTTAGACATTGCCGCTATCAATCGGGCCGTGGATCTATTGACCCAGGCCAAGAAGATTTCGTTCTTTGGCCTGGGTGCATCTGCTGCTGTGGCCCATGATGCAATGAATAAATTTTTCCGCTTCAACATTCCGGTAATTTATTTTGATGATATCGTGATGCAACGTATGAGTTGCATGAATTCCAGTGAAGGTGATGTGGTGGTATTAATATCCCATACCGGTCGCACAAAAAGCCTGGTTGAGTTAGCTCACTTAGCTCGTGAAAACGATGCCACCGTGATTGCTATTACCTCGCGCGATACACCACTGGCAAATGAAGCGACATTACCACTGCTGTTAGATGTGCCGGAAGACACCGATATGTACATGCCGATGGTGTCCCGCATTGCTCAACTGACATTAATTGATGTCCTGGCGACGGGTTTTACCCTACGCCGCGGGGCAAAGTTCAGGGATAACCTGAAACGGGTTAAAGATGCATTGAAAGAGTCTCGTTTTGATAAAGATTTACCGCGCGTCAACAGCGGTGAATAGAGATATAAATGCGAAAGAGATGTCAGACGCGGAAGTCGCCTTGTTTGGCCTGGCCTGAAAATTGTGTTAGCGCATCTTCCGTCGTCACAATTTGACGTATTATTGAAAAATAAACGTTACTTTGGCTCAGGTAAATGTCACCAGAGCCGATATGTTGAGAAAGAGCTCGCTTTGTAAGTCGATCATTTTGTGTATCGATCGTTTTTACATCCGCAAGCGGATAACATGCATGACATGATTTTGTCGTAAAACATGAAAAAGTTTCGTCGTAAAATTTGTAGCTTAGTTACATTTTACTCGGATTATTATCCGCTGTTTTAACAACACCATGCTTCATCAGTCAACGGAGTAAGAGATGTCCAGACGGCTCAGAAGGACCAAAATTGTTACTACACTGGGGCCGGCTACTGACCGCGACAATAATCTGGAAAAGATTATTGCTGCTGGTGCTAACGTAGTCCGCCTGAATTTTTCCCATGGTAGCGCTGAAGATCATGAGTTGCGGGCAAATAAAGTCCGTGAAATCGCCGCTCGACTTGGGCGTCATGTTGCTATTCTTGGCGATTTACAAGGTCCTAAAATCCGGGTATCTACTTTTAGGGAAGGCAAAGTTTTCCTTAATGTGCACGATAAATTCCTGCTTGATGCCAACATGGCTAAAGGCGAAGGCGATAAAGATAAAGTCGGTATCGATTATAAGGGCCTACCCGCGGATGTCGTCCCTGGTGATATTCTGCTGCTGGATGATGGCCGGGTACAGTTGAAAGTGATTGAAGTTCAAGGCATGAAGGTCTTCACCGAAGTCACCGTCGGCGGCCCGCTCTCTAATAATAAAGGCATTAACAAACTCGGTGGCGGCCTGTCAGCAGAAGCGCTGACTGAAAAAGATAAAGCCGATATTGTTACCGCCGCTAAAATTGGCGTAGATTTCCTGGCAGTCTCCTTCCCGCGTACTGGCGAAGATTTACACTATGCGCGTCGTCTGGCCCGTGATGCGGGTTGCAATGCGCAAATCGTGGCCAAAGTTGAGCGCGCTGAAGCGGTGGCAACCGATGAGGCCATGGATGACATCATCCTCGCTTCTGATGTGGTGATGGTTGCTCGTGGTGACTTGGGGGTGGAAATTGGTGACCCTGAATTAGTCGGTATCCAGAAAAAACTGATTCGCCGCGCTCGCCAGCTTAACCGTGCGGTGATCACCGCGACTCAGATGATGGAGTCGATGATTACTAACCCAATGCCAACTCGTGCAGAAGTCATGGACGTGGCAAACGCGGTACTGGATGGCACCGATGCCGTGATGTTGTCGGCAGAAACCGCAGCCGGTCAGTATCCGGCAGAGACAGTGGCTGCAATGGCGCGAGTCTGTCTGGGCGCAGAAAAAATCCCCAGCATTAATGTCTCTAAGCACCGCCTTGATGTGCAATTCGACAATGTCGAAGAAGCTATTGCGATGTCGACCATGTATGCGGCAAACCATCTGAAAGGGATTACGGCGATTATCGCCATGACCGAATCAGGTCGCACTGCGCTGATGATGTCCCGTATCAGCTCCGGTTTACCCATCTTTGCGATGTCACGTCACGACCATACTTTGAATCTGACGGCTATCTACCGTGGCGTCACCCCGGTCTATTGCGATACCCACACTGATGGTATTCTTGCCGCCACTGAGGCGGTTAATCGATTGAAAGATAAAGGCTTCCTGGTTTCTGGCGATCTGGTGATCGTGACCCAAGGTGATGTGATGGGGACGATTGGCACCACCAATACCAGCCGTATCATTCGCGTTGAATAATCAATTTTAAGCCTTAATTAGCAAAAAGCCCGCTAATCAATAGCGGGCTTTTTATGTTCAATCTTAATGGTTGTACCCAAAGAAATTGGCGTTAAAGATCCTTGCGCACATAGGGCTCGATCTCGCCTTCTTTGCGGGTTTTCAGTAGCTTAAGAATCCAGGTGTACTGCTCGGGATTAGGTTTAACCAACAGCTCCACCTCTTCATTCATCCGACGGGCGATATAGGTATCATCAGCATCCGCCAAATCATCCATCGGTGGACGAATATAAATATCAAGGCGATGTTCACGATAATTATAGACTGGGAACATCGGCACAATCGCCGCACGGCAGACTTTCATCAACCGCCCAACCGCTGGCAATGTTGCTTTATAGGTGGCGAAGAAATCGACAAATTCGCTTTGCTCAGGGCCGTAGTCCTCATCGGGCAGATAGTAGCCCCAGAATCCCTGACGTACTGAGCTGATAAAGGGCTTGATACCACTCTCACGCGCATGAATACGCCCACCAAACCGCAAACGCGCACTGTTCCATAAATAGTCCACCAGCGGATTACGCTGATGATGGAACATACCGGCAACCGGTTTACCCTGCTCGGCTAACAGCATGGCCGGAATATCAATTGACCAGGCATGAGGCACTAACAGAATAACGTTACGCTCCTGCCGTTGCAGCTCGTCCAAGATATCCAATCCGTGCCAATGAACGCGAGACAGTACTTTTTTCGGATCGCGAAAACAGAGTTCAGCCATCATCATCAGCGGCTGTGCCGCAGTGGCAAACATCTGATCAATGATATGTTCGCGTTCAGCTTCTGGCAGTTCCGGCATGCAATAAAGAAGATTTATGCGGGCACGGCGACGGCCGCTCTTAGCGAACTTCCCTGCAAGACGGCCAATACCCGCCAGCAATGGATCACGGAATTTAGGCGGGACATAAGCCATCGCCGCCATTGCTCCGGCGCCCAACCAAACACCCCAAAATCGTGGGTGTAGGAAAGATTTTTTAAATACCGGAATAAAGCCAGCGGCGTCGTTTTTCTCTTTATGCATGGAGGAACTCTTGGAGTTGGCAGTGGGCTAATAATAACATACCCTTGATCCTTGAAGTTACAGGGGATTAGTGACGCTCGTTACTCGACCCATCCATGGATCTCGCCACGACGAGGCGACGACCAACACCCCCCCATAACTCCAGGTATAAAACTCTCCGGTAGAACGTGGCTACCGGATAACGGTTAATCTAATTGCAGTTGTGGAATAACCTGCTTGGCGATAGCCAGATATTCACTGCGATCTTTACCACTTAAGCCTTCCGAACGCGGCAATTTGGCGGTTAATGGGTTAACGGCTTGCTGGTTCATCCAGAATTCATAGTGCAGATGCGGGCCAGTAGAACGGCCAGTGTTACCTGACAACGCAATGCGATCGCCACGTTTAACTTTCTGACCCGGCTTAACCAGCAATTTCTTCAAATGCATATAACGGGTGGTGTACTGGCGACCATGGCGAATAGCCACATAGTTGCCCGCCGCTCCACTGCGTTTTGCAATCACCACTTCACCATCACCAACAGCAAGAACGGGCGTTCCTACTGGCATCGCGAAATCCACACCTTTGTGTGGCGCAACACGCCCAGTTACCGGGTTAATGCGGCGAGGATTGAAGTTAGAGGAGATTCGGAACTGTTTCATGGTTGGGAAACGCATAAAACCACGGGCCAAACCAGAACCCTGACGATCGTAGAACTTACCGTCATCGGCACGAATAGCGTAGTAATCCTTACCGCCGGAGCGCATACGAACCCCGACCAACTGGCTCTGCTCACTGCGGCCATCAAGAATTTCACGTGACATCAAAACCGAGAACTGATCACCTTTGCGCAGTTTGGCGAAATCTAACTGCCACTGCAGTGCTTTGGTTACCGCACGAATTTCAGAGCTGGTTAAGCCCGCCTTCTTGGCACTGGTCACAAAGCTGCCATCAAGGCTGCCAGCCAGAACTTTGTTGCTCCACTCGCCCTTTTGTAGCTCTTTCGTCTCTTTGAATGTATTGCCGACACGATCATAAGTGCGCGTTTCACGGCGAGACATTTCCCACGTCAGACGTTGCAAATCACCTGCATCATTGACGGTCCAGGAGATTTGCTGCCCAATTTTCAAATTACGAAGGTCGCGGTTTGAGGTGGCGAGCAGGGAGACATCCGAAATATCGATACCATACTGGGTAAGAATGCTGCTCAGGGTATCCCCCGTAGAGACAACATACTCATGGACGCCGGTTTCGCTGGCATCTTTGGCATCTAATTCGTCTTGCGGAATTTCATCATCAGGTGTGGGCTGATCAATGGGTTCACTGGCTTCAGGTAATAAAATGCGGGTTTGACTGGTATCTAATACCACGCTCTTGGCGATCGGCTCATGCTCAGGGTGATAAACAAAAGGCCGCCAAACAGCTACAGCCAGTGTCATTACAGTCAACGACCCCAACATAATTCGATGGGGCCGAGGGAGATTGTTATACGCCAGAGTGATAGTTCGGACTATCTGCTGCACTTATGAGTATCCTTTTAATCTTGCTTCAGGCAGCTCACGTATTGGTTCGACAACTGAGACAGAAAGTCCACATAGCTGTCCTTGCCTAATACTATGCCGCTGCCCAAGGGATCCAACGTACCTGAACGGACGCCTGTTCCTTTGGCAACGGCATTAATGACGGCCGGCCTGAATTGTGGCTCAGCAAAAACGCATACCGCTTTGTGCTCAACCAACTGTGTTCGAATTTGATGTAAACGCTGCGCACCAGGCTGTATTTCGGGATTGACTGTAAAATGCCCTAATGGGCTCAAGCCAAAGTGTTTTTCAAAGTAGCCATAGGCATCATGAAAAACGAAGTATCCCTTACCTTGGGCAGGCTTTAGCATAGTAGCAATATTTTTTTCATTTTGCGCTAGTTGATCCTCGAATCGGCGCAGGTTTGCATCTAATTTGTCCTTATTTTGCGGCATAAGTTCCAATAATCTGTCGTGAATCGCGATTGCAGATTGTTTTGCTATGGTAGGCGACAACCAAATATGCATATTGTATTCGCCGTGGTGATGCTCATCAGCACTATTATCTTTAGCATGATCATGGTCATGCCCTGCGGCTTCCCCTTCATGCTCCTCATCTTCATCACCTTTCATTAATAAAGGCATAATGGATGGGAGCTGAGCCAATGCAATTTGTGTTTTATCAGCAACTTGTGAAAGAGGTTTGGATAAAAATGCTTCCATTTCCGGGCCGACCCAAATAACCAGCTCAGCACTGCGTAACCGCTGGACATCTGATGGACGAAGCGCATAATCGTGCGGCGAGGCACCATCGGGCAATAAAACCTCAGTCGGTAACACGCCATCAGCAATGGCAGAGGCAATAAAACCTAATGGTCGTACTGAAGTAACGACCGCAGCTGAGGCAATATTAAATGGGTTGGCAATGACAATTGCGCTGGCTAGCATTGCCCGTTTTAGCCACTTATTTTTATGTAACATAATACGAATTCTCGACGTTTTGTTGAGTAAAGCGTAATATTATAACATCCATTCGGTTCTGCAAACGTAATCATAATGTCCACATTGGTAACTCTAAATAAGATATCCGTCACTTTTGGTTCTCGGCGGGTACTGAATGATATCTCCCTTTCTCTGCGTCCGGGAAGGATTCTGACTCTGCTCGGGCCAAATGGCGCAGGTAAATCGACACTGGTTCGCGTGGTGCTGGGATTGGTTGCCCCCACCAGCGGCACGCTGATTCGCCAGCCGGGGCTACGCATTGGTTATGTTCCGCAAAAGCTCCATCTGGATGCCACATTGCCTCTCACGGTCAGCCGTTTTATGCGGCTGAAACCCGGTGTCAAAAAGGCCGATATCTTGCCAGCACTTAAGCGGGTACATGCCGCGCATTTGTTGGATCAGCCGATGCAAAAACTGTCCGGCGGTGAAAACCAGCGGGTGCTGCTGGCACGCGCATTGCTGAACCGCCCACAGCTATTAGTGCTGGATGAACCAACGCAAGGTGTTGATGTTAATGGGCAACTGGCACTGTATGACTTGATCGAGCAATTACGCAAGGAGTTGGGCTGCGCCGTGCTGATGGTCTCCCATGACTTGCATTTAGTGATGGCTAAAACCGATGAAGTTTTGTGCCTAAACCAACATATTTGCTGCTCTGGTGCGCCGGAAGTGGTTTCAACACATCCTGAATTTATCGCCATGTTTGGCAATCGCGGTGCCGAACAGTTAGCCGTTTATCGCCATCACCATAACCATCGCCACGATCTGCACGGAAAGATTATTTTGAAAAACAGCGGGAGTCGTGACGCATGATTGAACTATTGCTGCCGGGCTGGTTAGCTGGCATTTTGCTGGCGACAGCCGCTGGCCCATTGGGCTCTTTTGTCGTCTGGCGGCGGATGTCCTATTTTGGTGATACCCTGGCCCACGCCTCGCTACTGGGTGTGGCATTCGGTTTGCTGCTCAATGTAAATCCTTTTTATGCCGTCATTGTTATGACCATGGTGCTAGCACTGATTTTGGTGTGGTTGGAGCGTCGTCCACAGCTCGCGGTCGACACCCTACTGGGGATCATGGCTCACAGCGCATTATCTCTGGGTCTGGTGGTGGTTAGCCTGATGCATAATGTGCGAGTCGATTTGATGGCCTATCTGTTTGGCGATCTGCTGTCAGTCACATTGAGTGATATCTGGTTGATTGCTGCTGGGGTGATGGTGGTCTTGGGGGTGTTGTGTTGGCAGTGGCGCGCTTTGCTATCAATGACCGTCAGCCCAGAATTGGCTCATGTGGATGGGGTTAATCTGGAGCGGGTTCGGATGTTGCTGATGCTGGTCACCGCACTGACGATAGGGTTATCGATGAAGTTTGTCGGCGCTCTGATTATCACCTCACTGCTGATAATCCCAGCTGCTGCCGCTCGTCGTTTTGCCCGCACACCTGAGCAGATGGCGGGAATTGCCGTCGGTATTGGTGTGATTGCCGTGACTGGCGGCTTAACCTTCTCGGCTTTATATGACACACCCGCCGGGCCTTCAGTGGTGCTTTGTGCCGCGGTGATGTTTGTACTGAGCTTGTCACAAAAAGCGCGCGGATAGTGGTTTTGATTGAGTAGGGCTTAGCTTGATAAGTCCTGAGGTTATTAACAAAGTGCCGGTTGCGGAGAGAACAGCTAGATCGTAAAGACGCCGTAAATCCCTCCCTGGAGGCTCGAGCCGCGCCATCCCTGGCGCGGACGCTTTACTCTTCTACCCGTCCTCTCCGTTCCAGATCGCACCATCGGGGTTTGTCAGCAGTCTGAGGGCTTATCTTAATAAGCCCCATTTTTATCGCCGTACTACCCGCTTTAAGGCGGTTAACTACGCACCCCCTAGCTGTAGCTTACTCTTCGCGGGTGATACCAAAATGTTTGTAGGCATGATTAGTGGCAATACGCCCACGGGGAGTGCGCTGAATAAAGCCTTGCTGGATGAGATAAGGTTCCAGTACATCCTCAATGGTTTCCCGCTCTTCGCCAATAGCTGCCGCCAGGTTATCCAGCCCTACCGGGCCGCCCATAAACTTATCAATCACAGCCAGCAAGAGTTTACGGTCCATAAAGTCGAACCCTTCAGCATCGACATTCAGCATATCCAGTGCTTTCATCGCCACATCACCATCAATGGCACCATCAGCTCGCACCTCAGCAAAATCCCGCACGCGGCGTAATAGCCGGTTGGTGATTCGTGGCGTGCCTCTTGAACGACGCGCCAACTGGTGCGCCCCTTCAGCGGTTAACTCCAGCCCCATACATCTGGCGCTGCGCGAAACAATGTGTTCTAAATCAGCGACCTGGTAAAACTCAAGGCGCTGCACAATACCAAAGCGATCACGTAACGGCGAGGTCAATGAGCCAGCACGGGTCGTGGCGCCGATCAAGGTAAAGGGCGGTAAATCAAGTTTGATTGAGCGGGCTGCTGGGCCTTCGCCAATCATGATATCCAACTGGTAATCTTCCATGGCTGGATACAGAATCTCTTCGACGACCGGTGACAGGCGGTGTATTTCATCAATAAACAGCACATCGTGCGGCTCAAGATTGGTCAACATCGCGGCTAAATCACCCGCTTTTTCCAGCACGGGGCCGGAAGTGGTGCGCAGATTCACCCCCATCTCATTGGCGACAATATTCGCCAATGTGGTTTTACCCAAGCCTGGCGGGCCGAAGATCAGCACGTGGTCGAGTGCATCACCGCGCTGTCTGGCCGCTTGAATAAAGATTTCCATTTGCTCACGGACATGGGGCTGCCCGACATATTCAGCCAACAGTTTCGGGCGGATGGCCCGATCAATGCTCTCTTCATCACTGATAACGCCCGCTGAGATCAGGCGGTCGGCTTCAATCATCATCTTCCCCTATTTATAACGCGGCACGCAGAGCATCACGGATCAAGGTTTCACAATCCGCCCCCGGTTTAGCGATTTTGCTCACCAAACGGCTGGCTTCCTGCGGCTTATAGCCTAACGCCACCAAGGCTGAAGCGGCTTCAGCTTCAATATCCGCATCAGAGAGTTGTGATGAAGAGGAGGCCGGTAAGGTGATGTCGCCGGTATTGTTGAACAGGTCGCCATTCAGCCCCTTGAAGCGGTCTTTCATTTCGACCACCAAACGTTCAGCCGTCTTCTTACCAACACCCGGTAGTTTTACCAGTGTCGTAATATCTTCGCGCTCAACCGCTGCCACAAACTGCTGCGCTGACATACCGGAGAGAATGGCTAACGCCAATTTTGGCCCGACGCCGTTCACTTTGATCAATTCGCGAAACAGTGCCCGCTCCTGCTTATCATTGAAGCCGTACAGCAGTTGGGCATCTTCACGCACGATAAATTGGGTAAAGATAATGGCTTCCTGCCCCAGTTCAGGCAGCTCATAAAAACAGGTCATTGGCAGTTGGACTTCATAGCCAACACCGTTTGCTTCCAACAGCACCAGTGGTGGCTGTTTTTCCAAAATGATACCTCTGAGGCGGCCTATCACGTGAATCTCTCCTTACCCATAATCCCCTTTGCACTTGAAGCTGCATAGATGCTAGCGGCAATTCAAATTACTTTGGGTAGAAACATAATTGGCTGTTTATAGCATAAAAAAGGCTGGATGGATATCCAGCCCGTAATAACAGTTAACCGGCTCGCATTAAAACCTGGGTCAACGGATCCTGCCGCGCGCCAATGTCATCTGATTATTACCCAATCGAAGGGTATTTTGGCTGAGATGACAGTGAGTGATGGCAATAGCCAAGGCATCGGCCGCATCGGCCTGAGGATTCGCAGGTAGCTTCAACAGTGAACGCACCATGTGCTGAACCTGGCTTTTTTCAGCAGCTCCCGTTCCTACGACGGTTTGCTTCACCTGACGAGCGGCATATTCAGAAACCGGCAAATTCAGGTTTACCGCAGCAACAATCGCCGCCCCACGCGCTTGCCCCAGTTTTAAAGCCGAATCTGGATTTTTCGCCATAAACACTTGTTCAATAGCAAAAAAATCGGGTTGGAACTGAGTGATGATTTCAGTCACGCCAGCATAAATCAGCTTCAGCCGCGTTGGCATATCGTCAACCACAGTACGGATACAGCCGCTACCCAGATAAGTGAGTTGGCGACCCTCCTGGCGGATGACGCCATAGCCGGTGACCCGAGAACCGGGATCGATACCTAATACGATCGCCATACCAATTTATTTACCTTGTTCGCCCAGTTGCGGCTCAACGATATGACTTTAGTGATACCGAGGGATAAAAGCACCACATTAATCGGGCCTCTGCGGCACTGCAAATAAATATCCTCCGGCATAGCCGGAGGTTTTTCATATGCGCCTATAAGGCTCTCTTACCTGCCGCGCCCTAACAGGCGCATCGCGATCTGACATTTGCATCACAATTCGTTACTTACGGCCCGTAAACGGGCTACCCGGATAGGGGATCGACAACTGCTCACCCATTTTATCCTCTTCCAGTTGGTGTTTTATGTATTCTTGTATCCTGGCTGTATTTTTACCCACCGTATCAACGTAATACCCTCGACACCAAAACTCCCGGTTACGATATTTGAACTTCAAATCGCCAAACTGCTCATAAAGCATCAGGCTACTCTTTCCCTTTAGGTATCCCATAAAGCCCGACACACTCATCTTGGGTGGGATTTCCAGAAGCATATGGATGTGATCCACACAACATTCCGCTTCCAGAATATTCACGTTCTTCCATTCGCACAGCTTTCTTAAAATACTGCCAATCGCTTTGCGCTTTTCCCCGTAGAACACCTGTCTTCGGTACTTCGGCGCAAATACTATGTGATATTTACAGTTCCATCGCGTGTGCGCTAAGCTCTTTTCGTCCCTCATAGGGACCCCCTTTTGATTTCTTGTTGAACGTTTGCAGTTGCCAGACCGCAAACTGTTTTAACAAATCAAAAGGGGTTTTTATAACTGACTCAAAGCTGAAAGCTTTACGGAACCCCCAGCCTAGCTGGGGGTTTTCTGTGCACAAAAACGCTGGCCACTAACAGTGACCAGCGATGATGACAGATATCGCTAATGTGTAGCATGAGATAGCACAGCTTTACAGTGTTGCTGCAACTTCATCAGAGATTTCACCATTATGGTAAACCTCTTGCACATCATCAGAATCTTCCAGCATGTCGATCAAACGCAGCAGTTTTGGTGCTGTTTCGGCATCCAGATCCGCTTTGGTTGATGGGATCAAAGCGACTTCCGCGCCTTCTGCCACTAGCCCTGTGGCATCTAAAGCATCTTTTACCGCCCCCAGAGACTCCCAAGGCGTGAACACGTCAATGGCACCATCGTCATAGACCACGATATCATCTGCACCCGCTTCCAACGCCGCATCCATCACGGCATCTTCTTCCAAACCTGGCGCGTAAGAGATGACGCCTTTTTTGGTGAACAGGTAAGAAACAGAGCCATCAGTCCCCAGATTGCCACCGGTTTTGGTGAATGCATGGCGGACTTCAGATACGGTACGGTTACGGTTATCACTCAGACACTCAACCATCACGGCAGTGCCGCCTGGGCCATAGCCTTCGTAAATGATTGTTTCCATGTTGTTATCTTCATCACCACCAACACCACGGGCAATTGCACGGTTCAGGGTGTCGCGTGTCATGTTATTCGACAGCGCTTTATCGATAGCCGCACGTAACCGTGGGTTCGCACCGGGATCACCGCCACCCAGACGGGCGGCAGTCACCAGCTCGCGGATAATTTTAGTAAAAATCTTACCGCGTTTGGCATCCTGCGCCGCTTTGCGGTGTTTTGTGTTGGCCCATTTACTATGACCTGCCATAAGTATCTCCAAAATAGCCTAAAAGACGTACTCTTCAATCGCTTGCTGGTTGCTCCAGGATTTGGTCAATGCAGCGGCATCCGCCGCATTGAGCCACTGGTAAGCGAGATGTTCGGTGATCACCACATCTCGCTCTTCGGGTAGCGCCAGACAGAACCAATGCTCTTTATTCCGTGTCACACCCGGTGCATAGCGACGGCGCAAATGCGCAAAGAGTTCAAATTCCACACAGCGCTGGCAGTCGAACAGCTCCAGATTTTCACCCAGTATATCAATGCCGACCTCTTCCTTTACTTCGCGCTGCGCAGTTTGCAACGGGGTCTCCCCCTCCTCCAGACTGCCAGTCACTGACTGCCAGAAATCAGGATCATCTCGCCGTTGCAACATCAGCACCCGACCGCTGGATCTGGCGTAGATAACCGCCAGAATCGATTCGGGGCGTTTATAATTCATTACTGATTCTCTTCTTCCGCTGCACCTTTCTTCGCCACGACGCTGATAGACAGCTCTTGCAGTGAAGCAGGATTGGCAAAGCTTGGCGCGTCAGTCATCAGACAAGCCGCCGCCGTAGTTTTCGGGAAGGCTATCACATCACGGATGTTGTCAGTACCAGTCAGCAGCATCACTAAGCGATCCAGACCAAAGGCCAGACCCGCATGGGGTGGTGTGCCATATTTCAGTGCATCCAGCAGGAAGCCAAACTTCTCACGCTGCTCATGTTCATTGATGCCCAAAATACCAAACACCTGTTGCTGCATTTCAGTGCGGTGAATACGCACAGAACCCCCGCCCACTTCATAGCCGTTGATGACCATATCGTACGCATTGGCGATTGCGGTGGTCGGTGCTGCCGCCAACTGTTGCGGGCTCATCTCTTTTGGCGCGGTAAACGGATGGTGCATCGCCGTCAGGCCGCCTTCGCTGTCATCTTCAAACATCGGGAAGTCAACAACCCACAGTGGTGCCCATGTGCCCAACTGGGTCAGTTGCAGATCACGGCCCACTTTCAGACGCAATGCGCCCATGGCATCAGTGACTATCTTGTTGCTATCCGCGCCGAAGAACAGGATATCGCCGCTTTCTGCCTGAGTGCGAGTCAGAATCGCCTCCAGAACCTCAGCGCTGAGGAACTTGGCAATCGGGCTTTGCACCCCCTCCATCCCGGCTGCGCGATCGTTAACTTTCAACCATGCCAAACCTTTAGCGCCGTAGATGCCAACAAACTGGCCATACTCGTCAATTTGCTTACGAGTCACCTGTGCGCCGCCAGGAACACGCAGTGCTGCAACGCGGCCTTTAGTATCATTCGCCGGGCCAGAGAAGACTTTAAATTCCACCTCTTTAACCAGATCCGCAACATCCACTAATTCCAGTGGGTTACGCAGATCCGGCTTATCAGAACCGTAACGGCGCATGGCTTCGGCAAAGGTCATGACCGGGAAATCACCCAGATCAACGCCTTTGGTCTCCTGCCACAGTTCACGCACCAGTTTTTCCATCACTTCACGCACTTGATCGGCGGTCATGAAAGAGGTTTCAACATCGATCTGGGTAAATTCAGGCTGACGGTCAGCACGCAAATCTTCGTCACGGAAGCATTTTACGATTTGATAGTAGCGGTCAAAACCAGACATCATCAGCAACTGCTTAAACAGCTGTGGTGATTGTGGCAAAGCATAGAATTTGCCTTTATGGACGCGACTTGGCACCAGATAGTCACGGGCACCTTCTGGTGTCGCTTTGGTCAGCATCGGGGTTTCAATATCGAGAAAACCGTGGCTGTCCATAAAGCGGCGAACAAAGCTGGTGATTTTGGCGCGGGTTTTCAGGCGATCAGCCATTTCCGGGCGACGTAAATCCAGATAGCGGTACTTCAGGCGCTGCTCTTCGCTGTTGATCTGATTAGAGTCCAGTGGCAACGGCTCAGAACGGTTGATGATATTCAGCGCGTTAGCAAAGATCTCCACTTCACCGGTAGACATATCTTTATTGATTTGGCTATCAGGACGCGCCCGCACGGTACCGGTGATCTGGATGCAAAATTCGTTACGCAGCTCTGATGCTTGCTCATAAGCCGCTTTATGGTCCGGATCGAAGAATACCTGAACGATGCCTTCGCGATCTCGCATATCAATAAAAATCAGGCCACCTAGGTCACGGCGACGATTAACCCAACCACAAAGTGTCACTTCCTGGCCCACATGGGACAGATTCAACTGCCCGCAATACTCAGTACGCATACAATATCCTTTTACTCAGCCGATGCCGCACGCGTTATACACTCTCCGTGCGGCTGTTTTCTGATGAACCCTTTTCAGGTATGCCTCAGCTACTACTGTCTGGTTTGCTCTTACTGCCCGGTTTGAAATCTGTCGCGTACCAGCCGGTGCCTTTCAATTGAAAACCGGCCGCAGAGATAAGTTTCGATAACGCAGGCTGATGACACGCAGGACATTGAGTCAGTGGCGCGTCGGAAAATTTCTGCAATTTCTCTAATTGATGGTTGCAAGCGCTACACACCCTATTTTATCCAAATCGACCGTCTATAGGCATAGGTATTTTTTGGATTAGCGTGTTGAAAAAGGGGGTCATTATAAAGGAAATTCGGAGCATAGATAAGAGCGAACGCACAGCTCAGGTGCGACAAAATCCCTTTCCGTGATGTTTTAACACATCATTTAACAAATTTCCCCCCTCACAAGGCGCGCCCGATAACCTATGCTGGCATAAATTGGTCAGCAGATTGAGCCAACCGCCGCTATTCTCCCGTCATGATCTCGAGGCCCGACATAATGAAACTTGATGCAAAAACCACCGCACTGGTACTGATTGATCTGCAACAGGGGATCTTGCCCTATGCCAAAGGCCCTTATAGCGCTGAGCAGGTCATCGCAACCAATGCGCGGCTGGCCGATAAATTTCGCCAACTCGGTGCTACAGTCGTGTTGGTGCGCGTGGGGTGGTCTGACTCCTTCGCTGAGGCGCTAAAACAGCCGGTCGATCAGCCTAGCCCTACCCCTGATGGCGGTTTGCCCGAGTCATGGTGGAGATTCCCTGAGCAGCTGGCGGTGAGTGATCAGGATATTAAGGTGATCAAACACCAGTGGGGCGCGTTTTACGGCACTGATTTAGATCTGCAGTTGCGCCGTCGTGGGATTAAAACCGTGGTACTGGCGGGCATTGCCACCAATATTGGTGTTGAATCGACCGCCCGTACCGCCTGGGAACTGGGTTATGAGTTAGTGATTGCTGAAGATGGTTGCAGCACGGCGAGTGCCGAGATGCAGCAGTTTGCGGTGAACCATATCTTCCCACGCATTTCCCGCGTTCGCAGCAGCACTGAAATTCTTGCCGCGCTAGACGCATAACGCCCCCATACACTCACCGGAATCACATCTTGGCCTGTGGGGATTCCGGTGAACCACTATCACGCGCAGACAACCCCCTCTTTCCAAACGCTAAACTGAAACTCAAGAAATGACACTCCCGCCATTTTTCTAGCGACAGTGACCCGGTAGGCGGTTATCATCATTCAGCCAGTCTATGGTTGGGCAATGGAGTTAAAAATGGTTAGCTCGCTTTATGTCGTGTTGGGCGCACTGTTATTGATCAAACTTTCATTTGATGTGGTGAAATTAAGAAACCAGTACCGGGTAGCTTATGGCGACGGTGGTTTTTATGAGTTACAAACCGCCATCCGCGTACATGGTAATGCCGTAGAATATATTCCTATTGCTGTAATTTTGCTCATTATGATGGAGATGAATGGTGCACTGACGTGGATGATTCACCTTTGTGGATTGATGCTGATAGTCGGCCGCCTGCTGCATTATTATGGTTTACGCCATCGCGAAATTCGCTGGCGTCGCTCTGGGATGAGTGCCACTTATGTTTCTTTGGTATTGATGGTTATTGCTAATATTTACTACCTACCTTGGGATCAGATTTTCAGTCTAACCTGACCCTGTTACCGCGTTATCCGCTCCGCGCACCAAAGCCGCCGGAGCACTGTTAGTCCGGGCGGGTTATCCCCGCCTTCATGTCTCCCCCCGCTATCTCCTGCTTACCCTCGGTTTATCGCGCTTATTTGTCCATTTCTCTGTTATAATATGCGCCTTTAATTTCTTGTTAATGCCAATGACAGTCATGCCAAATCGCGACACTCAATCTCAAAACGATGCGCAACGCCAGCACGCTGGGGCGACAGAGCCACAGCGTGATAGCCTGTTTGCTGCCCCTATTGCCAAATTAGGTGACTGGACCTTCGACGAAAAGGTCGCTGAAGTGTTCCCTGATATGATCCAGCGATCGGTTCCCGGCTACTCCAACATTATCTCGATGATCGGCATGTTGGCGGAGCGTTTTGTGCAGCCCCATAGCCAGATTTACGATCTGGGCTGTTCGCTGGGTGCCGCGACACTGTCAATGCGCCGCAATATCAAGGCGGAAGGTTGCAAAATCATTGCCGTGGATAACTCGCCCGCGATGGTCGAGCGCTGCCGTCGCCATCTCGACGCTTTTCGCGCAGAGACGCCCGTCGACGTGGTGGAGTCAGATATTCTGGATATCAAGCTGGAAAACGCCTCGATGGTGGTGCTGAATTTCACTTTGCAATTCCTGGAGCCGGCTGACCGCCAACGGCTACTCAATCAGGTGTACCAAGGGTTGCGACCAGGGGGGGCCTTGGTGTTGTCCGAGAAGTTCAACTTTGAGGATAGCGATATCGGCGAACTGCTGTTTAACATGCACCACGATTTTAAGCGCGCCAATGGTTACAGCGAACTGGAGATCAGCCAGAAACGCAGCATGCTGGAGAATGTCATGTTGACCGACTCCGTTGAAACCCATAAACAGCGTCTGCATCAAGCCGGTTTCGAGCACGCGGAAGTCTGGTTCCAGTGTTTTAATTTTGGTTCGCTAATTGCCCTGAAAGCAGGAGAGGCTCAATGATTGAATTTGGCGATTTTTACCGGCTGATTGCCAAAGGCCCATTAAGCCCATGGCTAGATACCCTGCCCGCGCAACTCAGTGCCTGGCAGCGCGAATCACTGCACGGCAAGTTTAAAACCTGGTTTAACGCGGTAGAGCATTTGCCGCAGCTCACCCCAACCTCACTGGATCTACGCGATGGCGTGCGGGCAGAGATGTCGCCACCTCTTTCTGCCGGTCAGCGGGAGGGGATGGAAAATATGTTACGCGCCCTGATGCCATGGCGCAAAGGCCCCTTCTCTCTCTATGGGCTGGAGATCGATACCGAATGGCGCTCTGATTGGAAATGGCAGCGGGTATTGCCGCACATCACGCCACTGGACGGGCGCACCATTTTGGATGTCGGCTGTGGTAGCGGCTATCACCTGTGGCGCATGATTGGTGAAGGTGCCCAGTTGGCAGTGGGTATCGACCCGATGCAGCTGTTTTTGTGTCAGTTTGAAGCCATCCGTAAGCTGTTGGGTGGTGACCAACGTGCCCATGTGCTGCCGCTGGGCATTGAACAACTGCCCGAGTTGGCAGCCTTCGACACGGTGTTCTCTATGGGGGTGCTCTATCACCGCCGCTCACCGCTAGATCACCTCTATCAGCTAAAAAACCAGTTGGTTAGCGAGGGGGAATTGGTGCTCGAAACATTGGTGGTTGAAGGCGATAGCCGGCAGGTATTGGTGCCCGGCGATCGTTATGCCCAAATGCGTAACGTCTATTTCATTCCGTCGGCACCCGCATTGAAGGAGTGGCTGGAAAAATGTGGGTTTGTGGATGTCAGAATCGCTGATATGGCGGTGACCACCACCGATGAGCAGCGCCGCACCGACTGGATGACCAGCGAGTCATTAGCTGAGTTCCTCGATCCAACAGACCCAAGCAAAACCGTGGAAGGCTATCCGGCCCCAGTTAGAGCCGTATTAATCGCTCGTAAGCCATAATCCTCAGCTATAAAAACGGCCCTCGGATTAACCACCGAGAGCCGCTAAAAACGCTGTGGCTTCAGTCTCTGTCGCTAGACCCAAAGTCATTGGAGTTACAGCTAGGCAGCAAACGAGCAAATCCCGATGAGCTGACTTTTGGTCAGTGATTCGGGTGAGAGAGTGCCGCTAACAACGCTGTAGCTTCAAGGACGAAGGATCTAGGCTGAACGTGAAAGTGGTGCGCCCATCACCAGCAAACTCTTCATCGCCTCAACCACTTCACCATCAACACAATAATGCGCAAACTCATCGACATCACTGTCGGCACACATAGTCACGCCAGCTTTGCGATATTTCATCGTCGAGGGAACCGAACGCCCCGCAGAGCTGTGTAACTCGCGAATACCGGCATCAATAAATTTCTGCATATTGGTCAGCCGAACACCCGCACCCGCCATGATAATCGGCCCTTGCGTTTGGGTGGCGGCGACTAAATCTTTCAGTAGTGACAGCCCCAGTTCCGCATTCTGTTGCTGGCCCGAGGTTAGAATCCGCGCCACATTCAGGTCGGTTAATTGCTGCAAGGCGACCATCGGGTTTTGACACATATCAAATGCACGATGGAATGTGACCGCCAGGTCACCGCTGAGGGACATTATCTCGCGCATCCGCGGCATATCAATATGCCCATCAGTATCCAGCACCCCCACGACCACGCCCGCAAAACCCATATCACGGATGCGCGCAATATCATTTTTGATGATGGCAAAATCATTATGGCTATAGCAGAAATCACCGCCCCGAGGTCGCACGATTGGATGCACCGGAATAGTTACGGTCTCTCTGGCTTGCATTAATGCACCGACGCTAGGTGTTAAACCCCCTTCGGACTGACCGCAGCATAGTTCAATCCGGTCGGCTCCTGCCTTTTCTGCTACCTGCGCACAATCGACGCTATAGCAACAAATTTCCAATTTAGTCATTATCTCCCCCGTTTGACGGATGCCACTGCGGCAGTTGTTTTACCCGGTAACTCTGGGCATAGATATCACCTAAGAATTGAATAATTCTATTTCTGAATAATTTATATGCTTAATATATCACTCGCGCTAAAGCTGGATCTCATCCCGCGCGCTAGAGACTTACTATGGCACCCATTTTGAGTTCGTGAGTAGATGTCAGTCACAGTGATAACCATAAGTGATAGTCGGTGTTGAAATAAATAACCCATTTACGTTAGTTATGGTTCTCGCTATCTATTATTTGCCGCAAGGTATATGGGTGAAATTTAATGGTTATCTCGCCATCACTCACCGCCAGCGTTGGGTTAGCTAAACGTTCATGCTCCCCTTGCGGTGAACTAAATTTTTCATTGATGCCCACGGGAAATGTCGCGGGTAGCAAGGCTCGGGCGCGGTGTTGCAGGGTTTGCGGGTCACCGGGCAAAACCAGCTCCACATGCTCCCAGCCCTGATGGGGATAATGGGTTTTCCCCGGATACGGCAGCTCAATGCAATCTATCTGCCAGGGGCCAATAGCTAAAGGTTGCGCTAAATCGAACAGACAAATGGGTCGGCCATTAATCTGCGTCTCGGACATCAAATTGCCACAATGTAATAATCCGCTACGCCAGCGCTGCGCGGTTTCAATTTGATAGCAGCGCAATGAAATATGGTCGGCGCTAAATTGAGTCAAATCCAAATTTAATTTGGCCGAAAAACTCACCAGTTTCTGCTCAAAAATTGGCAGATCAGTGATTAAATCCTGTAATTCGGCGATATCTTGCAAACGGCGCATCTGGCTCTCCTTTTAAGCGGCGATTTCCGACATTGAAGCGGCCATAATCTACAGTTATTAGCGCTAATCAGCCATATTTTATCTGATTGATTTATGGCGCCACCTCAATCATTGCTAATAAAATAGTCAGTTGATCTCTTTGCGGGCTTTCTTCACCGCAACCACCGCCCCGATGCTGACGCCGAAAGGCAAATATGGTATAAATCCTGCCATCTTGCGACTAACACGCTGTCAGCCCGCCCCACCGTCACTCATTGATTGCGGTATCAGGCGCTGGCCACGTTTGAATTAACTGGCACAGAGACTCTTTTGTGCATCACTAATGTCTCTTTTGTGCGTAATTAAGGTAACCCGGTGAATATTCAGGCTCTTCTCTCAGATAAAGTCAGCCAGGCGCTGATTGCAGCAGGTGCTCCAGCAGGTAGCGAAGCTCAAGTTCGCCAATCTGCCAAAGCGCAATTTGGCGATTATCAAGCTAATGGCGTCATGGCCGTTGCCAAAAAAATGGGCATGCAACCCCGACAACTGGCAGAAAAAGTCATTGAGCTGCTTGATCTTGAGGGTATTGCCAGCAAGGTTGAGATCGCCGGCCCCGGTTTTATCAATATTTTCTTAGACCGTCAGTGGGTTGCCAGCAAAGTAGAGTTCGCGTTAACAGCACCCAAACTGGGCGTGGCACCGGTTGAACCGCAAACTATCGTGGTTGACTATTCGGCACCTAACGTGGCTAAGCAGATGCACGTCGGTCACCTGCGCTCAACCATTATCGGTGATGCGGCGGTGCGGACTCTGGAGTTCCTGGGGCACCATGTTATCCGCGCTAACCACGTCGGCGACTGGGGCACACAGTTCGGTATGCTGATTGCGTATCTGGAAAAAATGCAGAATGAAAGCGCCAGCGATATGGACCTATCGGATCTGGAGCTTTTCTATCAGCAAGCCAAGAAAACCTATGACGAAGACGAAGAGTTCGCCCTGCGCGCCCGTGCCTATGTGGTGAAACTGCAAAGCGGCGACGAATATTGCCGTCAGATGTGGCGCAAACTGGTGGATATCACCATGGCGCAGAACCAGATTGCCTATGATCGGCTAAATGTCACCCTGACCACAGATGATGTCATGGGCGAGAGCCTATATAACGCCATGTTGCCGGGCATTGTTGCGGATCTGAAAGCCAAGGGTCTGGCAGTCGAGAGCGACGGGGCCACTGTGGTCTATCTGGATGAGTATAAAAACAAAGATGGCGAGCCAATGGGCGTCATTATCCAGAAAAAAGATGGCGGTTACCTCTATACCACCACGGATATCGCTTGTGCCAAGTATCGCTATGAAACACTGGGCGCAGACCGCGTGTTGTATTACATCGACACTCGCCAGCACCAACATCTGATGCAAGCATGGACTATCGTGCGCAAAGCCGGTTACGTCCCTGAGTCAGTGCCACTAGAACACCATATGTTTGGCATGATGCTGGGGAAAGATGGCAAGCCATTTAAAACCCGCTCAGGTGGCACGGTTAAGCTATCCGACTTGCTGGACGAAGCTATTGAGCGTGCCGGCAAATTGATCGCCGAGAAAAACCCGGATATGCCTGCGGATGAACTGAAGCAGGTGGTGGAAGCGGTCGGTATTGGCGCGGTGAAATATGCCGACTTGTCAAAAAGCCGCACCACCGACTATATCTTCGACTGGGATAACATGCTGGCGCTGGATGGCAACACCGCACCTTACATGCAATATGCCTATACCCGCGTGGTTTCGGTGTTTAAACGTGCAGGCGTTGATGAGAATAGCCTGACACTGCCACTGGTGATAACCGAAGATCGTGAAGCGGCACTGGCAACGCGCCTGCTGCAATTTGAAGAGGTCATCACTACCGTCGCCCGCGAAGGGACGCCTCATGTGATGTGCTCCTATCTGTATGACGTAGCGGGCTTATTCTCCAGTTTCTACGAGCATTGCCAGATCCTGAATGCCGCAAGTGAAGAGATCCGCCAAAGCCGCCTGAAACTGGCGATGCTGACGGCAAAAACCCTGAAGCAAGGTCTGGATACCCTCGGTATTCGCACAGTAGAGCGGATGTAGTTCTCACCGCTCGCCGTTTTAGCTAATATAATTGACGACAAAAAAGGCCCCAAGGGGCCTTTTGCTGTTTTATCATCAAACCGATTGACCATCAGCAGGTCACATCAGCCATTGCTTCGCCGGGCAAAATCTCGCAATTTGAATCCGAGTAACGCCAGTGAAGCAAAGTAGGCAATCACCCCCGCCGCCACCACTGCCGATAAGCGCAACAGCCGATAAGCCATGCCGCCGATATCCCACGCCGGCATGACCCACAACAGCCCCAGCAACACCGCTGACATCACAATCACGCCGATAACCAATTTCGTCAGGAATAGCGCCCAGCCGGGTTGCGGCTGGAAAATCTGCTGCTTACGCAACTGCCAATACAGCAAGCTGGCATTCAGACATGCCCCAAGACCAATCGACAGCGATAGCCCCGCATGTTTTAGTGGCCCGATGAAAATCAGATTCATCACCTGAGTCAATATCAGTGTGACAATAGCAATCTTCACTGGGGTTTTGATGTTTTGGCGCGAGTAGAACCCCGGTGCCAGCACTTTAACCACAATCAGCCCCATCAGACCAACCGAGTAAGCTACCAGCGCTCGCTGGGTCATCGCGGCATCAAAGGCACTGAATTTACCATACTGGAACAGTGACACCACCAACGGCTTAGCGAGGATCCCCAATGCCACCGCACTGGGTAACGCCAGCAAGAAACAGAGGCGCAGACCCCAATCCATCAGTCGGGAATACTCATCATGGTTACCGCTGGAGAAGCTTTTTGCCAGTGAGGGCAGCAAAATGGTGCCTAACGCCACGCCCAGGACACCGGATGGGAACTCCATCAAGCGGTCAGCATAGTACATCCAGGAGACAGAGCCTGAGACCAGAAACGACGCAAAAATAGTGTTGATGATCAGTGAGATTTGGCTGACGGACACCCCAAGGATCGCCGGCCCCATTTGGCGCATCACCCGCCAGACCCCGGCATCACGCAGTGACAACCGCGGCAGTACCAGCATACCTATCTTTTTCAGATGAGGCAGTTGATAACCCAATTGCAGCACCCCGCCCACCACCACGGCCCAGGCCAGCGCCATCACCGGGGGATTAAAGTAAGGCGCGGCAAAGAGTGCAAAACCTATCATGCTGATATTTAGGAAGGTTGGTGCAAACGCGGGAATGGAGAAGCGGTTCCAGGTATTGAGGATAGCCCCCACCAGCGAGGCCAGTGAGATCAGCAAGATATAGGGGAATGTCACCCGCAGCAGCGCAGAGGTGAGTGCAAATTTATCGGGGGTGTCGGTAAAACCGGGGGCGGTAATAAAGATAACCCAAGGTGCTGCCAACATGCCCAATATCGTGACTACCGCCAGTATCAGGGTTAATAAGCCGGAGACATAGGCGACAAATGTTCGTGTCGCCTCCTCGCCCTGCTGGCTCTTATATTCAGCCAGAATCGGCACAAAAGCCTGCGAGAATGCCCCCTCAGCAAAAATACGCCGCAGGAGATTAGGCAATTTAAAGGCCACAAAAAAGGCATCCGTTGCCATACCTGCACCGAAGACCCGCGCCACAATGGCATCACGGGCAAAGCCCAATACGCGGGAAAACATGGTCATTGAACTGACGGCTGCCAGTGATTTCAGTAAATTCATAGGTTTCTGATCTGGGGTTAGGGTGGGCATCAGCGCTGCCCTGATACTGTTTAAAAACAGCCGCCAGTCTACGTAACCGGCTATGAATAGCCATCGAAAAGTGTAACAACTTACTGAGAGCGCTGATCTTTTGTTCATGCTTGCTCAGCGCCTCTAACCTAGCCCGCACTCTACTGCTGTAACATCACTTCTATCATGCGTTGAGCATAAATCGCCTCTTCACCCGAGAGTTGCGGGGCCGTTTGGTGGCTCACCGCGTCAATAAAGTGACGTACAGCCCCGACAAAGCCGCGCTGCTCCAGGGTGGTTTGCCAACCGGGGGCGGGCAAACTAATCACCTGCCCATCAGACTCCTGCTGCCACTGGCGCATATCATTAATCTGATAACAGCGCCCGAAGCTGATAGCTTGCACACTCTCCCGCTGAGTACCGGCATCGCGATGCATACTGGTGGTTATCAGGCAATCGCCCGCGTCGAAATGGTGCTCGGCATACAACATCTGCCCCTGCGCGTTGGTTTGCACGCGGCCGCTGGTCAATGTTGCCGACTCCCCCGCCAGCCATAACGCGGTATCCACCACATGCAGATAGTCATCCAGCAAGGTAAAACGGGCACTATTTGGCCCGATGCCGTTTTGGCGATGTTTCTCCATGCGCAGTGAGGTCGGCAGGGCCATCTCTTGCTTAAGCTGCTGGTATAACGGCGAAAAACGGCGGTTAAAACCGACCATCAACGCCAACTTTTGTTTGGTGGCCAAAGCGATCAATTGCTCCGACTGCGCCAGTGTTTCAGCCAGCGGCTTATCGACATAAACATGAATTCCGGCCCGCAACAGCTCACTCACCACCTGAAAATGGCTGGCGGTGCTGCTGTGAACAAAAATAGCATCACACTCAGCGGCGAGGGTATCCAAGCGCGAGAAATAGCGCATTCGGTAGCTGTCGCACACCGGCTGCGCCTTAATTTGATTGGGCGAAAATGCGCCAGTCAGCTGCCAATCCAGCGCTTGGGTCAGGATCGGCAGATAGGCTTTTTGCGCAATCCCCCCCAGGCCAACGATACCCACACGCAGTTTTTTGCCAACGCCCGCTTTGTTCATAGCATCCTTATCAATCATCTAACTGGATCAGCACTTCATCCAAACGGCGTGTCAGCGCCATAACCTGTTGCTCAAGCTGCGCAACTCGGGCTTCAAGGGTGCCGGTTACCCCGTCAACACCCTCGTCTGCGGGTGCAGTTGCTGCCGCATCGCCGCTAAACAGATGCCTATAGCGACTCTCGCGTTTACCCGCCTCACGGGCCAGACGCGCCACAAATGGCCCATCTTCACGTTGGGAGAGCTGATTCAGCACCGCTTCGGTCTCGCTCACATCCGCAAACTCATACATGCGGTTGGTGCGGGTGCGCAACTCACCTGGCGTCTGCGGGCCACGTAATAGTAGTGTGGTGATCACCGCCAACTCCGCTGGGGAGAATTTAAGGTTACCAAACTCAGAATTGCAGAAACGGTGCTCATACTTCATGACCCTATTACCACTTTGTGTGCGGATAAGGTGTTTTTTCAGCAAAAAATCCAGTGTCTGCTGCACATCCGATTCGGATAGCTCCATCACCGGTTCACGGTTAGTTTTCTGATTACAAGCTACCGTCACACCATTGAGCGACATCGGATACTGCTCTGACGTCGTCACCTGTTTTTCCAGCAAACAGCCAATCACTCTGGCCTCTAATGCATTTAGACTCTGTTTCATCCTGACCTCAGCGCGTGGGTGTCCATTCTTTGTTAGTCAAGGCCGTCAGCACATGATCGCGCCACTGGCCGTCAATCAGTAAATAATCCTTCGCGTAGCCTTCGCGCTCAAAACCCAGGCGCTCAAGTAAGCTGCCACTGCGATGATTATGCGGCATATAATTAGCCATAATACGGTGCATCCGCTCCTGCCGCTGCATATAGCGAATCAGCGGTTGCAACGCTTCAAACATTAAGCCCTGCCCCTGCCAGCGCTCACCTAATGAGTAACCCAGGAAACAGGCATGAAAGGAGCCGCGCAGCACATTGCTGAAGTTAGCGACCCCGCGCACCTCTTTCTCCTCCGCATCTAGCAAAATAAAGTAGTAGGCGCTGCCCTGTTTTTGTAGCTCCATGATCATACCCAGCCGCGCCTGCCAACCGGACGGCATGCAGTGGCTTTGATCACGCACCGGTTCCCAGGGTTTGAGAAATACCTGATTTTCAGCGTAATACTCCGCCATGCGGTAAGCATCACGCTCATGAACCAGCCGCAGTGACATGCGGTCAGTGGTTAGGCGTATTTTAGGTGTTGCTGAATGATAGCCGAACATCTGCTCCCCTTGGCGGTGCGCTGCACCTAATTTAGCATTTAGCGGCTAACGGCGACTCTAAGCTTCAATATACCTGTTACACCGCTGTCGCGTAACACCACCCTTGCGCTCTTTTCAGATATCAACACCACAAAATGGTGTCATTGAAGGACTAAAAAATCATTCTATGATGAAATTGTCGGTGAGGTAACGTATTGACGATAAAAAAATATTATCAATCTAACCCCTATCGTTTCTGATGATTTGGGTACAAACTACTTCACTACAAACTATATGGGCTATAGACCATATATGGGTTATAGACCATAAATGTAGTTTCTATTCCCTCCTTATTTGATTTCTGACGGTGAAGCATGGCCTTGGTATCGCAAGCTCGGAGCTTGGGTAAGTATTTTTTATTGCTTGATAACTTATTAGTGGTGTTGGGTTTCTTCGTTGTCTTCCCACTTATCTCTATCCGATTTGTCGATCAAATGGGTTGGGCCGCGTTGATCGTGGGTCTTGCCTTGGGATTAAGGCAACTGGTTCAGCAAGGACTCGGGATTTTCGGCGGGGCTATCGCCGACCGCTTCGGCGCCAAACCAATGATAGTCACCGGGATGCTGATGCGCGCAGCGGGTTTCGCGTTGATGGCAATGGCTGATGAGCCATGGATACTGTGGCTCGCTTGTGCGTTGTCCGGTTTAGGGGGCACGCTTTTCGATCCACCGCGTACCGCATTGGTGATTAAACTCACCCGCCCGCACGAACGTGGCCGTTTTTACTCACTGCTGATGATGCAAGACAGTGCTGGCGCGGTCATTGGCGCATTGATCGGCAGTTGGCTGCTGCAATACGACTTCCACTTTGTCTGCTGGACCGGCGCGGCTATCTTCGTCCTGGCGGCGGGCTGGAATCTCTGGCTACTGCCCGCTTACCGCATCTCGACTGTCCGCGCGCCAATGAGAGAGGGGCTAATGCGGGTGCTGCGTGATCGCCGCTTTGTGACCTATGTCCTGACGCTGACTGGCTACTACATGCTCGCTGTGCAGGTGATGCTGATGCTGCCAATCATGGTCAATGAGATTGCCGGTTCACCTGCCGCGGTTAAATGGATGTATGCCATTGAAGCGGCGCTCTCTCTAACACTGCTCTACCCGATTGCCCGCTGGAGCGAAAAGCGCTTTAGCCTTGAGCAGCGCTTGATGGCCGGGTTGTTGATCATGACACTCAGCCTGTTCCCAATCGGCCTGATTAGCCATCTGCAAACCCTGTTTATGTTTATCTGCTTCTTCTATATGGGGTCAATCATCGCCGAACCGGCCCGTGAAACCCTGGGTGCATCACTGGCCGACTCACGGGCTCGCGGCAGCTATATGGGCTTTAGCCGCCTCGGGCTGGCACTGGGTGGCGCATTGGGTTATACCGGTGGCGGCTGGATGTACGACACGGGACGCACCCTTGAGATGCCGGAGTTGCCGTGGTTCATGTTAGGTGTTATTGGCTTAATGACCTTGATTGGACTCTACTGGCAATTTAATCAGCGCCGGATTGAATCCGCGATGCTCAGCGGCAATTAGCCTGTTATTCACCCTGATTCAGGGTTATCTGATGGGCAATTGCCGGGCACTACCGCACTATAGCGCCCAGTCCCAAACGCGCCTAATCCCAAACCGTTGTTGAACAGCAACGGTTAATAATACAAAACAGCAGATTAACCCGTTATCATTGGGCAAATTCGTCTTGTCTGATGTGATTGTGCATATTGCTATGAGGTTTTAATGAAGAGAATAACTTGGGGCGCAGCGGCGCTGCTGACGGCCGTTACACTGGTCGGCTGTAACCAACTGACTCAGTACTCACTGAGCGAGCAGGAAGTGAATGATTACCTGCAAAAACATAATAATTATGAAAAGCAGATTGGTATTCCCGGTTTGGTTGATGCTCATATCACCCTGACGCAATTGCAGAGCCAGATTGGTCGCGCTGAACCCGGTAAAGTGACATTAACCGGTAACGCCAAAGTGGATATCACCTCGATCCTTGGCCCGCAAAGTGCCGATATGACGCTGACCTTAAAAGCACAGCCTACATTCGATCGCGAAAAAGGCGCTATCTTCCTGAAAGATATGGAGTTGACCGATTATACAGTCAAACCAGAGAAGATGGATTCCGTGATGAAGGCGCTGACGCCTTATCTGAACCAGTCACTGAAGTCCTATTTTGATCAGCAACCCGCCTATGTGTTAGATGGCGAGAAGAGTAAAGCAGAAGCGATGGCGAAGAAGCTGGCGAAAGGCTTAGAAGTGAAGCCGGGCCAACTAGTCATCCCATTCACTGACTAATCGACCCTGCCCGCAAATAGCTGTAGCATCGAAAACCAAGGGTAATACCCAAAGTCATTGGCGTTACAACAAGGCAGCAAACGAGTAAATCCCGATGAGCTTACGTTGGTAAGTGATTCGGGTGCGCGAGTGCCGCTAACACAGTTGTAGCGTCAAGGACGAAGGGTATCTTCTGATAACTCATCCCACATCGCTTGCAACCCCTCACGACTCAACTGCGCCAGTGTGCGATAAAAACCGCTGGAAGCATGTGCCTCCACTTTGCCAAGAAAACGACCACACCATGGTAGTAAATAGTCATTAAACAGTGCAATTTGTGCCGCGACTTCATCTTCAGCCGCTTGATCTTCCAGCCAGGAGGCGGCCAGTAATAATCCACCAAAATGGTCAGTTGGCGCATCGCCTAGCGGCATACCGCGCTGTTGCAGAAAAGCTCTGACTTCAACTTCTGGGCAGCCATCCTCATAATCGGAACCATAAGGTGACACGCGGCAATCATCGCCCACAAACATCGCACTATAATCAGCGGCCAAAGCATCTGGCTGATACTCCTGCTGCAAACGCGCCAGCAACTCACCTTGCTCCAGTGGCCAGTGTTGCTCAAGCTTGCCTTGACTGATCAGGGCAAACAGCGGTTCCAATAGTGGATCTTGTGGCTGACGATAGAACAGTGACCCCAGAACCCGGCACACCAGAGAGAAATCATTCATCTACATCTTCCTGTTTCTTATTGATTTTTTTGTATAAAAAATAATAGTGACAACGTCACCGATTCTCTTATAAATCGGCTAATTCGGGGATGGCGGGACGGCCCCGCATCTCAAGATAGTTGAGTAAACGGCGCGGGCTGACATTTAAAATGCGCTCTTGCGGGAAATTTACCTCAGCGATAATACGCTCGCAATGCTCAAAAATCCCCAATGAGTAGGCGATATGGGAATCAGAACCTAACGCCAGCCAGCCGCCGGCATCACGGACAGCTTCAGCTATCGCGCGGCAATTCGGCTCACTCCCTTTACGTGAATGGCTAAAAGAGGAGTTATTCAGCTCAAGGGCAACATGGTATTTTGCCGCCGCTTGCGCTATCGCCGGAATATCAACCGGATATTTAGGGTTGCCGGGATGGCTGATAATATGCACATTCCCCTGCGCCATCGTTGCGATCATCGCCTGAGTATTGGCGGCCTTGTCTTGCGGCGGAAACACCGGTTCATGGAAACCCGCAATCAGCAGATCGATGGCATCGAGCATTGGGCCGGTACAATCAATATCACCATCCAGATTCTTAATATTGGCTTCAATACCCCGCAAGATGCCCACGCCATCGACCAGGCGCGGCCAGACTCGCATATTCATAAAGTGCCAATAATGGGGCGCATCCGCCATATCCGGGCCATGGTCGGTAATGGCAAACAGTTTGATATTTTTGAGTTTAGCTTCGGCGATGTAATCGTGCAAAGTGCTGTAAGCATGAGTACTGGCAATGGTATGCATATGTAAATCAACAGGATACATGACTACTCCACAAAGTCTTTTAACGCGGGGGACAGTTATTCGCAGGCAAAATATAGCCTGCTAATGATAGCAGGAATTCCTCTCATCAGCAGCCTAAAAACCTGGTCTGGCAAATGGCTATCCCCCTCGTAGGCTGCCCTTATCAGTAACCTCGCACCACATCAACCAAGCCCAGCGGCTCCCTGCCCGCCTCAATGGCCTGAATATTGGCGACCACCTGATCCATGGCCGCATTAGGCAAAGTCACGGCGGCAATGTGCGGCGTGATAGTAATGCGTGGATGGCTCCAGAAAGGGTGCATCGGGGGTAGTGGCTCTTCAGCAAACACATCCAGTGTTGCCGCAGCAATTTTACCAGCACTCATTGCGGCTAATAAGTCCCGCTCTAACAGATGCGCTCCCCGTGCAATATTGATGATATAGGCATTGGCATTCAGTTGCGAAAAGAGCGATTGATTTAGAATACCGGCTGTTTCTGGGGTGTTCGGCAACAGATTAATCAGTAATTGTGTCCCCTGGATGAAGGCGGGTAACTTCTCTTGGCCGGCAAAACTGACCACGCCATCAATCTGTTTTGGTGTTCGGCTCCAGCAGCGCACCGTAAAACCAAATTCGGCTAATTTGTGGGCCACACTTTTGCCTAATACGCCCGCCCCAAGAATGCCGATAGTGAATTTATCGTGTTGATGTGGCTCCAGCGGCTGCCACATTTTCTGCTGCTGTTGCAGTTGATACTCATCCATCCGGCGGAAGTAGCGCAGTACACTGGCAACAACATACTCCTGCATTTGCAAGGACATACCGGTGTCCTCCAAGCGAACCAGCGGAACCCCGGCAGGTAATGTCCCCGGATGGCGACGCTCCTGGTCCAAAATAGCATCCACCCCCGCCCCTAATGCAAAAACTCCTTTCAGTTCAGTGCGTTTAGCTAGCATTTCCTGTGGCGGCTGCCAAACCAGCGCATAATCTGCCGGTTGGGTATCACCACGTCGCCACTGCCGAATATTCGCAGCCGGCAAGCGAGACTGTATACCTGACAACCACTGTTTTGCTTCAAAAAACGGGTGATAAAAAATAATATTCATTATTTGCCAGCTCCTTGCGAAAGTACCGATTAGATTTCCGCGATTAACGGCCAGATGCAAGTGCTACCGGCAAGAAATGCCGATGAAATCAGCAAACTGCTGTAACTTTAGCAAAAGAGTGACAAAGACGACATAAGAGGGTTGACGCTGGGCACACTTTTGCCTACATTACGCCGGTCGACCATGCTTAGCACGGTTGATAGTCATTAATAGCAGTAAGCGCAGTAATAAATAGCAGTAACACGGTGAGGTGTCTGAGTGGCTGAAGGAGCACGCCTGGAAAGTGTGTATACGCGTAAGCGTATCGAGGGTTCGAACCCCTCCCTCACCGCCATATTAAGTCGTTACAGCGCAAAGCGCGGTGTCGCGGCAGTAAAATCAAACGGCAATTGAAGCAAGTCTGGTGTCTTACCCCAGTATTTGTGATTCGATTGCCGTTTTTTTTATCTCTTTTTGGCTCGCCAGCTAACACCTAATATTGGCGTTGGGTCAGGTGATTTGCCTGCGATTCATCCTATCTGGGTGCAGAATAACCAGATGAATGGCAACGGATAAATACTACTTGACCATCAAGCCACCTATCCCTATAGTACCGCCCCGTTGCAGTGCATAGCGCGGCAACTTACGGTGAGGTGTCTGAGTGGCTGAAGGAGCACGCCTGGAAAGTGTGTATACGCGTAAGTGTATCGAGGGTTCGAACCCCTCTCTCACCGCCATATTCGAGCGAAAGGCTCTGACGAAAGTCAGGGCCTTTTTCTTTGGTACTCACCTCATTCCCCTACCGCTATGATCTGCGGCGACGCCCTTCTCTATTGATACGGTCCCCCAGAGGGGAGAATGGCATTAATCGGCTGTAAACCACCTGATTACGACCCTGATTTTTCGCTTGATAAAGCGCTTCGTCAGTCATTTTTATTGCTTTTAGCATCGACATGCCCGGCAAATAAAGCGAAGCACCAATTGAAATTGTGGCCTCTATTTTTCGGCCATCAGACAATTCCACATCTAAATTCTCTACTCGCCGACGAATTCGCTCAGCAACCGCTTTGATGGCTTGCGGATCATGGCTATGTGTAATAACAATAAACTCCTCACCGCCAAAGCGACCAACGAAATCCTCATCCCGAATGGTTGAGGTTAATAACTTCCCGACTTCAGTCAGCAGCAGATCACCGCCATCATGGCCATAGGTGTCATTCACCGATTTAAAGTGGTCAAGATCCAGAATCATTAATCCGCAGGCCAATCGGCTGCTATGGATAGCATTCAGCCGATAATCAACACTGGCCCGGTTATTTAATTGGGTTAATTTGTCGATATTAGCCCGATTTTTCATCGCAAAATAGGCGTAAATATGGCGCTCTTTAAAATTCAATGCGTGGTAGCAAATAGCTAAACAGAAGGCAGAAATCAGTTGATACACCACAATTTGAGTCCAGAGCAGTTCATTCGGAACAAATAGAACAGCGACGATTATGCGATAAATGGCAATTGAGATAATTGTGGTGTAAAAAATGCGATTACTCTTTTTCTCCCATACTTTGGCGAGTAAAAGTGGAATAAACATTATTGTTATTAATGCATTATCTAGTGTAAACCACCCGGTAAAAAAATAATTTATCACCAATGCCGTTAAGCCACTCAGCCAACCACCATAAAAAGTAACCAAAACGATTGGGATCAATTCAAAACTGTAAAAAAATGAACCGGAAATAATCCACTGATCTTGATTGAGGTAGAGCGAAACCAGCCCCGCCACCAGACCGAATACAACACGTTTCCAGACATCCCCATGATAGGAGAAGGCACTATTTTTACTTAAAGCAAAATAACTAATAGAGAGGGTCGCATAAGTGACACAAGCATCCCGATATAGCGTTGACAGAGATTCTAATTCACTCATGGCGTAGCGTCAGTCCTTTGAATTTTCACTGTTGATTTTAACCAACATTGACGTGACCGATTTCCCATTAATGTTAAATTATAATTTAGACTGAAATTATTCATCGGAATTCCTAAACATTGAGCATGGATAATGGCAATAGTTTCTAACCTAAATCTTAGCTGCGAAACAGGCTTTATTCCGGAATAATTTGATGATGAGTTTTGCCAATATCGCCAGGTAACAAGATATTGTTTAGCCTCATAACTCCTCCGCCTAATACGGTATCATCTTCTTCTTGCGGTTTAATATTCAGTTTCTGCTATTTGGGGGTAAAAGAGATAGCTAGCGAGGATAATAGTCACTTTTCATTTATCCGGATGAGAAGTTCACCTACCGGCAATGTAACTGTTCACTTAATGCCCTTTTTAAAAGCGCGTCTTTTCTCAATTCCGACAGAGATTGATATACATCTAGATATTGGCCGCCTAATTGGCGTATCGTGTGTATCTGCTACTCGAGACGGACCCTTATTGGCCCGCCATTTATTTTGTCTTTTCTTTATTTGGTTTGCACCTTAGATGAAAACGCACGGAATTAACGGCATTAGGCCGTTCAGCGCGATAATTGACGCTTGCTGGCGAGAAACCTATACACTTCAACGACTTGTTAAAGATATAATTGCCGGTGTCACTGTCGGTATTATTGCTATTCCGCTGGCGATGGCTTTGGCTATTGCCAGTGGCGTCCCGCCGCAATATGGCTTATATACCTCAGCGATTGCCGGTATTGTCATTGCGGTCAGTGGCGGCTCCCGTTATAGCGTATCCGGCCCGACGGCGGCCTTTGTTGTTATTCTCTATCCTGTGTCACAGCAGTTCGGTTTGGCCGGTTTATTACTGGCGACATTAATATCCGGCATATTTTTACTCTGCATGGGGCTGGGGCGACTTGGCCGCTTAATTGAATATATTCCGCTGTCAGTAACCTTGGGTTTCACCTCAGGGATTGGTATCACCATTGCCACCATGCAAGTGAAGGATTTTTTTGGCTTGCACCTAACCGAAGTGCCGGAAAATTATGTCGGCAAAGTTGGCGCACTGGCGCAAGCGCTGCCAACCATCAACTTCAGTGATACCTTAATTGCTACTGTTACGCTGCTGGTATTGATTCTCTGGCCCCGGTTAAAATTAAAGTTACCGGGTCACTTACCTGCGCTTGTTGCCGGCACTGCTGTGATGGGTCTGTTATCACTGTTTGATCATCAGGTCGCGACTATTGGTTCACGATTTGGCTATTTGCTGGCCGATGGCACTCAGGGCCATGGCATTCCCCCCATCCTGCCACAATTTGTCTTGCCCTGGCATCTTCCTGCCGCCAATGGGCAGGATTTTGTCTTGAACTGGGCGACACTTTCCGCCTTGCTGCCGGCCGCTTTTTCGATGGCAATGTTGGGGGCGATTGAGTCACTATTATGTGCGGTGGTGCTTGATGGAATGACTGGGCAAAAGCATCACTCAAACAGTGAGTTAGTGGGTCAGGGATTGGGAAATATGATTGCGCCATTCTTTGGTGGGATCACCGCCACAGCGGCTATTGCCCGCTCTGCGGCAAATGTCCGCGCCGGTGCCACCTCACCCGTGTCAGCCATTGTCCATGCCCTGCTGGTGCTGCTGGCCTTACTGGTGCTGGCCCCGATGCTCTCTTATCTCCCTTTGGCTGCGATGGCCTCGCTGCTGCTGATTGTGGCCTGGAACATGAGTGAGGCACATAAAGTTGTTGATCTGCTGCGCCGAGGGCCAAAAGACGACATTATCGTGATGTTGCTGTGCATGAGTCTGACCGTGTTATTCGACATGGTGATTGCTATCACGGTCGGTATTGTGTTGGCCTCACTGCTGTTTATGCGGCGCATTGCGCGAATGACGCGGTTGAGTGAAATACCGGCGGCGGTTGATGAGAAAACATTAATCTTACGGGTGAACGGGCCACTGTTCTTCGCAGCGGCTGAGCGGATATTTAACGAGTTGCGGGGCCGGAGTGAGCATTACCAGACCATTATTCTGCAATGGGATGCGGTGCCGGTTTTGGATGCCGGTGGCTTAAATGCGTTTCTGCGCTTCACTGAGGCCCTGAGCAATGAGCAGCAGCTCATCATCACCGATATCCCTTTCCAGCCACTGAAGACGCTAGCAAGAGCCAGAGTGCAGCCTATTGAGGGCAAGCTGAGTTTCTACGGCACCCTGCCGGAAGCGCTGGAAGCGCTATATTCAAAATAGCGGTTACCGCGCTCAAAAAAGGCAGCCTCAATAGCTGCCTTTTCAATCATTCGACTTATAGCGCAATACTCAACATCAGTGATGCCAGATATTATTTGCTGGTATCCAGCTCAGGGAAACTCTTCACCAAATCGTCGATAGCTTTCATCTGAACCAGGAACGGCTCCAGTTTAGCTAATGGCAGTGCTGACGGGCCGTCGCACTTGGCGCTGTTTGGCTCTGGGTGAGCTTCAATAAACAGCCCCGCCAAACCTACCGCCATACCGGCACGGGCCAGTTCAGCCACTTGAGCACGGCGACCACCTGATGCCGCACCAAATGGGTCACGGCATTGCAGCGCATGGGTCACGTCGAAGATCACTGGATGGCCGCCAGTGGCTTGCACCATCACATTGATACCCAACATATCAACCACCAGATTGTCATAACCAAAGTTGCTACCACGATCGCAAAGAATCACCTGATCGTTACCCGCTTCTTTGAATTTCTCGACGATATTGCCCATTTGACCAGGGCTGACGAACTGAGGTTTCTTGACGTTGATCACCGCGCCAGTACGCGCCATGGCTTCAACTAAATCAGTTTGGCGAGCCAGGAAAGCGGGCAGTTGGATAACGTCGACCACTTCGGATACCGGTTGTGCCTGGCTGGCTTCATGGACGTCGGTGATGATTTTTACGCCAAATTGTTGTTTCAAATCTTGGAAAATTCGCATCCCCTCTTCCAGGCCGGGGCCACGGTAAGAGTGAATTGAAGAACGGTTGGCTTTGTCGAACGAGGCTTTAAACACGTAAGGGATACCCAGTTTTTGGGTCACGGTGACGTAATGCTCGCAGATGCGCATCGCCAGATCACGAGACTCAAGCACATTCATGCCGCCGAACAGCACGAAAGGCAGGTCGTTCGCTACGTTGATATCGCCAATGCTAACCACTTTCTGTTTCATACTAATACCTTTATAAAGGGTAAATCGAGATTAATTACAGCAGGTTATCTCTACCGCCAAGGGCGGTAAATGCTGGCTGTTATCTAGCCGCTGCGACACCCCCACTGTCGAAAAAAATCAGTGCAATGTTACCCGCTGTTGCTCAATGGAGTGGATCTGCATTTTTATCATTTCAGCGATCGGGTCTTCCGGGCACTGTTCGACAAAATAGCTTAAATCAGAGATAGCGATGTGATTGCAATCCAACTGGGCATAGATCAGGCCACGGTCACGAATCTCATAGGGATCATCGGGGTCAAATGCCAATACCGCTTCACTGGCACGTAATGCCAGCTCCATCTGCTTCTCTTCCATTAATGCGGCTTTCAGCGTATCGAGCATTTTGCGGACAATAATGGTATTTTCCGCCTCTTCTAAATCTTCATCTTCCAATTCGGCACTTAACCCTAAATTACCTTTGATCCACACTTCCAGCATATGCTCGTTCAGTGTTTCGCCGTTTAGCGGGTTAATTAGCCACATCTCTTCGTCCAGCCAATCAGCACGAAGGATTAATTGAGTTGGAAAGATAACTGGCATTAAAGGCAAATCCAGTTGATGGGCGATATAGAGGAAAATCACCCCCAGCGACACCGGCGTTCCCTGGCGCTTATCCAGGACTTTATCCAGCCAAATAGCATCGGAGAGGCGGTAAACGCCACCTGCGCCGCCAAATTTCCACTGGCGGTAAAACAGATCGATAAGCACTTCTAATTGCTGATCCTGATTGAGATCGGCAGGCATAGCCGCCCGCGCATCATCGACCAGCTGTTGCAGTTGGTTGCGTACTTCAGCCAGTGGAAAATCGTGTCGAATCTCCTGGGTAACCAGTAACACCCCATCACACAGGGACGCGTTGTTAAATTCGAAATCAGCAATACTACTCATAAATATCCCATCAGCAGTGGTAACTTAGTTGTTGCCAGTTTGGCAATCAAATAGAGGCAACCCAATGCGAGTATAAAGGCAAGCCAGCGACGACTCTGGCTGCGAGTTCGCTTACCTAATGCAACATAGCCAAGCAGGATATAGATAATAACGCCAAATAGCTTTTCAGTCAGCCATGTTCCTTGCGGACTGAAAGGATAAAAACCGGTTATAAAGATCAGTATAATGCCACTGCCAAACAGCAGCGTATCATTGATATGCGGCGTTATTTTCACCCAGCGTTTGTCCATCATAGCTGAACCGCGACATTTCCAGAAGAAACGTAATACAAACAGCGTAATGCTGATGACCACGGTGAGTAAATGCAAATACTTCATGGCGAGATAATCGACCCACATGACTGTTGCTTCCTTATTTTATTCTGCTTAATGACACGCCCATTGCCCCAAAGTAACACGATCATTATTACCATAATCTTTATGGGTAATTACAGCACTAAAACCCGCTTTTTTAAGGTGTTTTTGTACCGCCTGCGCCTGCTGCCAGCCATGCTCTAACACTAACCAGCCGCCCTGCTCCAGATAATCCGGGGCCTGACGAATAATGTCAGCCAAGTCAGCCATTCCTTCAGCCGCTGCGACTAACGCGCTCTGCGGTTCATAGCGGACATCCCCTTCACTAAGATGGGGGTCATTGGCATCGATATAGGGAGGATTACTGGCGATCAGCGTGAATTTACCATCTAGTGATTGAAACCAGCTGCTTTGCAGAAAATCGACATTCTCTAGCGCGAGTTTCTCGGCGTTATGCCGTGCCAGCGCAACAGCATCGGCTTTAATGTCCACGCCAACCACCGCGCAATCTGGCCGCTCGCTGGCTAAGGCCAGGGCGATAGCACCAGTACCGGTGCCCAGATCCAGAATGCGGCAAGGGGTGGAGGGCAGAAGCGCCAACGCCTGCTCGACCAGGCATTCAGTATCTGGCCGTGGGATCAGTGTGGCGGGGGAAACACTCAGTGGTAGCGACCAGAACTCTCGTTCACCAACCAAATAGGCAATCGGCTCGCCCTGCTCACGGCGGGCGGCCAGTGGCTCTAACGCCGCTAGCTGCTCGGGAGTCAATTGGCTTTCACCGAAAGCCAATAAATAGGTACGCGCTCGCCCGGTCACCCAGCTCAACAGAATCTCAGCATCGCGCTTCGGGCTATCACTTTGGCTAAAACGGGCCGCCGCTAACGACAGCCACTGCTGATAATCCATTAATCTTGCTCAGATAATGCGGAGAGTTGGTCAGCCTGATACTCCTGCACAATCGGCTGGATCAACATATCCAGTTTACCTTCCATCACTTCATCCAGCCGGTACAGCGTCAGGTTGATACGATGATCAGTCACGCGCCCCTGCGGGAAGTTATAGGTGCGGTTGCGATCGGAGCGGTCGCCCGTGCCGAGCAAGTTGCGGCGCTCGGAAGCCTCCGCCAGTTGGCGCTTTTGCATTTCGGCAGCACGAATACGTGCGCCCAATACGGACATCGCCTTAGCTTTGTTTTTGTGTTGCGAACGCTCATCCTGACACTCCACCACCAGCCCCGTAGGAATGTGGGTAATACGGATTGCCGAGTCGGTGGTGTTAACGTGCTGACCACCCGCCCCTGAAGAGCGGAAAGTATCAATACGCAGATCACCGGCGTTGATTTCCGGCATTTCAGCTTCAGGAATAGCGGGCATCACGGCAACAGTACAGGCCGAGGTATGAATGCGCCCCTGTGATTCAGTCTCAGGTACACGTTGCACCCGGTGACCGCCTGATTCGAATTTCAGCTGCCCAAAGGCCCCCTCGCCAGAGACTTTAGCAATCACCTCTTTATAACCGCCATGCTCACCTTCACTGGCGCTCATAATCTCAACTTTCCAGCGACGGGCTTCGGCATAACGGCTGTACATACGGAACATATCACCGGCAAAGATAGCGGCTTCGTCGCCCCCCGTCCCCGCGCGGATCTCGAGAAAACAGTCGCGCTCATCATCAGGGTCTTTCGGCAGCAGCAACAGTTGCAACTGCTGTTCCAGCTCTTCGCTGCGCGCTTTGGCCTCTTTCAGCTCTTCCTGTGCCATCTCACGCATTTCGAGATCGTCCAGCATCATTTCTGCCGCTTCAATATCCTCCTGCGCACTGCGCCACTCTTTAAAACAGCGAGTGACATCAGTCAGTTGCGCATATTCTCGTGATAACGCGCGAAAACGGTCTTGATCGGCAATGACGCTGGCATCACCAAGATAAGCCAACACTTCTTCGTGGCGCTCTTGTAATGCTTCCAGTTTGGCAACAATAGAAGACTTCATCCGTGGTTTTAAACCCTGTAATTAGAGGAAACTAGTGCTGATCCAGCCCAAGGCTGTCGCGTAATAATTGCAACCGCTCCATATCGCCATCGCTGGCGGCTTGCTGGAGGGATTTGGTGGGCGCATGAATCAAGCGGTTAGTTAGCTTGTAGGCCAGTTCATTCACCACCTGCTCGACATTAGCACCCTGCTCAATGGCAGCTAAAGCTTTAGCGGTCATCTCGCTGCGCACCTGTTCGGCCTGAGAGCGGTAATCACGAATGGTTTCAACCGCCCCCTGCGCACGCAACCAGGTCATAAAATTCATACTTTCCTGCTGCACTATCGACTCAGCCTGAACCGCGGCGGCCTGACGTTGCGCCATATTGTGCTGAATAATCGCTTGTAAATCATCAACACTGTACAGATAGGCATTAGAGAGTTTGCCAACTTCCGGCTCGATATCGCGCGGCACCGCAATATCCACAAACAGCATTGGCTGATTGCGGCGGCTTTTCAGCGCGCGCTCCACCATCCCTTTACCAATAATTGGCAGCGGGCTGGCGGTAGAACTAATAATGATGTCAGCATCAGCCAGACGGGCGTCAATTTCTGGCAAGGTAATGACTTCAGCGCCCACTTCCGTCGCCAGTGCTTGTGCTCGCTCACGGGTACGGTTGGCGATAATCATATGTTTGACTTGATGCTCACGGAGATGGCGAGCCACCAGCTCAATGGTTTCACCCGCGCCGACCAGCAATACATTCAGCTCAGACAGAGATTCAAATATCTGCCGCGCCAACGTACAGGCGGCAAAAGCCACCGAAACCGCGCTGGCACCAATTTCAGTTTCAGTCCGAACCCGCTTAGCCACCGAGAAGGATTTCTGGAACAAACGCTCCAACTCGCCAGATAGCGATTGGCCGCGCTGAGACTCAGCAAAGGCTTTTTTCACCTGCCCCAGAATTTGTGGCTCCCCTAATACCAGAGAGTCCAAGCCACTTGCGACGCGCATCAAGTGGCTGACCGCGTCATTACCATGGTGCCAGTAGAGGCTTTTTTTCACTTCGTCCGGGCTGAGCTTATGATAGCTACACAGCCAGGCGATAAGTTGTTCGTGCAGATTTTCTTGTTGCTCGACGCTGAGGTAAAGCTCGGTTCGGTTGCAGGTAGACAATACGACACCGCCCTGCACCAACGGCTGTTGGAGCAAGCTAGCAAGTGCCTGATCGATCGATTCCGGTGAAAATGTCACCCGTTCACGTAACGATACAGGAGCGGTTTTGTGGTTAATGCCTAATGCAAGCAGAGTCATGGGAACGGCTTCGAGTAATACTGATGTTAGTATGGATTCTCGTCTGAACCGCATTCTACTTGATGCGCGAGATCAATAAAAGGCGCAGTGCATCATCCTAAGTATTATCCCAAATTATGCTCAGAATTTGATTATATGCTGTACAAAATCGAACAAGATATTGACGCTCCGCCGTTAGGCCGTTAGCGTGAGCAGCAATATTGCCTGTTTACAGCGCATCAACAGGATTTGCTTTACACTATATTGCCCAATGAGAAACATAGTGCTCCATCAGAAATGTGCCGCCAGTGCAAACCCGGCGGCCGATAGGATTTATACCCATATGCCGCAGCGCAAAATCAGTTTTTATCGCTTACTTCCTTTAGCTACTCTGCTGCTGGCAGCCTGTAGCACCACGCCGCCGACAGGCCCTGCGACCAGCCCGACATCGCCACAATGGCGTCAGCATGAACAACAACTACAGCAACTCAGCCAATTCCAGACCCGTGGCGCTTTCGCTTATATCTCTGAAAAACAAAAAGTCTATGCCCGCTTCTTCTGGCAACAAACCGCGCCAGAGCGTTATCGCCTGCTGCTGACCAATCCGTTAGGTAGCACTGAGTTAGAGTTGGTGGTACAGCCGGGTGTAACTCAGTTGACCGATAATCAGGGCAAACGCTACGTCAGTGACAATCCGCAAGAGATGATTCAGAAATTGACCGGCATGGCTATTCCATTGGATAGCCTGCGTCAATGGATTCTCGGCTTGCCTGGGGAGACTACCGATTTCACACTCGACGATAAGTATCGCCTGAAACAGCTGACTTACACCCAGGCGGGGGTGACCTGGACGGTGGATTATCAGGAGTACAATACGCAGGTGACACCAGCACTGCCTAGCCGTATGGAACTGAGCCAAGGTGGGCAACGTATCAAACTGAAAATGGATAACTGGACTGTCAAATAACATGGTTAGCGCAAACCAACATCGGTGGCCGTCACCGGCAAAACTGAATCTATTTCTTTATATCACCGGGCAACGCGCCGATGGCTATCATCAATTACAAACACTGTTTCAGTTTCTCGATTATGGCGACGAACTGACGATTGTGCCGCGCGATGACGACCAAATTCGCCTATTGACGCCGATAGCGGGTGTGGAAAACGAGCAGAACTTGATAGTCCGAGCCGCAAGATTGCTACAAAAACAGCCCCGCGCGACCAAAACAGCACGGGGGGCGGATATCAGTATTGATAAACGTCTGCCGATGGGGGGCGGTTTGGGGGGCGGTTCTTCCAATGCCGCAACCGTGCTAGTCGCGCTCAATACCCTGTGGCAATGTGGCTTATCTGATGAAGAGTTAGCCACTATTGGGCTGACATTAGGTGCCGATGTCCCGGTATTTGTACGCGGACATGCCGCCTTTGCCGAGGGCATTGGCGAAAAATTGCAGCCAGCAACACCTGCGGAGAAGTGGTATTTGGTGGCGCACCCCGGTGTAAGCATCCCAACACCCATTATTTTTTCCGATCCTGAATTAAAAAGAAATACGCCAGTTCGCCCGCTGGCGGCGCTTTTAAGCACTCCTTACGCAAATGATTGCGAACCGATCGCAAGAAAACGTTTTCGCGAGGTTGAACAGGCTCTTTCATGGCTGTTAGAATACGCACCGTCACGCCTTACCGGAACAGGTGCTTGTGTGTTTGCAGAATTCGACACTGAGTCATCAGCCCGGCAGGTGTTAAGTATTGCCCCGGAGTGGTTGCACGGTTTTGTCGCTCGTGGTGTGAATGTTTCGCCACTGCATGGTTTCCGCTCTGGGAAATTTGAAAGTTGTGAGCGCAGATAACGATTTACAGCGTTATGTAAGGTCGAAGTCATGGCCCCACTGACCTTGGGTTCTGAAAATACCTGTCTCACTTGATTGAAAGCCGGTTCATAATGCTGTTTGTACCGGATAGATTTCATAATGTAGAAGAGCGGCACGCGAGAGCAGCTGGCTCATCTGCAACTTGAATGATGATGGTTATCACTGTGTTTTGGCTTTAAATACCCGTATGTATATTGCAATCAGTATGAATAGTCGCCCCTGATTACTGATCTGACAATATCTTCTCTGGACGCATGCCTGAGGTTCTTCTCGTGCCTGATATGAAGCTTTTTGCTGGTAACGCCACCCCGGAACTAGCACAACGTATTGCCAACCGTTTGTACACCAGTCTTGGTGACGCCGCTGTAGGTCGTTTTAGCGACGGCGAAGTGAGCGTGCAAATCAACGAAAATGTACGCGGTGGTGATATTTTCATCATCCAGTCCACCTGCGCACCCACGAACGATAACCTGATGGAACTGGTTGTCATGGTTGATGCCCTGCGTCGCGCCTCCGCAGGACGTATTACTGCTGTTATTCCTTACTTTGGGTACGCTCGTCAGGATCGCCGTGTGCGCTCTGCCCGTGTCCCCATCACTGCCAAAGTTGTTGCAGACTTCCTCTCAAGTGTTGGGGTTGACCGCGTATTGACAGTGGATCTTCATGCTGAACAGATCCAAGGCTTCTTTGATGTTCCGGTTGATAACGTATTTGGTAGCCCAATCCTGCTGGAAGATATGTTGCAGCAGAATCTGGAAAACCCAATTGTTGTCTCTCCAGACATCGGCGGCGTGGTCCGCGCCAGAGCCATTGCAAAACTGCTGAACGATACTGATATGGCGATTATCGACAAACGCCGTCCGCGCGCTAACGTTTCTCAGGTGATGCATATCATTGGTGACGTTGCGGGTCGTGACTGTGTATTGGTTGACGATATGATCGATACCGGTGGCACGTTATGTAAAGCAGCTGAAGCCTTGAAAGAGCGTGGTGCCAAGCGTGTATTCGCATACGCAACTCACCCGATCTTCTCTGGCAATGCGGTTGAGAACATCAAACACTCCGTTATTGACGAAGTGATTGTGTGTGACACCATTCCGCTATCAGCTGAAATCAAAGCATTGAAAAATGTACGTACTCTGACGCTGTCTGGCATGTTGGCTGAAGCCATCCGCCGTATCAGCAATGAAGAGTCGATCTCTGCGATGTTTGAGCATTAATCACTATCGGGCTATGAACATTTCTGCGGTGCTGTTTGGCCGCAGTTGGCCGTTAGGCTATTACTGTGATGAGCCGCTTAGCGGGCATTGCGTGGGATGTTTGTCACTCGTTGATATAATGCAATAACTGAACTGATGCAGATAAAGAAAAACCCGTTGAAGCAGATGCGACAACGGGTTTTCTACTCTTGATCAATATTTCCTTGATCAATGTTTCCTTGACCAATGGATTTTTGAGCCGTCATTTACCCCTCCTGCACATCAGCTCAATGAAAAACTGAGCAGACAGGTTTCAATTTGCTACTGCAATATTGGCTACGTTACCTATAGGGTCGTAACTCAATAACTGATAGCTGTTTTATAACCGCTAGCCATTTTATAGCCAGTGGCTATGAGTGACGTTGATTACGATTGCAACGTTTATCAAAGTGCTTAACCCACCAATAGCGGTCTGCAACTTCTTCACGGCCACCGATACGGGCGCCCACCAACCATAACAGTGCACCCACAAAAATACTCATTACAGCACCATGGGCAAAGAATTGCGGTAAGCCAAGTTGGGTGACTTCAGTCAGGATTGAGTAACCTACCCCAACCACCATAGTCACCAAACCCAATCCCATCAGCACATTACCTAGCCTTGCAGCGCTTTTACGTTTCATATGCCACCTCCACTCTGGGTTGCCAATAAATAATCACTCAGCCGAGCCTTGAAACTGCTTGCTTAATGCGATTATTCATCTCCACTTAATAACTCAGTATAGTCAGGCTAGCGAGGAAGGTATTGCGCTTGCGATCACAACTGGCAAATATAATCCAACAAATCTTTACACTTTCCAAACATTTAGCATTGAAATTGAATTATACCAAAAGGTGATTATTAACATTACTAATAATTATTATCAGTTCACTCAATTAATTTAGCTACGTCGACATCTGCACATTCGCAAATATAGCCAAAAATTTGGCGTTACCGTTAAATAATCGCCCCCTACCACTACCGGTAGCAAGGATATCAACTTTGTCATTACACGCCATGACAGGTAAACTGTGACACTTAAATTCCTTGAGTAATAGCGAATGACGACGTGAGCAGTATTAAATTAATCGTTGGGCTGGCAAACCCTGGCGCTGAATATGCCCAAACCCGCCACAACGCCGGTGCCTGGTATGTGGATTTATTGGCTGAACGCCATAATCAATCACTGAAAGAAGAAGCTAAATTCTTCGGTTATACCGCACGGTTAAACCTGGCAGGTCAGGATGTTCGCTTGCTGGTACCCTCTACATTTATGAATCTCAGTGGCAAAGCCGTGGTGGCGATGGCGGGATTTTATCGTATCCAGCCTGAAGAGATCTTAGTCGCCCACGATGAGCTGGATATCCCACCGGGCGCGGCAAAATTGAAATTGGGCGGCGGCAACGGCGGTCATAACGGCCTGAAAGATATTCAGAGCAAACTGGGCAACAACCCTAATTTCTATCGTTTACGCATTGGTATTGGCCATCCAGGGGATAAAAGCAAAGTTGTCGGTTTTGTGCTGGGTAAACCACCGGCGAGCGAACAGCTGTTAATTGACGAGGCCATTGACGAAGCTATCCGCTGTACTGAAGTACTGATGAAGGAGGATATCACTAAGGCGATGAATCGCCTGCACTCCTTCAAGGCTGGCGTATAAAACCTTACCGACTCCTCAGCGGATGCCTATAAATAAGCCGGGGAGCGGCTCTTTCACATTACGCAGTTTATTGCCTCATTCACCCTTATTGCACAGGGCATTAATTCCCTGCTGCCCCTCACTGGTTAATACGACACCTGAAATAATCACTCTCACTTGACCAAGAAAATTAGTGCTCTTACCATCATATTCATCAGCAATATCGCTGAGTCTATCAGTACAAAAAAGCGTATCCCATGCCACCGCCTTTCTCTTATTTTCTGACAACTCGTGACTGCGCTCAAATTTGTCGGTTGTAGCGGTAAATTTCAGCTGAATGCTGTCAAAATCCTCATATAGTCTGTTCTTCTTGTAGCCCACATATCTGACGCTTTTGCCCGATTGGTTTTCTATTTCTACGCCATATTGATCAATCAATTGGGCAAAGCCAGGCCCGGCGGGTTCAATATCTGCCGTTAAAAACCGCATTCCTACAATGCCGACCATCCCCCCTAGCAAAATCACCACTAGCCACTTATAGATGCTCATTTCCATTGGGATAATCCAAACTCAATATGCAGATAGTAATCACTAGTTATCGGACATCCGTCAGAAAACTTCAGATGGCAGAAGCGTGATCTCGGACGCAGAGTTAGAAAAATCAATCACCTATCCGTCATCAAAGCGAAATCATCTCCCACCTTGAAACAGCATGATCGAGATAAATCATCATTATGTGTATAATGACGACATAAATTTTGATTACATCAACCTGTTAACCCTAACGAGTTGATTTTTAAGTTATTTAAGGTGATATAAAACATGGGATTCAAATGCGGTATTGTGGGCCTGCCTAACGTTGGTAAATCCACCCTGTTCAACGCGTTGACACAAGCGGGCATCGAAGCCGCTAACTTCCCGTTCTGCACCATTGAACCCAATACGGGTGTGGTGCCAATGCCGGACCCGCGTCTGGACCAACTGGCTGAGATTGTTAAACCACAACGTATCTTGCCAACGACCATGGAATTTGTTGATATCGCGGGCCTGGTTAAAGGGGCATCCAAAGGCGAAGGTCTGGGTAACCAATTCCTGACCAATATCCGTGAGACCGAAGCGATTGGTCACGTGGTGCGCTGTTTTGAGAATGACAATATTATCCACGTAGCAGGGAAAGTTGATCCGGCTGATGATATTGATACCATCAATACTGAGCTGGCACTTTCTGATCTGGAAGCTTGCGAACGCGCCATGCATCGGGTTCAGAAGAGAGCTAAAGGCGGCGATAAAGACGCTAAAGCTGAACTGGAAGCGCTGGAAAAATGTCTGCCACATTTAGAGAATGCGGGCATGTTGCGGGCATTAAATCTGACTGATGAAGATAAAGCGGCGATCCGTTATTTGAGCTTCCTGACACTGAAACCAACCATGTACATTGCCAACGTCAATGAAGATGGCTTCGAAAATAACCCGTATCTGGATCAGGTCCGTGCTATTGCCGCAGCAGAAGGTTCTGTCGTGGTTGCTGTTTGCGCCGCTGTTGAATCTGATATTGCTGAACTGGAAGACGCAGACCGCGCAGAGTTTATGGCTGAGTTGGGTATTGAAGAGCCAGGTCTGAACCGTGTTATTCGTGCCGGTTATGAATTACTGAATCTGCAAACCTACTTCACTGCCGGTGTCAAAGAGGTCCGTGCCTGGACTATCCCTGTAGGTGCAACCGCGCCACAAGCTGCCGGTAAAATTCATACCGACTTCGAAAAAGGCTTTATCCGCGCTCAAACTATCGCCTTTGATGATTTCATCACCTACAGAGGTGAACAAGGCGCGAAAGAGGCGGGGAAAATGCGTTCAGAAGGTAAGGATTACATCGTAAAAGATGGCGACGTGATGAACTTCTTATTTAACGTCTAAATAGTTTTTGCTGTCTCATGAGGTTTTATTGAATCTCACGTAGAGTGACCAAATCCATAAAATCCACGCAATTGCGTGGATTTTTCATCGGGTCTCAGAATATCTCGTGGCAGCGCAGTTTTAAATGGTGAGGAGCGCAGCAGTCGGCTTGCTGGAGTGACTATTCAGCTTCAATAATGCTCATCACTTATAAGCGCCTCAGTGCAAGATTTAATACCGTGGTTTTTAACTTCTTTACTGTGAATATCATTAGCCACAATAAAAACCGCGTCAGGTAAGCAAATAGCACTGTCATCGCCAGGAAGTCCAGATAGAACCGTGTTTTCGATTGTTCAAAATCAAAAAATGCAAAATCTACCTGCATGAGTAAATAAGGCAGCATGCCCCGCTCAATAAACGCATAAAAACCATAGGCTGCAATGCTGAGGGAGATAGCGGGCATGAACCATGTTGCCCAAAAAGAGTGCGGCGAGATATGCCAGATTCTGCTAAAAAAGTTGGCGAGCATTTTCCAGTGCATACCTAAATGGACCGCAATGATAACCTACCCCCAGTGAACACTGGTCATATGACAGGTGTGAAACTATATTTCTCTAATGCCACAATGATAGTTGTGGCATTAGAGAGTATCATCGGAAATGTCGATATATTAATAGTGTTGGCACAACATAACTTATTGACTCTATTTCGGCTTACGACAGATTTTTGCCGAAGAACTGATCTAATTTACCCATAGCCTGATTCACATATTCCGGTTTCCAATAGGTCTCAATATGAGTTGCACCTTCAATCAGGAATAACTCTTTATCTTTCGCATTGGTCACGCCTTTGAAGGCCTTTTCAGTCATATAAAGGGAGTCGGCTTTGCTACCCGCCATCATCAGCAGCGGCTTATTAATCAAATCCATATTACTTGCCGCATCGAATCTCATTAAGTCGAGCAGACTGCTGGCGGTGTATCTGAAGGTTGAGTTAGGGTGAGCGTGCGTTTTGCCATAGTACTCAAAACCTTGGCGATACAGGTCAAATGGCAGTTTAGCTATCTGCTCATCGGTCAGTTTGGCATCCCCTATATAGGTCACTTCACCACCCGCCGCTTCCTGTGCGCGAGCATCGGAAGCTTGTTTTAAGCGCTCTTGTATTGTCGAGAGCTGTGAATCCTGAAAGCCGTTACGTCTGACTAAACCTGAATCAAACATGCTCAATGTAGCAATAGCACTGAAACGCTTATCAGTTTGCGCCGCTTTTAATGAATAGCCGCCACCGCCACAGATACCCAACAAACCTAAACGCTCAGAGTCCACCCCGGGATATTGGGTGATGAAGTCTGCCATACCGTGAATATCTTCAATACGATAGGCCGGTTTATCCACATTGCGCGGCTGACCAGCACTGGCCCCCTGATAGGCCGCATCCGCAGCAATGGTGATATAGCCCTGTTCTGCCAGACGTTGGGCATATAGGCCGGCAACTTGCTCTTTCACGCCGCCATTAGGGTGAGCCACCACCACCGCCGGGTATTTTTTTGCCGGGTCATAATTCGCTGGGGTATAAACGTTGGCCGAAATATCCAGACCATTCAATTTATAAGTTACCGGATGGATATTAACTTTGCCTTTCACGTTTTCAGTAATTGCACCGTCATAGGTTAATGTAAACGGATTTAATTTATAGTCTGCGGCCATAACCACTCCTGATGATAGGTTAATAACTGCCGTGAGTAATAGTAAGTTGAATAATCTCATCTTCATTTGCGAGCACCTCCTAATAGGATAATAAAAACGACTCTGCCGTCCTCTTCACTTTTATTTAAAATTTTGTCACTTATATTTAAATAGAGCGTAAAGGTTTATCGTAGTTTATAAGGAACTCCCTGACATCAGCATGACCGCCAGATAACATTTCTGTCAGTCGACCCCATAACTTTCCTGACAAAAATGTCAGGAAGATGTCAGCTTAGTGTTGGTCATGAACCGCTATAATGAGCTAAATCATCATATTTTTCTTATCCTAATGGATAAAGGGCAAACAGACATGCGGCTACTCTTGGTCGAAGATGAAGAGAAGACATCTTCCTATATCAATCGCGCACTCAGCGAACTGGGTTTTACTGTCGATGTGGCAGCCAACGGCACGGATGGGTTATATCTGGCCCTTGAGTATGATTACGATACGATTGTGCTGGATGTTATGTTGCCCGGCATGGATGGGTACAGTGTTCTTCAAGGTCTGCGGGCCAGCAAGCAAACCCCGGTGTTGATGTTATCTGCGCGCGGTTCGGTGGATGAGCGCGTCAAGGGGCTGCGTCATGGGGCGGATGATTATCTGCCGAAACCTTTTTCGCTGATTGAGTTGGTAGCCCGCATCCAGGCGTTGTTGCGGCGGCGGCCCAGCGACGGTGCCGATGTCACACAGCTGCATATTGACGATCTGCATCTCGATCTACTGGCGAGACGGGTCACCCGAGGTGGAGCGCGCCTTGAACTCACGGCAAAAGAGTTTGCCCTGCTAAGCCTGCTCGCCAGACATCAGGGAGAGATTCTGTCAAAAATGATGATTGCAGAGCAGGTCTGGGACATGAACTTTGACAGCGATGCTAACGTCGTCGAAGTGGCGATAAAACGCCTGCGGGCCAAAATGGATGCGCCCTACCCGGTCAAACTGCTGCATACCGTACGAGGCATGGGCTATGTCCTTGAAACCCGGCCCGAGTAACCGGCCCAATAGAGATGATGGCGATGATTAAAGGTTCCATTTCAGGCCGACTGGCGCTGATGTTTGCCCTTGCCGCGGTGCTGATCATTTCAGTGGTCGGCATTGTGCTAAGAAGCTCCCTACATGAATCACTGCAAAAGCAGATGCATAACGAATTGCGCTTTCGGGAGTCGCTGATGGCACCATGGATAGTGTCGCGCACCACCCTGGATGGCTGGCAGACGCTGGCGAACAAATTTACCGATTTAGCCACCACTGAGGGCGGCCGTGTACAATATTGGCTGCTCAGTGATAACCCGCAACTTCAGATAGGTGGCCCGCCGCCAAGTGGTGTCAACTGGGCCTCACTGCGCAGTGGATTCAGCAAAGTTCCTGGTGCAACCGAAGATTCATGCTCGCTATTTTTGCTAATGTCGGAGATTCCGGCCGCCGGTGAGCGCCCCGCACTGCGCTATGTCGTTGCTATCGATTCCACCCCCTATATGGGCACCCTGAATGAATTTACCCGCACGCTGATTATTATTATCGCGATTGGCGTCTCGCTGGTAGCGCTGCTGGGCTTTGTCATTGCCCGAATCGGCATGCGCCCGGTCAACAAACTCAGTAGTCAGGCCCATCACCTCGCCCCGGGCAATCATGGGCAACGTCTGGATACCGCGACGCTACCTGATGAGTTGCAAAAGCTGGCCGTCGCCTTCAATGGCGTACTGGCGCGGCAGGAGATCGCCTGGCGGCAACTTGAGAGCTTTAATGCCGATGTGGCACATGAGCTGAGAACCCCGCTGACCAATCTGATGGGCCAGACCCAGTTGGCTCTATCACGTCCACGTGACACTCAGGAGCTGGAGGATTTACTGGCCTCTAATCTGGAGGAGCTTGAGCGCATGACCTCTATCGTCAACGACATGCTGTTTCTTTCTCATGCTCAGGCTGGCGAACATGCCACCCAATTAACTGCCGTCTCTCTGCGGGAAGAGGCCTACAAAACCACAGAGTACGTCGAGCCATCATTTGCAGAAAAAAACCTCTCTATTCAGGTCGTCGGGGATATCACCGCACGGATTGATCGCCGACTATTCCACCGCTCGCTGGCAAATCTGCTGGAGAACAGCGCCCGCCATGCCGCACCCAACACCACGGTCACCGTGAGGATCACCCAGCAAAACAATCTTGCGTCTATTGCCGTCGCCAATATCGGCGAGCCTATTGCGGCTGAACATCTAAAACGGTTATTTGAGCGTTTTTATCGCGTGGATACTGCCCGTAGCCACAGTGCCACCCACCATGGACTCGGGCTTTCCATTGTCAGAGCGGTGGCAATAATGCATCGGGGAGAGGTGTTTGCCAGTAGTGAAAATGGGATTAATACCTTCGGTCTGACTCTCGCCGTCGGCAGTGAGCCGGCGGAGATCACCACCTTTAATCAACCTGATTTTAACCGCCATTCTGACAGACATGTCAGTGAACCGTCAGCCTGATGACATCAATCATCCCGTAAACTCAATTTATCGTTACTGATATATACCGCCCTTTTTTATAGGGCCGATAACCGAGGGAGAAGATGATGAAAAAATTTATTCAGCAGTGTGCTTTTTGTAGCTCCATAGCATTTTCAGGATCAATAGTATTTGCACTCCCTGCCTATGCCGCGCAGGATGCCGAGAAAAACCAGCCAGCGCAACCGTCACGAGCGCAGCAATTAATGGGCGATATTGCCCCTAAGATGGCGCAACTCACTGACGATGTGCTGTATGCCGATATCTGGGAGCGACCGCAGCTCTCAAAACGTGATCGAAGTCTGGTGACCGTCAGCGCCCTGGTGGCGATGGATCGCCCTGACCAGTTGCGTTCTCATCTGCGTCTGGCGCGCCAAAACGGCGTCACTGAAGAGGAGTTGGTCGAAACCATCACTCACCTTGCCTTCTATTCAGGCTGGCCAACAGCAGTCACGGCGATATCCATTGCCAAAGAGGTGTTTAAAGAGGGGAAATAGTTTTTACCTTCAATAGCTTAATTGGATCTCTCGCGTAAAGGATTGAATCGATATGAAAATTCTCCTCATCACACTGGCGGCACTTCTGCTGCCCGCCACCCAGGCCATCGCCGCTACGCAGGAGGCGGTGACCGTCACGCCTGCTGGCTCACAACCCACTACTATTGGTGCACCGGAGTACTTTACCGGCACGGCAAAAGTTGACTCGCGCTTTAAAGGCACTACACCTGCGCGAATCTCCGGGGGAACCGTCTCATTTGACGCCGGAGCACGGACAGCATGGCACACCCATCCCCTTGGGCAGACACTGATTGTCTCTTCCGGTACTGGTTGGGTACAGCAGTGGCAGGGGGCGGCCCAGTCAATCAAAACCGGTGATGTGGTGTGGATACCGCCGGGTGTCAAACACTGGCATGGCGCATCCGCAAAAGAGCCAATGACACATATTGCCGTTTCAGAATCACTCGATGGCAACACCGTGACCTGGATGGAGAAAGTCACTGATACCCAGTACCCACAATGAGGATATGACCTTGAAAAATCTACTAAAAACACTGGCCGCCTGTATGTTGGTTAGTGGATTAATATCGCAATCTGCATTGGCTGAACCAAGCAAACCCTTGGTTATCCAGGCGCAGGGAAGTTTTGCCGCAGGCGGCTCAGTCATGACGGCACCGGGTCAGTTTGATCCGAAAAAACCGCTAGACCCGGCAGGCCAGAGTTACCATGGCGATCACGCGGCGGTGTTCTATCAAATCCCTGAGAACCCACATAAATATCCCATTGTGATGCTACACGGTGCCGGGCAATCTTCCCGCACATGGGAAAGCACACCAGATGGTCGCGAAGGTTTTCAGAACATCTTCCTGCGCCGCGGCTTCTCGACCTATCTGGTTGATCAGCCACGTCGGGGTGATGCTGGCCGCAGCATGGTGGAAGGTGCCGTCAAACCGGTTGCGGATGAACAGTTATGGTTTAACCAGTTCCGTCTGGGTGTCTGGCCAGATCTCTTTGATGGCGTACAGTTCTCCCCGGATAAAGAGGCATTAAATCAGTACTTCCGCCAGATGACCCCCAACACCGGCCCCTTTGATATCAATGTGATTGCAGATGCTATGTCGGCGGTAGTGGATAAATCTGGCCCGGCGATTTTGTTTACCCACTCTCAGGGGGGCGGCCCTGGCTGGTTTACCGCGATGAAGAACACCAATGTAAAAGGGATAGTCGCGTTTGAACCGGGCAGCAGCTTTGTCTTTCCCGAAGGCGAAGTCCCACCGCCAACCAAAAATGCCTTTGATACTGTCAAAGGGGAGTCTGTGCCACTGGAGCAGTTTAAGGCACTGACTAAAATCCCGGTGCTTATCATCTACGGCGACAATATTCCGGATAAGCCGACTGCCCTGCCGGCCCAGGATAGCTGGCGGGCCAGACTGGCCGTTGCCCGTCAATGGCGGGATGTGGTGAATAAGCATGGCGGAGACGTGACGGTTATCCATCTGCCGGAAATTGGCATCAAAGGGAACACTCACTTCCCCTTCTCAGATCTGAATAACGTCCAAATTGCCGATCTGGTCTCTACCTTCCTGAAAGAGAAAAACCTTCAGTAATCATGCAGTAATGGCGTCGCCGGTGGCGCCATTAGGTTTTATCGCATCGTCATCATGACTATTTATGAATCTAACTAATAAAGCCATTCAGATTATAGTGTCTAATCTTATGACTGCAGCTGCGCTACTCTTTGGGTGACTAACACATCCGCACAGGAGATCACAATGAACACAGTGACATTAAATAATGGCATTCAGATACCTTTATTGGGCTTTGGCGTTTTTCAGATGACTGATCCTGCCGAGTGTGAGCGGGCAGTTATTGATGCAATTGATGTGGGATATCGTCTCATTGACACAGCAGCCTCTTATCAGAATGAAACACAAGTGGGTAATGCACTGAAACTGAGTGGTGTGGCACGCGATGAACTCTTTGTTACCACCAAACTCTGGCTACAGGACACTCACTATGAAGGGGCGAAAGCACAATTTGAGCGCTCGCTGAATCGTCTACAGCTTGATTATGTTGATCTCTATTTGATTCATCAGCCCTATGGCGATCTCCATGGTGCCTGGCGTGCCATGGAGGAGTTATATCAGGCGGGCAAAATCCGGGCGATTGGTGTTAGCAATTTTCACCCGGATCGCCTCGCGGACCTGATGGCCTTTAACAAAATTATTCCCGCAGTGAATCAAATTGAGGTCAACCCCTTCAACCAACAACTTCATGCGGTGCCGTGGATGCAAAGTCGCACCATCCAGCCCGAGGCCTGGGCACCTTTCGCTGAGGGTCGCAATGGTCTATTCCAGAACCCACGGCTAGCTGCTATTGGTGAGAAGTATGGCAAAAGTGTGGGGCAAGTTGTTCTGCGCTGGATTTATCAGCGGGGCATTGTTTCGCTGGCAAAATCAGTTCGCAAAGAGCGCATAACGGAAAACTTTAATGTGCTGGATTTTGCACTCAACGCCGTAGAGATGACACAGATAGCCGCCATGGATACCGCCACCAGCGCCTTCTTCTCCCACCGTGATCCGGCCATGGTTGAGTGGCTGACCCAACGTAAACTGGATGTTTAATCAGGAATTATCACATGCAAAAACGTATTCTTGGCAATTCGGGGCTTGAAGCCTCGGCATTAGGTTTCGGCTGTATGGGGCTGAGTCATGGTTATGGTCCTGCAACTGATACCAGGCAGGCGGTAGCGCTAATTCGCGCCGCCGTTGATCGCGGCGTCACTTTTTTTGATACCGCTGAAGTTTATGGGCCATACATCAACGAAGATGTGGTCGGTGAAGCACTCAAGCCGATGCGTGATCGGGTGGTCATTGCCACTAAATTTGGTTTTACCTTTGGTGATGATAATAAGCAGCAGATCCTGAACAGCCGCCCTGAACATATTCGCTTTGCTGTTGAAGGCTCTCTTCGCCGGTTGAAAACCGATGTTATCGACCTCCTGTACCAACACCGCGTCGATCCAGAGGTGCCGATAGAAGATGTTGCTGGTACCGTCAAGGATCTGATTGCAGAAGGGAAAGTGAAGCACTTTGGCCTTTCAGAGGCTGGCGTACAAACCATTCGTCGCGCTCATGCCATTCAGCCGGTGACTGCATTACAGAGTGAGTATTCGCTGTGGTGGCGCGAACCCGAACACGAAATCCTGCCGACACTTGAAGAGCTAGGCATCGGTTTTGTACCATTTAGCCCCTTGGGTAAAGGATTTCTAACCGGTGCCATCAAAGCGGGATCTACTTTTGGTGCCGACGATTTCAGAAGCAAAGTGCCGCGCTTTGCACCTGCTGCACTCGACGCCAACCAGCAACTGGTGACATTGATCACTGAGATTGCTAGCCAAAAAGGTGTCACACCGGCCCAGATTGCACTGGCGTGGTTACTGGCGCAAAAACCGTGGATCGTGCCCATCCCCGGCACCACTAAGCTCCATCGTCTGGAGGAGAACCTCGGTGCGATCCAGATAGCATTGAGTGCCAACGACCTGCAAAACATGGCCGCCACGCTGGAGACGGTTCGCATTCAAGGTGAGCGTTATCCTGCGGCGATGCAGGCGCGCGTGGGGCGTTAATCTTTTAGAATTATGACAATAGCGGCGCAGCCTGACATCCCTGCGCTTGCGTATATTTTGACGCTTATCGTTCAAATGTTAATATAGGGGGCTGAGGGAACGACACTTCACGATGAGAAAGGAAATTTTTTGAACCCTAAAAGCAAAATGCATTTGTGGCCAAGCTTAGCTTTATATGCAATGGCAATTTTCCTATTGGCAGGATGCTCAAGCAAATCAAATCGTGACTATGCCACACTGCCAAAAGGCAGTTACAACGATAAAACCTATACCGTCCAGCGGGGCGACACCCTCTATTTTATTGCGTGGATCAGTGACAGTGAAGTCAGTGACCTTGCGCGCATCAATAAAATTCGTCCCCCCTATCAACTAGAGATTGGGCAAAAAATTCATCTCAGCGGTTCCGCACCCGCAGGGCGTCAAGCTGCGGGTAAACGTAAATCTTCAAGTGCCGCGCTAGCCAATTCGGCGCCACCCCCTGGCGCCAATCGTTGTTGGCGCTGGCCAACTAGCGGCAAAATAATTTCGAAGTATTCCACCGCCGATGGTGGCAATAAGGGCATAGATATTGCGGGTAAACGCGGTCAGCCAGTCTACGCCTCAGCCAAAGGGCGGGTCGTCTATGTGGGAAATCAGCTGCGCGGCTATGGAAACTTAATCATGATTAAGCATGGCAATGATTTCATCACCGCTTATGCACATAATGACACTATGCTGGTCAAGAATGCGCAGGATGTGAGCGCTGGGCAAAAAATAGCCACCATGGGAAGTAGCGGGACGGATACCTTAATGTTGCACTTTCAAATCCGTTACCGCGCCACAGCCCTTGATCCCCTGCGCTATTTACCCCCTCAGGGAACATCACCTAAGTGTTGATTTATCCTACCCGTTTCAGATAACGTGATGTTTCAGAAAGGAAAAAGGCTCCTGATTAGGAGCCTTTATATTTTGGGTGCGGGTGACTTTTTTGTCACCCGCCTCCGGCGTTACGCCAGAACTTGTTTCACGAATGCTTTAATCTCTTCAACCTGACAGTTATCGAAGAAGCACTGCTGGAAACGTTCGCCGCTAACGGCAGTTTTCACCAGTTCAGGATCGATAGCACGCAGTGTATCCAAATAATTATCTTTCACTACCGCAGCTTTCACTTGATTCAAGATACCCGCGTTACGCACTTGTGGCTCTTTACGATCCAGTGGGTAGCCTTCGCCTTTCACGCCAGTGAACGCTTTTTCAAAGATATAACGTACATTCAGCTCTGCGCCCCAGCCAAAACCTTTGGCATATGGCAGTGACAGTGCATTACCATTATTAATTTGAGCAAATAGGAAAGCATCCGCTGGATCGATGCAATAGCCACACACCACGCCAGGGTGGATGTTTAATGACATCATTGCGCCCTGGCCTGTACCACAGCCAGTGACCACGAAATCAACCGCTTTAGAATTCAGCAAGATACTGGCCATGATCCCCAGATGAATATAAGTCAGGTGATGGTCGTTTTCATCACTCATACCTACGTTGTATACCGGGTACGCTTTTTCCGAGGCTACAGCATTCAGCTCTTTCAGGATTATCGCGTTTTTCGTTGCCTGACTATTTTCCATCATCAGTGCAATTTTCATTATTTTATCTCCGATTGGTCAATGACACGTGGTTCATTGAAGGTGTTATGTTTGGCTTGATTATATCGAAGATAGCACTAGTAAAACAACATTTCAATTTTAATGAAAATTAGTTCTACGCACGTCACACATCGGAATTGCTTGGGTTACGCCCCCCTATTTCCTCTTGAAATTTTGGCCACAACGGCCTTATATGGACGTTTTAAGGGGGCAAAACAGCAATCTTAGTGGTGCAACATCTCGTGAACGATGTCATCTTTATCCAATGTTATTGGGTAAAAGGTTGGCCAATTATCCATTTGTTTAAGTAATTTTTCATGTGATTCATTGCTCGTATAAATATGAAAATGCTGGGATTTTTGTGGTTTAATGATGTGGTCGCTGAATTGAACATATTTGGGTGCTTTCGAATGGGTATCTTTGCACTCAAATAGATAGCGCACACCTTTTTTCCCTGAATCGTAGTGCATTATTTTAAAACCAGAGTAGCTATATTTGCAGGAGTACACGGCTTCAGTGGTATGGAAATCAATCGTATTGTCCTCAATACCAATCATATTAACATCAGTGGCGTAACCTTTTTTGTAATACTCCCGGTACTCTTCAACACTTTTATCTTTATTTTTCTGCGACTTATGAACCAATACCGCGTCCAAATCCCCTTTTAGCAGGTAGGGATTCACTGATTGCCAAACCCCATCCCAATCGCTGAGCGCTCTATCTTTAACCTCTTGGTCTTCAAAAACGCCTTCACTTGCTTTACGTTCTGCATCCGTTTGTTGATGCTCATGCCCATGGCTATGGTTGCCGTGAGCTAATGAGTTAAAACTGCTTAGTGAGGCACAAACTCCGAGTGCAATAATGGTTCGATGGACAAGTTTTTTTGGCATGAATAGCTCCTGGTTGAATACTTAAATGTAATGTTATACTATTACATATATTGTAATCAATAGGCACCTATCTTCCAACCTAGATCTAATGAACACCCAGCTTACAGGGTAAAATTTATCGTTGTTTCATTAAGATAACCTATGTGCATTTGTATTGAGCAGATAACAAAACCATGGCAGGGATCTAGCAAATACAGGTAATTTGAGCGAGGGGTGACGACTAAATGTGTTATTTAGCAACCAAAAAACCGCCTAGGCAAAATTTATCTAGAGAAGAGACGCAGTATAAAGCAGTCAAAGAGTGTAGCCCACGGTCTGTCTGTGGGCATTAATCACATAAATCTGAATTATATTAATATGATAAATCAATGCCTGATATCGATGGTCAGCGGCAAAAAGGATGGAAGTGATAGATAAGTTATCGCTCTGAAAACAGATCCACCCACAACAAGCAACTATCCGCCACGAGCGGTTGTAGTTGCCCCCCTTTGATTGTAGGCAGCCACCAACAGCCCTGTGAAACAGTTAGTTCGTGGGTTGCGGTGTGATTGATGAGCCATTTCCCTTTCACCACATAGAGAAGTCCTGCATGGGATGCGGGTAATTCCCGTGCCGAACTCACCGCAGTTACTGAGGACTGCCAACAGCCTCGCCGAGTCATAATATTAAAATCTTGGCTGCTCCCACCTAGTAGCTGCGCATGAATAGGAGTATCGCCGGGAAAAGCAAAAGGTTGTAATGGCAGTGAGAGTGTATGAGCTTCCCAGTCTGGGCTGGAGAGTACAACGCCCTCTCCTGAGAGTAACGTAATTGACCGGTCGATATTTGGGAATAGCGAAAACGGGCCATCTTGTTCAATCGTCGCGATACTGGCGCGCCAGGCAAAATCATCTCCCCCGACTGGCCAGCATGCAATTTCACGGGTTTCTCCGCCCCCATTTCGCCAACGACTAACCGGTAAACTGGCAAAGTCAAAAACGGTAAAGCTCATCAGACCTCCTGTTGACAGGCTTTCAGTACAGCTAGAAAAGCCTGTGCAGTTTGCTGTTGCAGTGGATGATATCTATCCACTATTACCGCTTTACCCGCCACATAAACATCTCGAATTTGCGATTTGCCCCCCGCAAATAACCAACGGTTCAGCAAAGAAGCTGATTCTGTACCGGCAATATAGGGATCATCACCATCCAAAACTAGCCAGTCTGCACGATAGCCTTCAGCTAACTGGCTAATTTTGCTGGCACAAGCCTGCCGCCCGCCCGCTAGCGCTTGCGTATAAAGTAAGTCAGCAACAGCAGGAAGCTGCTCACTGGTCAGGCGATTACGCCGTTGATCACGCAAACGCTGACCATATTCCAACCACCGTAACTCCTCCACCACATCCAGTGAAACGTGACTATCCGACCCTATACCCCAGCGCCCCTGATACTGTAGATAGTCAACACCAGGGAAAATACCATCCCCCAAATTCGCTTCTGTGGTTGGGCATAACCCTGCAACTGCCTGACTTTTAGCCAGGCGCACAAGCTCTGACTCATCCAGATGGGTAGCATGAATCAAACACCAACGGCTATCGACAGGCAAATGGTCATACAGCCATGCAACAGGCCGCTGCCCACTCCACTCCATGCAGTCATTAACTTCTTTTTGCTGCTCTGCAATGTGGATATGTACCGGTAATTGCTTATCTGAGGCATGAAGCACCTCCTGCATTTGGCTTAACTCCACAGCGCGTAGCGAGTGGAAACATAAACCCTGATTTTGCAGCGGCTGGTTAGCAAGCTGTTTACTGATAATTTGCTGCTGTTTGAGATAACTTTCAGTGCCCTGAATAAAACGACGCTGCCCCCGTTGAGCCGGTTGGGCACCAAAACCCGCATAGCTGTACAATACCGGCAGCAGAGTCATCCCGATCCCAGCATCTTGTGCTGCCTGACTCAGCTGTGACGTCATTTCGCCCGGATCGCTGTATGGGTGACCGTCAGTGTCGTGATGTAAATAATGAAACTCCGCAACCTGGGTATAGCCACCTTTCAGCATTTCGATATACAACTGGCGCGCTATCACACCGATATGTTCCGGTGTCAATTGCTGTACCAGCCGATACATCAGATCCCGCCAAGTCCAGAAACTGTCCTGCGGATTACCCGCAATTTCTGCCAGCCCTGACATCATGCGCTGAAAAGCGTGTGAGTGAAGATTTGGCATACCGGGTACGATGGGCCCTGATAAAATCTGACAACCTGCATCACTGCTCCCAGGACAAATACGCTGAATGACCCCCTGTTCATTGACAGTGATCTGCACATTCGTTGCCCATCCATCAGGTAAAAAAGCACGCTTGGTAAAATAAACTGGCATAGCGATGTCCCAATATTTTGTTCAGAGTCAAACGCGCTAGCAGCAGCGGCGTCAATTAATTAAACCATCCACTTGTATATACATATACATACGCTAAATTGAACCTTAGACTTAACATATGATTTTATTATTTGACGAGGTTAACGCCGTGGCGGAACAGCCAGCAGTCTTACAATTAAGTGCCGCAATGGACGATACTCCTGCGCCAATTTACCAGCGAGTGAAGCTGGCTATCATTCGTCAAATCAGAACCGGCATCTGGCAGCCCCACCAGCGTATTCCCTCTGAAAGTGAGCTGGTTACCGAGTTAGGGGTCAGCCGGATGACCATTAACCGCGCACTACGTGAACTGACCAGCGAAGGTTTCCTCATCCGCATGCAAGGTGTAGGAACCTTTGTTGCTGAGGCAAAAGCGCACAGCGCCTTGCTAGAAGTTCATAATATTGCTGATGAAATTACAGCTCGAGGCCACAGACACAGAAGTAAAATCTTGCAACTAGAGGCCCGCCCAGCAACTCCAGAAGAAGCAATAACTTTAGCTATTCACCCCGGACACCCCCTGTTCTACTCGCAAATTGTTCATTATGAGAATGACGTTCCCATTCAGGTCGAAAACCGTTGCGTCAATCCCAATACTGCACCCGACTACATGAAGCAGGATTTCAATCTGATAACGCCTTACAGCTACCTCACCCAAGTGGCCCCGCTCACTGAGGGTGAACATATTGTTGAGGCGGTGATCCCAAGCCCTATCGAACGACAACTGCTGCAACTGGATGAACATGAACCCTGCCTGTTGATTCGCCGTCGAACCTGGTATGGAAAAGCCATCGTGACCGCGGCTCAACTGCTCTATCCAGGTTCTCGCTATCAGCTCTATGGTCGTTTTACCCCACAAGGCACCGTGACGTCCTGAACAATTTTTTTTCTCTGCGAGAACTGCGAAGTGTTACGCAATTGTTGAAATCCCTATCTTGCTGATAGTGAATTTATGCGCTAGGTTGTCCATGATTGTATATACAACTTAATTTCGTCTGTTTTTTTGGGGAGTGAGATTGTGTCAGAAATTCACTGCGACAGCCTGTGGTACGGCGCCGACATCGTGACCATGTGTGGTGGGAAGTATCACCTGATACCGCAAGGTGCGATGGCGGTGACTGACGGTAAAATAGTCTGGATTGGGCCACATAGCGAATTACCCGCATTCAGTGCCTCACGTGAAGTCGCCTATCAAGGTGGCCTGATTACCCCCGGATTGATTGATTGCCATACTCATCTGGTTTTTGGTGGTGATCGCAGCGCCGAATTTGAGCAACGCCTTAATGGCGTTAGTTATGCCGAAATTGCGGCCAAAGGCGGCGGCATTATCTCCACAGTCAAAGCCACGCGAAATACCAGCGAACAACAACTGCTGGAACAAGCTCTATTTCGCCTAAAACCGCTACTTGCAGAGGGCGTAACCTGCATTGAGATTAAGTCCGGTTACGGCCTTGACCTTGAAAGTGAAATAAAAATGTTGCGGGTTGCTCGTCAGTTAGGTGAATTACTGCCTATCACAGTTAAAACAACTTGTCTGGCAGCCCACGCTTTACCGCCTGAATTTGCAGGTCGAGCTGATGACTATATTGATTTCGTTTGCCATACCATTATTCCGCAAGTTGCCGCAGAGGGAGTGGCAGATGCCGTTGACGCTTTTTGTGAGCATCTGGCATTTTCACCCGCGCAAGTTGAACGCGTATTTCTGGCCGCACAGCAAGCAGGTTTACCCGTCAAGCTACATGCTGAACAGCTCTCTGCACTGAATGGCAGCACACTGGCCGCCAAATATCATGCGCTCTCAGCCGATCATCTCGAATATGTAACCGAGTCAGATGTTCAGGCAATGGCTAAAGCGGGAACTGTCGCAGTGTTGCTGCCGGGGGCCTATTATCTATTGCGGGAAACACAGTGCCCGCCAATCGAACTGTTCCGCCAATATAGGGTACCAATGGCCTTAGCCAGTGATGCTAACCCAGGAACATCCCCTGCACTCTCCTTGCGTTTGATGCTTAATATGGCGTGCACACTATTCCGCATGACCCCAGAAGAAGCGCTGGCAGGAGTGACTTGTCATGCCGCTCAGGCTCTTGGTCTGCAAGAGAGCCAGGGCACGCTGGAAACAGGTAAATTAGCGAACTGGGTTCATTGGTCATTATCTCACCCTGCCGAATTGGCTTACTGGCTGGGTGGCCAATTACCTGCGACTGTCGTTTTCCAAGGGGAGACGCGCCCATGAATATCACCGACCCTTTGAGCTTCTGCGCGGGTAAACTGCCGCTATTAATCAGCATTCCTCATGCAGGAACACGGCTGACGCCTGCCGTTGCAGCGGGTCTGTCAGACGCGGCTCGCCCTTTATCCGATACCGATTGGCATATTCCTCGTCTCTATGACTTTGCCCATGAAATGGGGGCCAGCCTAGTGATCGGTAATTACTCTCGCTTGGTGGTTGATCTCAATCGACCAGAGGATGATCAGCCGCTATATACCACCGCAACGACTGGCTTGTTCCCTGAAACACTTTTCGATGGCCGTCCTTGCTTTATGCCGGGTAAAACGCCGTCACCGCAAGAGCGTCAATCTTACCTGCAACATATTTGGCGCCCCTATCATCAGCAACTTCAATCAGAGTTGGTTCGCCTTAAAAACCAGTTTGGCTATGTGTTGCTGTTAGATGCTCACTCGATTGCATCGGTTATCCCGAGATTGTTTGAGGGGCGACTACCAGATTTGAACTTTGGTACTAACAGTGGGGCCAGCTGTGCACAGTCATTAAGCGAGCAGTTGCTTGAATGTTGTCAGCATCACTCCTCATTTAGCCATATATTAAATGGTCGTTTTAAAGGGGGGCATATCACTCGAGCCTATGGCTTACCTCAGCAGCATCAACACGCAGTACAGTTGGAGTTATCGCAGCTCAACTATATGTCTGAAACCGAACCTTATCCCTACCTGCCAGAGCGGGCAACTCATTTACAACAATTACTCCAACAGCTGATTAATAGAATGTTGTTATGGGGCGAGAGCTATTATCAGCGCTGAATGATCGTAAGTAATTTACCATCATTTATTGGAATGATTGAATTGATAGTGATTATTGAAAAGCAAAAAAGGCGGGGGTTATCCCGCCTTTTTAATTCACCAATTTCCGACACAGAAAAGGGCAATAACAATTGCTTAAATTAACTTAGAAACGGTAAGTCAAGTTAACTGCAACAGTATCATCAGTACCCAGACCCAGTGGGTTGTTTTCATCCAGCAAGTTAATCTGGTAGTCAACATAGGTGAACATGTTTTTGTTGATGTAGTAAGTCACACCGATTTCAGCATATTTCAGCAAATCAGCATCACCGACAGCTGACAGGTCTTTGCCTTTAGACTGAACATAAGCGATTGATGGGCGAATACCATTTTCGAACTGGTACTGAGCAACCAATTCTACGTTCTGAGTTTTGTTGGCGATCAATGCTTTATATGGGGTCATGTTCAGCGTTTCGCCGTACATTGCTGCGATGTAAACCTGGTTTGCATCGTATTTCAGCGCAGTTGCCCAAGCTTGAGCTTTGTCACCGGTAGCGCTGTCAGCCAGATTTTTCTGACCCAGAGTACGGTTGGAAGAGGAGTATGCTGCTACAAAGCCAACACCGCTGCCTTCAATATCTTGATAATCAACAGATAAACCAAAACCGTCGCCGTTAGCTTTCTGAATTGCGCGCTCATTCTTAGTGGTATCGCCATCATCATTGCGGCCTTGATACTGCGCTGCAATGTTCAGACCTTTTACCAGACCGAAGAAGTCAGAATTACGGTAAGTTGCCAGGCCGGTGGAGCGGCCAGTCATGTAGTTATCGGTATAAGCGATTGAGTCACCACCGAATTCTGGCAGCATGTCGGTGTAAGCCAGTGCATCATAAACTACGCCGTAGTTACGACCGTAATCAAAAGAGCCAAATTCAGCAAATTTCAAACCAGCAAAGCCCAGACGGGTTTTATTGCCTTTATCGCCCTGAGATTCGGCATTGCTTGCTGCAACGTTATATTCCCACTGGCCGAAACCGGTCAGTTGGCTATTAATTTGTGTTTCGCCTTTAAAGCCAAAACGAACATAAGTCGCATCTGAGTTATTATGATTAGTAAAAAGGTATTTAGCGGCTACGCGGCCATAAAGATCCAGTTTGTTGCCATCTTTATTATAAATCTCTGCTGCGTTTGACAGAGTCGGAACCATACTCAAGGTGACCGCTAAGGCCAGCACACTGCGCTTCATCATTATTTTTCCTTTAAATTTTAATAAAATTAACCCGCCGGGCTAAATTTGTTTTAGCCTCATAAAAGTTAATTTTTAATTTTTTATAGTTACCTGTCTTGTAAAGCGAATAGACATTATCACTAAGCACGAAAAGTTAAAACGGTAAATTTGAAGATATATACGTTTAAACAGGTAATCAATTGTAACAAAATGTATTTTAAGGAACTTTTATAACACGTTGATTATGATGGATTTTAAGTAATTACATATAACCAAAACAGTGCATTAGCACTAATTTAGTGCAAAGTCATTTCTATTTGTTTCTTTTTTGTTCTATTTGACAATAAGATTTGTAAAATGCAGTGATTATCACAGTTCCATTGCACTTTTTTATATATCCACTGCTACTTAATGGCTATAAAAACACAAAGAGTGAGCCATTAAATGTCACATTTGGTGCAATAAGCATAAATTGAATTAATAAATATATAAAAATGGTCTCTTGGATTCGTTAATGAGCTGCCATTTTTTTATTAATAGTGGAAGAGTGGGCTAAAATGGAAGAGAAGCTTTTTAAATTTAATGAATAAAAAATGAGCCATTGTCTTCCCTGGCCCATTATTTTGTATGTTAATAAAGATATATTGCTTTGAATTTAGCTTAAGTAATAGTTCTGCTCGTGATATTACCTCACGTCACTATCCAGGGCGGTATTGGTAATCACCCCTTACTTATACTATAGGTAGCTCACATTCATCCATTTGCACCAACATGATCCCGGCACGTAACCCCATCGCGACCCGTGGATTGGGAAATAAGATCCACTCCGCGTCATGCTGGACACGATAAAGCTCATTGGGTTGTTCTGCCAGCAGTGTGCCTTGCTTGAAACGGGTAAAGTTCAGCGTGTCATCCGCCACCAAAAGTTTAAAATCTGTGTGCTGTTTAAGCAGTGATTTAACCACCCGATAGAGTATCATCGCCTCTGTCGAGCGCTTAGAGAGTTGCTCACCACTGACTAATGCCCTCAATCCCGCAATAATCGCACTAAATTGCGCGAGTTGATTTTGACCAAATGGCAGCGCCTTTCCTAGTTCCAGCGTGCAACTTGCCGCCAGACAGTGCTCACTACTGAAGTGGGCAAAGGTTCCCCCCGCCGAGGTGTGCATCACCAGTGCATCCAGTTCAATATCTTGTAACCAGCGCAGCATTGCCGCAGAGTACGGCGCGGACTGGTAGGGTAATAAACCAAAGCGGGTATGATGGGAACCTCGGATCGCGGTGTGTAAATCATAATGCAGCCGTATTGATTGGTTATCCGCATCAAAAAAATCAACCATCACCTGTTCGAGAAACGCCGCCCTTGCTGGCTCCTCCCCCGCTGAGTAGCTCTGATGACGCCCGCCAAACATGCGGTTGATATCCGCAATGAGGTAGCGCTCACCGGCTATAATGGCCGGCGGATTCCCTAATATCACCAGCACACGTACCGCCAGTGGCAATTCACCCAGCAATAACTCGGCGACTAATTGATTAATGATCTCAATCGGCGCGGTTTCATTTCCATGGATGCCGGCAGATAGCACCACCGACTGGGTGTAGCTGCCATGGGGCGTCAACATCAACACCCCTGCGCCAAGCCATTGCCATTTGAGGTTTGCCGTTTCACCTTGAGTGATTTGCGGTGAATGGCCCGAGAGTGTCACCGACAAGAAATCTGGCATTATCCTTCCCTCTGCTTAGCGCCTAATTCCGTTGGAATGGGTATACCGAGCCAAGATTGAGTATCCGCGTCAGTTCATCCAAAGCCTGCCGCCCCTCTTGCAATAGCTGCGGGTCTGCTAAGTCCTTAAATTGCAAGTGATCACGATAATGCTGGTCAACCCAATTATTCAGCGCGACAAACAGTGCTGGGGTCATCATCACTCGGCTATTAACCGCAGGTAACTCAGTGTCATTCAACGCCACACGTAACCGTAAGCAGGCCGGGCCACCACCATTGCGCATACTTTCCCGCAGGTCGAATACCCTAACTTCATCAATTGGCCCGCCACTATTTATCAGTTCGGACAGATACCGCCACACCGCAGGGCTATTTTGTGACTCTTGTGGGATAACCAGCAGCATTTTGCCGTTGGGTTTACTTAACAATTGGCTGTTAAACAGGTAGGTTGATACCGCATCAGCCACTGACACCTCAGCAGCCGGCACTTCAATCGTGATCAGTTGTTGTTCAATGCGCCCCATTTTGCGGCGAATACCATCCATTACTTGGATATCTGGCACAAATGCATGTTGGTGATGGAACAACACATTTTTATTACTGACCGCGATGACATCATTATGAAAGACCCCTTGGTCAATCACGGCGGGGTTTTGCTGCACAAAGGCCGTCTGTTCAGATGATAACTGGTGCAAGCGCGCGACCGCCTGACTGGCTTCCAGTGTTTGGCGGGCAGGATAGCGGCTCGGGCTGCTGCCATTTTCCAGCCCTTTGCGGCCATAAACAAACATCTGAATTGCCGGCTGATGATACTCGCCGCCCAACCGGTTGTGATTAGCCGCCCCCTCATCGCCAAACAGTTCGACAGCGGGTAAAGCATCGTGATGAACAAAGTGGCGATGGTTGTTGAAAACCGCTTTTAACAGTGCAGAGGTGGTATCCACCTCAATCGCCCGATGAAATTTATTATTCAAATTGGCAACAGTGAAGTGGACGCGGCCATCACTGCTGTCCGCTGAGGGGGAGACCGTCGCGGCATTAGCAGTCCACATCGAAGAGGCGGAGCTGACCGCTGATAACAGGCGCGGTGATTTGCGGGCCACTTCACTCAACACTTGCTCATCAGAGCCGCTAAAACCCAACTGCCGCAGCACCCCGATTGCCGGGCGCTCCTGTGGCGGCAAAACGCCCTGTTTGTAGCCTAAATCCGCCAGCGCCTTCATTTTTAGCAGCCCCTGCTTGGCGGCTAATCGAGGGTTAGAGATGCTGTTTTGATGGGTCGTCGAGGCCTCATTGCCAAAAGACAATCCAGCGTAGTGATGTGTCAGCCCAACCAATCCATCAAAGTTAACTTCATATCCTGCCATCATGTTCTCCCTGCGCGGATCAGTGTTTGTCGGGTAAATCAGTGTTGGTCGGGTAAATCAAAACAGATCCCCGGTGATAAAGTCGCGGGCAGTGTCAGGCTCTCACTTTCGAGTGATGCCATTGGCCAGGCACAATAATCAGCGGCATAAAATGCACTTGGCCGATGGTTGCCCGAGGCGCCAACCCCACCAAAGGGCGCAGCACTGGAGGCCCCGGTCAGCGGTTTGTTCCAGTTAACAATCCCCGCTCGAGCTTCCAGCAGCAGTTGCTCAAATTGTTGGCGATCATCAGAGACCAGACCAATGGCTAACCCGAAGCGGGTTTGATTAGCCATCTTCACTGCTTGAGCAAAATCGTCATAGCGAATCACACTGACCAGCGGGCCGAAATACTCCTCATCGGGAACCGCCGCGATACCGGTGATATCAATGATACCGGGGGTCAATACTGCACTCTGGCTGTCGGGGCGGGTCATGGTTAACAGTGGCTTGCCACCTAAAGCTAGCAAATGTTGCTGTGCTGCCAGCATCTTTTCGGCGGCCTGCGATGAGATCACCGCGCCCATAAAAGGGGCGGGTTGCATGTCCCAGCGACCAATGCGCAGGGCTTTGGCGACGGCGACAAATCGTTGCAAAAAGGCATCCCCCTCAGCCCCGATTTTCACTAACAGCCGACGTGAACAGGTGCAGCGCTGCCCGGCGGAGATAAATGCCGACTGAATGGCGAGATTGACCGCCGCATCACGATCTGTCACTTGCTCGACAATCAGGGCATTGTTGCCGCCCATCTCCAGCGCCAGAATTTTTTCCGGCTGCCCCGCCAACTGGCGATGTAAGTGGTAACCGGTGTTCGCACTGCCGGTGAACAGTAAGCCATCAATATCGGGCTGCGCCGCCAGCGCTTCGCCGGTTTCGCGCCCGCCCTGCACTAAATTGAGCACGCCGTCAGGTATGCCAGCCAACTGCCACAATTTGACGGTCTCTTCTGCCGTCACCGGTGTCAGTTCACTGGGCTTAAACACCACAGTATTACCGGCCAATAGTGCCGGCACGATATGCCCATTGGGCAGATGCCCAGGGAAATTGTAAGGGCCAAACACCGCCAGGACACCATGAGGCCGATGACGTAGCACCGAGAGACCATCGGCCATCGGGGTTCGGCTGCTGCCAGTGCGGGTTTGATAGGCTTGCAACGAAATGGCCACTTTGCCAATCATCGCCTGCACTTCCGTTAGGGTTTCCCAGTGCGGTTTACTGGTTTCGAGGCTAATGGTGCGCGCCAGTTGTTGCTTATGCTGCTCAAGTAAGGCGGCAAAACGTTGCACCACCGCCACGCGTTGTTCCAGCGGCGCACGCGCCCAGGCGGGGAAAGCCTCCCGTGCGGCGTGACAAGCCGCCGCGACATCCTGAGGGTCAGCGGCTCGCGCCTGCCACAAGAGTTGCTGGTCCATGGGGTCATGTTTGTCGAAATGGGCACCCTGGCCGGTGCGCCATTCACCCTGAATAAACAGTGCAGGATGGGTCATTTTTTTATCTCCGGAGCAAAGAGGCTCACTATCCGAACCGAATCACCTGCCGTGACACCTAGCGCAGCCGCATTTTTAGTGGTTAAGTGCAGCAATTCATCTGATAGATGAGTGTGAATCAATATTGAGCGGAAATGTTGGTAATGGTCATTCGCCACCAAATAGGCGGTGCCACTCGGGTCAATATCGATATCATCGATAACCACTTTTCGCATACTGCTGTCACGCACAGCGCGCACTTCATCAGTGTTGGCTTCCAGTGTTGGGCCGCCATCAAAGATATCCACGTAACCTTGATATTGTAGCCCTTCAGTCTCCAGAACTGCCCGTGCGGGTGCGGTGTGGGGATGAACCTGCCCGATCACTGCCCGCGCCTCCGCCGCCAGAAAATCGACATATAGCGGGTGCTTAGGCATTAATTCCGCAATAAAGGCTTTTTGCCCAGTACCACTGAGGTAATCGGCTTTGGCGAATTCAATCGAGAAGAAGTGGCGACCAACATTCTCCCAAAATGGCGAGCGGCCCTGTTCATCGGTGTAACCCCGCATCTCGGCAATGACTTTGCGGGAGAAGTAGTCGCGAAAGGCGGCAATAAATAGAAAGCGCACTTTTGATAAGAAGGGGCCGTTTTTATTGATGCGATATTCAGGATCGAGAAACAGCGTGCACAGCTCGCTATATCCGGTGTGGTCATTGCTGAGAAATAGGGTCGGGACGGATTTGTACACATTGAGCGTTTTCGATGCATGTACCAGCGTCCCAACGCGGAAGTTGTACCAAGGATCATTCATCCCCACCGCCACTTCGATGGCGCTGACCCCCACCACTTTATCTCGCTCACTATCTTCCAGGACGAACAGATAGCCCTGATCGCCCGCAGTCAAAGCACCTTGCCAGGTATTTATCGCGCGCTCAATGCGAGCGGCGAGGTGTGGCTCATTTTGTGGCAGTGAAGTCATGCCAACGCCAGTTTTTCCTGCCAACTCAAGGATATCGGCTAAATCTCGGCGCTCTACCGGGCGAATGATCATCATATTCAAGGTCCCTTGCTGACTGCATAAATGTTACGACTTAGCCTTTCGACACACCTGCTCAATCCCCAAGGCGAGCCGGGCCAACCCTTCCTTAATATCCTGCTGCGAAATAATCAGTGACGGGGCAAAGCGCACCACATCAGGGCCGGCAATCAGCGCAATAACTCCATGCTGAGCTGCGGCCTGAACTATCTCTTTGGATTTACCGGCATAATCACTGTGAAGCACACAGCCAATGAGCAAACCGCGCCCACGGATTTCAGCAAAGACTCTGTGGCGGGCATTGATTTCAGCTAATCCATCCAGGAACCACTGGTGCCGCTCTTTCACGCCCGCCAGCACCGCCGGGGTATTGATCAGTGACAAAACCGTACCGGCAACCGCGCAAGCCAGCGGGTTACCGCCATAGGTGGTGCCATGACTGCCGACATTCAGCGCACTGGCATATTTTGTGGTGGTTAGCATCGCGGCAATCGGGAAGCCGCCACCTAAGGCCTTGGCACTGGTCAGGACATCCGGCGTCACGCCGTAATGCATATAGGCGTAGAGTTCGCCGGTGCGGCCCACCCCGGTCTGCACCTCATCAAAAATCAGCAGCGCATTATGGCGATCACACAAGGCCCGCAAGCCGTGCAGAAACTCGCGATCGGCTGGCAATACGCCACCTTCGCCTTGAATAGGCTCGACAATCACCGCACAAGTTTGGTCAGTGATCAGTGCCTGTGCAGAGGCCAGATCATTGAAAATACCGTGACTAATCCCCCCCGGCAGCGGGGCAAAATCCTGCGAGTATTTCGGCTGGCCCCCCGCCGAGACAGTAAACAGCGTGCGGCCATGAAACGCATTTCTGAACGCCACAATCTGATTCTTCTCGCCCTGCTGCCCCGGCTTGTTGGCAAAATTATCCAGCGCATATTTGCGCGCCAGTTTCAGCGCGGCCTCATTGGCCTCGGCCCCTGAGTTGCAGAAGAAAACTTTCTCGGCAAAAGTCGCATCGATCAGTTGCTTCGCCAGGCGCAGCACCGGTTCGTTGGTATAGCCGTTGCCCAGGTGCCACACTTTGTCGGCTTGCTCAATCAGTGCCGCCTTAACCGCTGGATGCCCATGCCCCAAGGCATTGACGGCAATACCACCGGCAAAATCGATATATGATTTGCCCTGCTGATCCCACAGTGTCGCCCCCTCTCCCCGCACGATAATAAAATCAGCTGGCGCATAGGTTGGGACGATCCATTCATCAAAAGAGTGTCGGGTAACCGGGATTGGCTGTTCCATAGTGGCCTCTTTAATCAGCGTAAATATTGGGTTGAGAGATCTCTGGTTAGGCTTGGTGATAGCAGCCAACAAAAATCTCTTATTCTGATAACAATAAAGAATGAAATATATTCACCTGATATAAAGTGTACAGCAGCTTTCGTGCCACACCACAAGATATGTGAATAGAATGTATAAATTCCATTAAAACAATAATTTAAAATGCATAACTATGCAAGATAGCCGCATTCATTCTGTATTTTAGTGGTTAAATTGACCATTTGTGCGGGTTTGACTAGCAATTGTATGCATTTATGGTCAATTTTGATTTTTGCTCTATCAGATCACAGTTTTGCAACACATAAATAACAATCGATACTGCTGCCGCCCTATAAATGAGCAGTGAATGCTTCAATTGAGTGCATTTCTACTGTGGCGACAAAGGGCATTGCGGCAACAAATAAGAGTCTTATGCAGCATAGAGGGGGGAGTTACCGCAACATGACTAGCGGATAATGCTATTTAGGCCCCAATTTCTGGAGCCATTGGCTGCGGCACAGCAGTTTGAATTGCGCGAGGGTTAGCGGAAGTGGCTATTATCTATTATCGGTGAGCTGGTTAATCAATTGCGCCAAGATCTGGATTGCCTTTTGGCTTTGCTCTGACCAGGCAAAAGAGGCATTGAGCCGAAAGCAGTGATCAAACTGATTACCGGTGGTGAACATCCTGCCGGGGGCAATACTGACGCCCTGCTCCAGCGCACGCCGATATAATTCGCTGGCATTAAACGGTGGCTCCAACTCCAACCACAAAAAATAGCCCCCCGCAGGATGGCTGATTTTGACATTTTTAGGAAAATGCTCAACCACCGCCTGCCGCATTGCGTTCAAGCGCTGCTCCATTAAGCGGCGTAAGCGGCGCAGATGAGTATCGTAACCGCCTTGAGTGAGATAATCCGCAATCGCCAACTGGGTCGGGACGCTGGCCGAAACCGTGCTCATCAGTTGCAAATGTTGGATGCGCTGCGCATGTTCCCCAGCGGCGACCCACCCCACACGGAATCCCGGTGCCAGACATTTTGAAAACGAAGAGCAGTGCAAAATCTGCCGGTGTTGATCGAGCGCTTTGGCCGGTAATGGGCGCTCCGCACCAAAGTACAATTCACCATAAACATCATCTTCAATCAGTGAGATATGGTGCTGTTGCAGCAGCGCCACCAGCCGTTTTTTCTGCGGCCAAGAGATTGAGCACCCCAGTGGATTTTGAAAATGGCTCATTAACCAGCAAGCTTTGATGGGGTATTGGCTGATGACCTGCTCTAGGGCATCGAGATCCATGCCATGCTGTGGATGTGTGGTGATGAAAATGGCTTTTAACCGCAGGCGCTCAATCGCCTGCAATGCACCATAAAAAGCGGGCGACTCAAGCACCACCCAATCTCCAGGCTGCGTCACCGCTTGCAGACTCAAACTCAGTGACTCCATCGCGCCGGCGGTAATCACAATCTCTTCCGGTGAAACATTCATGCCACTGGCGGCATAGCGCTGGGCGATATTGCGCCGCAAACTCTCATTCCCTGGCGGCAGGTTGGTTACCGAGCTTTGTGGCGAGATCCTGCGGGCGACACTGGCCAGCGCACGGGATAAGCGGGGCTGTAGCAATAAGCTCGGATCAGGAAATGCCGAACCAAAGGGCATGATGGCAGGATCTTTACCTGCTTGTAGTACATCAAAAATAAACGCATTAATGTCTACTTGCTCATCCAGATGCAGTTTTTTCCCGCGCTGCGGTTGCGGTAGCTGTGTCGGACGCGAGGCAACATAGTATCCCGATTGCGGGCGGGCGACGATCCACCCCTGACTTTCCAGTAGCTGATATGACTGCACCACGGTCATTAAACTTAAGCCCGATTGCTTACAACTCTCCCGCAGCGACGGCAGTTTGTCGCCCGCCTGCCAGACTTTGGATTCTATTTGCGCCCGTATTTGTTGCGCTAACTGTTCATATCGAGTCATAGACCAACTGTTATAGGTAAGATTGAATTAATTGTCACTATTATAGCCACTTTAACTTATGGTTAACTAACTGCCAAGTTTACGCCCTGAAATAGTCGCCTGTGGCTCGCCACACTGGGCTTGATTCATTTTATCGATTAATGAGGCAGTACCATGTTTGCAGCGAGGTCATTATGTTTGGCTTAACCGCTCTTGAGTTGGCCCGAATCCAATTCGCTTTCACCATTTCGTTCCATATTATCTTCCCCGCTATCACTATCGGGCTAGCCAGTTTTCTGGCGGTATTAGAAGGTTTATGGTTAAAAACCAAAAATGAGGATTACCGTGATCTTTACCATTTTTGGTCAAAAATCTTCGCCGTCAACTTCGGCATGGGAGTGGTTTCCGGCCTCGTCATGGCCTACCAATTTGGCACCAACTGGAGCTTTTTCTCACAATTTGCCGGCAGTATCACCGGCCCCCTGCTGACCTACGAAGTGCTGACCGCGTTCTTCCTCGAAGCCGGTTTCCTCGGTGTGATGCTGTTTGGCTGGAACCGCGTTGGCCCCGGCTTGCACTTCTTTGCCACCTGCATGGTGGCGCTCGGCACCCTGATGTCCACCTTCTGGATCCTGGCCTCCAATAGCTGGATGCAGACACCCCAAGGTTTTGAAGTGATTAATGGGCAAGTGGTGCCGGTTGACTGGCTGAAAGTGATCTTTAATCCCTCCTTCCCTTATCGGCTACTGCATATGTCAACCGCCGCGTTTTTGGCCTCCGCCTTCTTTGTCGGGGCCTCCGCCGCCTGGCATTTACTGCGCAAGCGGGATACACCGCTCATGCGGAAAATGCTGTCGATGGCGATGTGGATGGCCCTGATTGTCGCCCCGCTACAGGCGGTGATTGGTGATGCCCACGGCTTGAATACCCTGAAATATCAACCGGCTAAAATTGCCGCCATTGAGGGCCACTGGGAGAATAAGCCCGGTGAAGCCACGCCGTTAATTCTGTTTGGCTGGCCGGATATGCAGCAGGAGAGAACCCGTTTCGCGCTGGAGATCCCCTATTTAGGTAGCCTGATCCTGACCCACAGCCTGGAGAAACAGATCCCGGCATTGAAATCTTTCCCGCCAGAAGACCGCCCAAATTCTACCATTGTGTTCTGGTCGTTCCGCATCATGGTCGGGCTAGGTATGTTGATGATTTTGGCTGGTTTTTGGAGTTTATGGCTCCGCTGGCGTGGTGGTTTGTATCAGTCGCGCCCTTTTCTCTATTTCGTGCTGTGGATGGGGCCGTCCGGGCTGATTGCCATTCTGGCTGGTTGGTTTACCACTGAAGTGGGCCGCCAGCCGTGGATTGTTTATGGTTTGCAGCGCACAAGTGATGCGGTGTCATCTCACGGCGAGATGCATATGAGCATCAGTTTGCTGGTATTCATCGTAGTTTATGGCTCGGTATTTGGCGTGGGCTACGCCTATATGATGCGGCTGATTCGCCAAGGGCCAAAGGCCCATGAAGGTGAGCAGCAAGATCCCGGCGGCCCAGGGCAACACAAAACCCCCGCCCGCCCACTCTCTGCCGTCAGTGAGCCATTTGATAGTGTTAGCACTCCACCGCCAACTGACCACCAACCCAACAGGAGCTAATGATGGGTATTGATCTTCCACTGATTTGGTTCGTCATCATTGTATTTAGCACCATGATGTATGTGGTGATGGATGGTTTCGATTTAGGGATTGGCATCCTGTTCCCGCTGGTCAAAAACAGTCGCGACCGGGATTTGATGATGAATAGCGTAGCCCCGGTTTGGGATGGTAACGAAACCTGGTTGGTGCTGGGGGGGGCGGCGTTATTGGGGGCTTTCCCATTAGCCTATGCGGTGATTTTGGATGCCCTGGCTATCCCGCTGACCCTGATGCTATTGGGGTTGATCTTCCGTGGCGTAGCATTTGAATTCCGCTTTAAAGCCAGCCCTGAAAAGCAGCATATCTGGGATAAAGCTTTTATCGGCGGTTCACTGATTGCCACCTTTACCCAGGGCATGGTGGTCGGGGCCTTTATTCATGGCTTCCCGGTAACAGGCCGCAGCTACAGCGGCGGGCCGTTTGACTGGTTGACCCCCTTTGCCCTGTTTTGTGGCATCGGGTTAGTGACAGCCTATGCGCTACTTGGCTGCACCTGGCTGATTATGAAAACCGAGGGCCATCTACAGGAGGTGATGCATAAACTGGCCACCCCACTGACCGGGGTAATGCTGCTTATTATTGCTGTCATTAGTCTCTGGACGCCGCTGGCACATCCCCAAATTGCCGCGCGCTGGTTCAGCTTACCGAATCTGTTTTGGTTCCTGCCAGTGCCCATATTAGTGCTACTGGCCAGTTGGGCCTTGCTGCGCGCCGTCAAACGTGGCGGTCATTACGCCCCCTTCCTGTTGACACTCTTACTGGTGTTTCTGGGCTATAGCGGCTTAGGTATCAGCATCTGGCCCTATCTTATTCCGCCCGCTATTACCTTATGGCAAGCGGCAGCCCCTGCTCAGAGCTTAGGATTTATGCTGGTTGGCGCACTCTTTATCATCCCCATTATTCTGGTTTATACCTTCTGGAGCTACTACGTATTCCGTGGGAAAATCAATCACGAACAGGGCTATCATTGAATGATTAAATCACCATCACCTTCGTCACCTACTGAGCCGAGAAGAGCGCCCTGGTGGCAGCGCCTCGGTTGGATGCTAATTATCTGGTGCGGTAGCGTACTGGCACTATTGGCGGTTTCTATGCTGTTCCGTATGATGATGACGGCGGCTGGGATGAAGTCTCATTAGCGCTAACATTTCACTCTTAAAACCGTTAAAGTTGCAGGCTAATTAGACTAGGGATCCCACTTAATGAAACGTTACCTTATCCCACTGGTGAATCAGATCTCTTTACTGATGATACTGCTGGGTATGTTGGGGTTAGCGGGCATGACGATTTCGTCGTGGATGGCGCAAAGCATTCAGGGTAATGCCCACGCCATCAATAAAGCGGGTTCACTGCGTATGCAAAGTTATCGGCTGCTCTCTATGGTGCCGCTGGATGATCGCGATTTACCCTATCTGGTGGCGCTGGAGCAGGACAAAACCAGCCGTGATTTGCAGCAAGCCCTAAAACGGGAAGGTTTGACCAATCAATATCTGCAAATCGAACGCTACTGGCAAAACAAGCTAAAACCACAGTTGCTGCAAGCCAAGCACCCTGACGAGGTGGCTGCCAGTGTGGCTGATTTTGTCCACCAGCTTGATGCGCTGGTATTAGCCATTGACCATAAAACAGAGCAGCGACTGCTGCTGGTGACACTGATTCAACTGGTTTTCATCATTCTGACGCTGGGCCTGCTGTTAGCCACTATCTACTATCTGCGCCGCCGCTTATTGCGCCCATGGCTGCAATTAATCTCAATGGCGAATGCAATTGGCCGTGGTGACTTCAGCAAGCGCTACACCCTGGCCAATCAACGTGACGAGATGGGTATGCTGGGGACCGCATTGAATCGCATGTCGCAGGAACTGTCGTTGATCTACAGTGATTTGGAGCAGCGAGTTGCGCAAAAAACCACTGATTTACAACAGAAAAACCAAGTATTGGCCTTTCTTTACCATAGCAGTCGTCAGCTCCATACCCATCAACCATTGAGTGAACGGCTGGTTCCAGTGATTGATCAACTGCAAGCGCTGACCCCGCTGGAAAATGTGCAGATCTGTTTGTACGGCAATCACCTTTACCGTGCTCACCTCTCGGATAATATGGATGGTGAATATTTACCACCACAAAATCGCCCAACACAATCAGCTGTGCCAACACAATCATCTGTCCCAACACAATCATCTGCCCCAACACAATCATCTGTCCCAACACAATCATCTGTCCCAACACAATTAACCATCAGCAGCGCATTTAGCGGGGTCAGCCAGGCAACATCACGTGAATCATTGAGTTGGAGCCTGAGTGATAAGCTCGGTCAATATGGATTACTGCTGGCGAAGTTACCCACGGACAGCCCTCTCAATTCAGATCAACAGCAGTTGGTTAACATGTTGGTTGAGCAACTGACCAGTACATTAGCGCTGGAGAGCCAGGCCAGACATCAGCAGCAACTATTGTTGATGGAGGAGCGCTCATCCATTGCGCGCGAGCTGCATGACTCCATCGCGCAATCCCTCTCTTGTCTGAAGATACAAGTGAGTTGCTTGCAGATGCAGACTACAGATCTGCCCGTCGCCAGCAACTTATTGATACAGCAAATGCGTGATGAACTTAATATCGCCTATCGCCAGCTACGTGAGTTACTAACCACCTTCCGCCTGAAGCTCAATGCTGCCACCTTACATGCCGCGCTCCAGACACTGGTCAATGAGTTCAGCGAACGGGCTAAGGTGCCCATTACCCTCGATTTTAACCTGGCGTCAGACGCGGTGCCCGACCATCAAGCTATTCATATGGTCAATATCGCCCGTGAAGCGCTGAACAATATCTATAAGCACGCCCATGCCAGCAAGGCCGAGGTCAGGGTGGTGGCTGAGGGGGGTGAAGTTGTGATGTCCATCATCGACAATGGCTGTGGCATTGGTCAAGCCAGTGAGCGGCCGAATCATTACGGCCTGATGATTATGCAGGATCGCGCCACCAGCTTACATGGACAGTGTAATATTCGTCAGCGAGAAGAGGGTGGGACTGAAGTGCGGGTGCAATTTAGCCCGGACAATGATGACCTTGACTGACCTTGGATGTTGACACTGCCAGTCAGCGCCGGCTATTGGCTAAATCTGGTAATCAATCACCCTCTCCTCGCTGGCCTCTGCCAGCACTTTTTCTTTGATATCATGCAGGGAGAGTGTTGGATTACAGAGCTGGATAAAGAACCAGATAAAGTTACGTTGTAACTGACCCCGTTTTAACCCCAGCCAGACAGTATTAGCATCAAATAAGTGCTCTGCATTCAGTCGTACCAGCCCCTTATCACGATCTGCCTCATAGGACATATCCGCCAAAATCCCCACCCCCAGACCTAACTCAACATAGGTTTTAATCACGTCAGAGTCTTGCGCGCTAAGTGCAATATCTGGTGTTAAACCTGCGTTTTTAAAAGCATTATCCAGACGTGAGCGGCCCGTGATCCCCTGACGATAGGTAATTAATGGCAAACTGCTCAAGGTTGCCAGGGTGATATTAGCTTCTTGGGTTAACGGGTGATTCTCTGGTACTACAATCGCGTGGTGCCAGCGGTAGTAAGGAAATGCCGCGACGGACTCATCACTCATCAATAGCTCAGTGGCAATGCCAATATCGGCTTCGCCGGAGTGCAGCATAGCGGCAATCTCTTGTGGATTACCCTGACTAATCACCAACTTCACCTGCGGATAGAGCAAACGAAACTCTTTAATCACCCGAGGTAAGCTATAGCGCGCTTGCGTATGAGTCGTGGCTATATGTAACTGCCCGCTATCATTATTGCTGAATACATCGGCCAGACGACGAATTTGATTAGCATCATTCAACATGCGCTCCGCCACCGTCAGTAACTCTTTGCCCGGTTCAGTCATCCCCAATAAGCGCTTACCGCGGCGGATATAGATCTCAATCCCTAGCTCCTCTTCCAGTTCGCGAATATGCCGACTAACCCCCGACTGTGAGGTGAATAGAGTATTAGCCACCTCAGTGAGGTTGTAATTGCAGCGGGCTGATTCCCGAATAATTTTCAGTTGTTGGAAATTCATACTTAGCCCCTTTTACTTCATTTTAATAAATCGCCCCAAAGAACTTGCTGTTGCCGATAGGCTGGGGTGAGATAGTTTTACGGGGGAAGTTGATGTCAAACAAATACAAAAAAAACGTTTCTTATATTTTTTTGTGCTAACTAAAGCTTAAGTAGATAGATATCCTCTCAATTGAGAATGAGGAAATAAAAATAGTATTATTTATCATATTGGCAGGTGGAAATAGAACTCCCTCAATTTTATACCAGCAGATGTGGAATAATCCCGCTGGCTATATGAAATAACTTTTTAATATAGCACGCTGCCATTACAGCCCCTATTAAGCTATCACGCTGCCCGATGGATCTGACTGGCGAGCAGACAACGCTACTCGCCAAATTTATAATACAAAAATTATGCAGCACTTAATTCGGTATTTATCGTGAGGTGAGTCCCGCTATTTTTCAGCCCCTGGTGGTAGTTATCACTCACTGCAATTCGCTCTGTTACCGGCATACTCGCCATCAGTTCTGATAACTGAACTAAATGAGTATTAAGATTAACATCGTCAGTGGCCAAGGGGATAAATCTCGGTGTAACAGTCGGTTTTCCATTCGTATCGACCTCAATCTGATGTATCCTCACCCCGGTTAGAGTATTATCTTTACGCATTAATGGATCACTACTGTCCATTAATGCCAGATGACGATATTTCTCATCCTGTAGATAATTCACCAGCCGGACACGATTATACTCTGCCGGTTTTTCTCTATGGGTCAAAATAACATCTTGCTCATCGGCAGTGGCAACAAACTCATACGCCTCTACCCCTTCAAAAATAAGTGTATCGATGGCCTGTTCACTGTCATAGTTATCAATGACGATCTCCATTGGATTAGCGGGATTATATTGAATGATGTAATCATCACTACCACCGCCTCCTGCTAATAACCCATTGTTCTGTTTGGCAAGAAAAACATTCCTGCGATCATCACCTAACAACTCATAATTAGGTAAATAACCCATCAATATTGGCATATCATAAACGGAGAGTCGGATAACTGGCGGCAGCACTGTTTCTGCCAGAATAAGATCCTCACCTGATGGTTGCTTAATCAGATGTGTCACGCTGTGACCTTTTTTTTCACCGTCGAGTTCGAAACGGACGGTGATCTCTTGTGGATGATACTTCTCTAGTAGCCTGTTATAACGACGATCACTCAGTGGGGAATATTGCGCCAACATAATCGGGTGGAACCACTCAGTGGCCTTTTGTAGCTCAGCCGGCCATTGCGGTGTCAAAATAAAACCATCATTAGTGATGAAATTATAATCCAATACTCGTAATAGCTTCCCCTCCACTGATTGGTAACAATCATTGAGCACCAATTTAGTCAGGCTACCGTTATTATTTTCCAACTCAAATAACATCCCATTACCAGTGCGCCGTAATGAGGTTATCTGTTCGACGCTATAATCCAGCAAAATATTACTAGTTTCTGTTCTTGATGTTAATGACTCGGAGCTTTCAGCAATAATAACTTCAACTGTTTTTTCGGTGCTATTTTGTAGGATATGATAAGTGTCAATTCCATCACCACCAGCAGCAAACCCTGCTTGTAAAGCAATAAAATCATTCCCACCATACCCAAATATAGTATCCTTGCCACCTAAGCCATTGAGATAATTATCTTGATTGTTACCGTTGATAGTATCATTCGTACTTTTATGACTAATGATATTTTCGATATTGCTAAGTTTGGCAATATGCTGCACCTTCCCCGTGCTGAGCTGAGTATACACGCCTGAGGTAAGATTGACGTTGTTACTTATGTCGTCACTCTTTGGTTCTGCCAAAATTATAGTGTCACTCCCCTCGCCACCATCCAGCTGACTGACTCTTTCTCCAATATCAGGATTATTAAAAATAAAAGTATCACTCTGGTTTCCACCAGTAAATTCCTTATACCCCTGTTCCACCATAAAGACATTACTTTTATTTTTATAGCCTCTGGCGGTATCATCACCACTGCCCAAACTGAAAAGTGCAGCTTTATTCTGGGCTAATACTTTGTCAGGGCGGACAGGATATTCTATGTTTCCCACTCTAACAACACTGTTATCAGTGCCATCACTATATTCATCGGCAACAATGGTATCATTAACACCTTGAATTTCATCCAGACTATAGTTTTTATATTCAGTTGCTATTAAAGAACTATTATTTCTACTGACAGTAGGGCGCCCCATCCCTAAGAGTCCAGGGCTATAATCTATAGTAGTATCTGAAGTAGATGGTCGAGTATGTATAATCTCATGAAGGCGTATATCACCACGGCTATAGAACAGCGTATCTTTATCAACACTGTTTTTTAATAACTCCTGATAAGTATGATGCTGCTGCTCTAATATATATTGCCGCACTTTCTGAGCATTCTTAGCATTAACTTTATTGGCTATATCCTCTGTTACTGGCATGTCAAAGAATAACCGCAGACCATTTTCAATCCGCTCTCCTATCGTCATCTCCGGTAAAATATCCCGAATACGCTCAATTTGAGTCACTGCGGAATAAATCTGTGAGGCCGCTAGCATCGCTACTGCAGCAATCATCCCCACCGGGCCTGCATAGGTGGCCAGGCTCCCACCAATTGCCATGGCAATGCCCATACCGATACCAATAGAGGCATTCACTGTGGAAAAAACGCCACTCACCACGAGATCACGCTGTGAATGGGAATCACTCTCTACTGCTAATTTTGAAAATGCATTATAGGCCTGATAAATATCAAAACAGCTACTGAGCGCTGATAGTACAGGCATACCAACGCGCGCGCCTGCTGCAACTTTACTATGTTTCAGTAACCCTTGCCCTAATTTGCTATTAAGCCCATATTGAGCACCATCAATGGAGAAATCACTGACTATTGCGCCGAAGGTTAAGGCTAAATCCTGCTCCATCTGTGCAATTTGCTCGGGAGGTAACTCGCCACTATTAACTCGTCGGTTATAATCCGCAACCTGCCTTAGAGCAGAAATAACACCATAACCCTGCATCACACGACCTACTTTAGGACCTATTTTAGCCAGCTTATTAGTGGCTGATGCTTCATGAACAACAGTTTTATTTATTGATGGCGATGACTCTGGTATTGGCTGATTAATATTCTTATCGCTTAATGAATTTAACTTATTAATATTTTCATGATACTCAAATTTGCTCTTGGCCTTAAATTGGTGTTCAATCTCCCCTTGCTCACTCCATTTGAAGATAACCTTTGCATTGTTAGTGACAAGACTATTACCCTCTCTCGCAGTCACTACAGGCTTATGCCCTTCTTGATCAACAGTTATCGCTTTGGTTGTCGCAGAAAGTGTTGACTTAATTCCATTATTTCCCATCACCTTCATAAACTGATAAGCAAAACTCTGCTGCACATTCTCAAACCCGGTCATTTTACACCCCACCAGGCTAATTTGTTGTGGCTTAATATCCACCTGATGCTGCTGTAATTTGCGATAAAATTGGCCCAGATTATTAGCCAACTGATCAGGTTGTTGGCCGGCTAACGTTGTTGACTCCTGATTTTTTATCCCCTCACCATGGCCGACTAATTGCCAACGTAATTTCGTTTTCCCATTATTGACCCGCTGTTTAAGCAGATCAATAAATGCATGTTCCTCCAGTAGATTAAAAAGTCCAGTAGCAGCATCCACACCAAAAGTGCGATACGAACCATTAGCATCAAGTTGTACAATGACGGAAGTTGCCCCCTGATGGTGTTTTCCTGCCAACTTGACGGCAGAATCTGCCACCAACTTATCGTGGCTTAGTTGAAAAATAATCTGAAACTCATAATTTGATTTTGTCACCCTAGCATATTCATTTATTTCCACTTTTTCTGTCAGTAAAGGCCAGCGAGTAATAGGCTTATTTTTTTTAGGATGTAGCTCAGCTATTTTAGTGGTTAAACTGTCACTAAATTGTTTGTCACTATTATGAATATCTGTAATCCAATTTTTACCCTGAGAGAGAGCAGGATCCTTCTTAATCGTATTAACATACTCTTTAAATAACTTATTTATTACATTATCTGTCGCAGCTTTAAGTACAAGAGACTTAATTATTGAGCCATCACTTTTTGAAAAAAAAGGAGCTAGCTCATCTTTGTGAATGATAATCAAAGATTCACTCTGCCCCTTGTCAGCTCTCACTTGATCAATAACTGATTCTGCTATTTGCAGTTTTCTCTCGAATTCAAATAATTTATCAGCTAAGACAGGATCACTATCCACGCCTAACTCCCGATGATAAGTGTCAGCATCATGGGTAAAATAATCACTATCAATACTCCCCATTGGAAGTATATTTTCTTTATAACGTTCAACATCACTTAATAAGTCAATAATAACCTTATTACTTCTACTCCATAATGAAATATTATCTAAAATCCGCATCAGATAATTTATCGAGGAAATAGGTTGCTGCCCGTTCGCCTTACCGGTTGAAAACTCAATTGAGCTTTTATTGTATTCAGACAGTAATTTATATAATTCGCTTACCGTCTCGATCTCTTTCTTAATTTTAGCATTTGGATTTTTTATGGCAGATAACCGTTGATACTCCTCACTTAAAGAGTGTTCATATGCAGAAAAATCAATTTTTTCGAACACATAACTCCTATCCGGCTTTTTACTCAGGTAAAGATCTCCACTTCTACTATATATATATGGCATTGTGGAATCTGATGGGTTATTTTTTATAACAATTCTTTCTGGCACTTCTTCCAACCTAGTGTAACTGTTAGAAATGGCATTCTTTATTATTTTTATATGTTGCTGGATAACCTTTTTATTTTCAGCACTACTACCCTCATATGAGGATAGATCTATATTTATATATCTATTAATAACATCACTAAAATAACGCTTTGATAAAGAGTCCGTATACCGTGATAATCTAATACCATAGGTGTTATTACTATTCATCCCCTCATTAGAGTTGTTAATGTTTTTAGTGTAGAAATCATAGAAACACTGTTGCTTAATAAGCTCTATCACAGATTTGTTACTAACCCACTTACCATCTCTCTTTCTGGCTAATACTTCCCCATCAGCCGTAATTTTATCACTATCTAATATAATTGTAGATGGAATGTTATTATCATCAAAATTTGAAATTAAGAAGTGGCTTAAATCAGAGAACAGCACTCTCTTTTTATCACTTCCTAGCTTGGAAATTTCTGGTACCAGAATTTTAACCTCCTTATTTTTGTTGGCTATTATTGTATATACCCCAAGGCTTATTTCTTTAGGTCCATCTAAATAACCATCAATAAGATAATTAACTTCAGGCAGCTTTTGCTTAGGCATGATAACTCTCCTTGTGTTTGTGTAAAAAACCATTACGTATGGGGTAAAATAACTTATAGTTAAAATCATAACCCATCAAATTAAAACCACTTAATAGTCAAGCCAGCATTAACTATATGATAAAAAATAATAAAATGTGAAATAACCAATACACCTCCGTTATATATCATCTGGTTCACGCGACTTAAATAAATAATTAAATACGACACGGGATCTCTTCCCAGTAATTAAGTTAAGTTTTTATCTTGCAGCTATAACCCAGCCCTATTATTTTTAAGGTAATATAATCCTTCTTTTTGATAATAGTTATCATTACTATTGATTATTGGCATGATTTATTGCTTTAATTGCTACTCTCAATATTGGCTGATGGCCTGCATACTCCGCCAGCCGCTAATCAGGATAAACTGTGACCACAACATCTACTGCAGTAAAGCCCAAATATCGCCCAACCCCGCCCCGCCTGGTCCAGGTGAAAAAAGTGGTGGATATCTCACCTCATCTGCGCCGCATTACCTTTGCTAGCCCCACTTTGCACAACTATCCGCCACAGTGTGGTGGCGCGCATTTGAAGATATTTCTGCCTTTAGCGGGTCAAACGCAACCGGAGTTACCGGTGCTTGGTGAGAAAGGCCCGGTGTGGCCAGCGGCACAAGTGCGCCCGATTGTTCGCACCTACTCAGTGCGGGCTATCCGCCCAGAGTTATGTGAGATAGATATTGAGTTCGCTATCCATGACCACAGTGGCCCGGCGGTAAATTTTGCCCGCAATGCCAGGCCCGGTGACTGGTTAGGCATCACCAATCCCGGTGGGCCTGAAACTCTGCTGCCTGCGGCAACTTACCGCTATCTGGTTGGCGATCCCTCTTCGCTCCCTGCCATTGCCGCACTGCTGGAGTCCCTGCCTGCTGATGCTAAAGGCCATGCCATTATTCGTGTGAATACGCCACAAGATGTGCTGGAGCTGATCAAGCCTGCCGCTGTTGAACTCAGTTGGGTGATTGGTGGTACCGAGAAAACGCAGCAGGTGATTACCCAATTCTGCGCACTGAATTTGTCGATGGCAGAGTCGGCCTTCTGGATTGCCGGTGAAGATAGTCTGGTGGTGCAGTTACGCCGCTATTTGCGCCGTGAAAAAGGCGGTGAGCGCCAACAACTCTATGCCATCCCTTACTGGCGTGAAGGGCTGAATGAAGAGGACTACCATCATAAGCGCCACGAAGTTATGGACAACATTGACGATTAGTCTCAATTAATCCCTAAAAATCAAGGGGTATTACCTGGTGACGCCCCTTTTTCTTGCGCTTTTTTGACCATGCCCAGTTAAAACCTTGTAAATTTTCTGCGACAATTTCCTGTTATTTGTTAGTCTTAAGGCTACTTAGCCTGCAATATGGCGCTTAATTATCGTTAAATGGCTGTAATGCCCGTTTAATAGAGTAAAGTTATCAGGAGCCTTCTCAAAATGAAGTCGCAAAATGATCCTGGCCGATCTAAATCACGCCATCACGAATACTCCCTTATTCTGCCCATTATTGCGCTGGTTATTCTTAATATCTGGGGCAATACCAGCAATTTCACCGCCGTTATCATTATCAACCTGATTGCCCTGGTGGGTATTCTGAGCAGCGCTTTCAGCGTGGTTCGCCATGCCGACGTGTTAGCACACCGCTTAGGTGAACCCTATGGTTCTCTGATCCTCAGTCTGTCAGTGGTGGTGCTTGAGGTCAGCCTGATCTCGGCCATGATGGCAACCGGCGATGCCGCCCCCGCGTTGATGCGCGATACACTCTACTCCATCATCATGATTGTGATCGGTGGATTGGTGGGTGTCTCGTTACTGCTAGGTGGGCGTAAATTTGCCACTCAGCACGTCAATTTGGTGGGTATCAAACAATATCTGATGGCTATCTTTCCACTGGCGATCATTGTGTTGGTATTACCCGGCACCCTGCCCGGCGGTAATTTTACCGTGGCACAGTCACTGGTTGTCGCGGCCATTTCGGCGGCGATGTATGGCGTTTTCCTGCTGATCCAGACCAAAACGCACCAGAACCTATTTGTCTATGAACACGAAGACGAAGGTGATGATCCCAGTGACCCGCACGGTAAGCCGTCGTCTCACAGCAGCCTGTGGCATACACTTTGGTTGTTGGTTCATCTGGTCGCGGTGATTGCAGTCACCAAATTTGATGCTAACCCACTGGAAGCACTGCTGACTGAGTTGAATGCACCGGCCAAATTTACAGGCTTCCTGATTGCCCTGCTGATCCTCTCTCCAGAAGGCTTGGGCGCTTTAAAAGCAGTGCTGGCAAATCAGGTGCAGCGCGCCATGAACCTGTTCTTCGGCTCAGTGCTGGCGACCATCTCACTGACAGTTCCTGCGGTGACACTAATAGCAGTGCTGACCGGGCAAGAGTTGACCTTTGGTCTGGAAGCGCCACATATCGTGGTGATGGTTAGCGTCCTGATTCTGTCGCAGATCTCATTCTCCACCGGCAGAACCAACGTCTTGAACGGCACCGCCCATTTGGCACTGTTTGCCGCTTACATGATGACCATTATGCTGTAGCGGCTATTTATCAGCTTTTTCATTGAAAGCAAAGGGCAAGCGTTTATCGCGCTTGCCCTTTTTTATCGGGTCAACTCTTCAGAAACTGGCGTTATGAGTAGGCATTCAATGTGTGTTGGCACAGCGCTGAGCGGACACAGTCCTGTTTGTCAAAGCGGATAATGCCAATCATTTCATCCTCAGCGAAACGCTCCAGCGCATCACTAAGACCTGATTTCACACCACGCGGCAGGTCGCATTGGGTGATATCGCCATTTACGATAACCGTGACATTTTCACCGAGACGGGTCAGAAACATCTTCATTTGGCTGGCGGTCACGTTTTGTGCCTCATCGAGGATCACCACCGCATTCTCAAAGGTACGCCCTCGCATATAAGCAAATGGCGCAATTTCCACTTTGCCAATTTCCGGACGCAGACAATATTGCATGAAAGAGGAGCCGAGTCGGCGTAACAGAATGTCATACACCGGGCGGAAGTAAGGCGCGAATTTCTCCGAGATATCACCGGGCAGGAAGCCCAGATCTTCATCCGCCTGTAATACAGGCCGCGTTACAATAATTCGATCAACTTCTTTGTGAATCAGTGCTTCAGCGGCTTTGGCCGCGCTGATAAAGGTTTTACCACACCCCGCTTCACCAGTGGCGAAGATGAGCAGTTTACTGTCTATGGCTGATAAGTAATGACCTTGAGCTTCCGTACGCGCCTGAATAACGGAGGTATCACGGCTATCCCGTGCCATACCTATTGATTCAACACCGCCCATTTGCACTAACGATGTCACGTTCTCTTCCTCACGCTGACGATGGCTACGTGAATCACGTCTAATGACGCGTTTTGCTTCACGACGAGCTTTGATCACTGCTTTCTGTCTTCCCATAGTGGCACCTTACAGTTTGTTTCACCTACCGCAGCAGAAGTTGCCTGCGCGATTATGTTTCACATACGGATGAGGTTTTGGCTTCCTTCGCAGCCAATAGTAGCCAATGAAAAATGCGTATAATATAAACACTCAAGCTGCCTAATAGCTGGAGTGAAAACAGTATCGCAACGGGGGGTCTTAAGGGATATAAATAGCGGGAACAAAAATGTTGGTGATAATAGATCAGGGGTAGAGACTGACAGTAGTGCTGGAAATTGAGAGTCGGAGGGGAAGCCCTCGTCACAGCGAGTCGCTTGAGTAAAACTTTGCTCTTGTCTTAACAGCCCAATCATGGACTCTACCATTAGCGATCCCCGCAGTGATAAACAACAGCCTAAGCTATGCACCGTGTGAAAAATACCGCCAGATGATTACAGTATAATGACACTCTTAACTTTCGCGCGATCAAAATGCAAAAAATATATAATTTTTTATTTGTTTATTTTTCACTCTAATCATTTTTCAAATCGCGCTATACTATTTAGCCCCGTTTTGCTTCCTGCATTAATCTCGTGCTGCTATTTCGCCCTTACCCTTTTTATCGCAGCTTTAAGTAAAGGCGAAATCTAATCATCAATAGGTAATTCAAGGGGATAGTATTAAATATTATTAATCTGATTATTACTAACGGCTGATTCTTAAATCCTGCAAACGCGCTTTTTGCTTGCCCTGACTATCAAAGTTTTCCATAGCCAGCCAATCATTAAATGCCTGCTTAATTAATGGCCACTCGCGGTCAGTGATTGAATACCAATTGGTGTCTCTATTGCGCCCTTTCGTCACGATAGCCTGACGAAATTGCCCCTCGAATTGGAAACCAAAGCGAGATGCCGCAGCATTTGACGGCTCATTCAATGAATCACATTTCCACTCACAGCGACGATATCCTAATTTGTCAAAGACGTAATGTAAGAGTAAATATATCGCCTCAGTCCCTGCCGAGTTGCGCTTTAATCGCGGTGACCAATTAACCGAGCCTATCTCGATAACACCATTTTTTTCATCAATTCGCTGTAAGCCAGCAGTGCCTAATGCGAGGCCCATTTGGGCATCAACCACCGTATAGTGGAGAGAATCTGTACTATTGATTAATGTTTGCAAATATTGATGAAAACTGGCTTCATTTTCCGGTCGCTCACAATAAAAATAGGTCCAGTCATCTGCATCTTTGACCATGTGATACGCCTGATATAAGCAGGCCTCATGTTTATCTGCATTGACTGGAGCGAGATAGCAAAAATGGCCCGGCAAAATTTCCCGCTGCGGCAACAGTGCGGCTTGCCAATCCAATAGTTCTGCTCCGATAGTTTGTCCGAAATCGTTTTGCTTCACTGTGTGCTCCCTTTTTAATTCAACTGCCAGAGAAATAGCTGTTATGACGAAACTCAATGGTGACTTCACACTATAATTTTAGCCAGATCATAACAATATATAAGGAGGGGTAATAAAAGAAAGTGGTGTTTTGCGGCATCTATCTCAGAAGCAGGGCTAAAATCATAACGGCTATCCCTGAATACCCGATATCAGCGCCTGATGGTCACTGACCTCAAGTATCCAGAGATTATTGCCCATCACCCTCGGCGTAAATTAACCACCGGAGCGACAGTTGGCAGTTGTAGCCCCTCTTTGACCTCAAGGATCTGCCCGTGCTCATCGTTGTATAACGTGAGACAGGTGCCAGCCTTCAACTGGGCTATCATCTCGCCCGAGATATCCATGCTGTTCGCCAGCTCCTCATCATCCAGATGTGGCCGATGACCACGGCGTTCAACCTGAAAACGGATTTGGTTGTACTTGGCCCAGATAATAATGATCACAGCATTAAATAACGCAATGGCCGCATACAGGGCGATGGTGGTCAGGCCGCTGAGAATGTAGAGCCGAAACGGGATTGGCCCCATGTGCGGCGCCCGGTCGATCATATCCAGAAATCCTTTCACAAACAGAAAGATAAAACCGAACCAGGCCAACGCGGTAATGATGATGTCGATCCAGCGGGGCAAAGCCCGCTGCTCGGTATGAATCAGGGGTTCATTCATGGTTTAACTCTCCCTATTCCACGATCTGGACTCACCCAACGCGCACGTTTACGCTTGGTGTTGAGCATGACCTTGGGAAACGCAACCACAGTGGTAAACAGACTGAGCATCCAGTAGACCATCGGATACCAGATAATCCAGAACAGAGAACTACCCAGTTTAGGCTCGTAGCGTCGTTCAATCACCAGGCTGATAGCAAACTGCAACAGACAGGTTAAGGCCAATACCATCCCGGTAAAGGCTGGCGGGAAGACCGTTTGCACATGAATTCCCGGCGGCAGTGGGATCACCAGACCCAGCAGGAATAGAGTGATGCTGAACAGGTAAGTAAAGGCCCAAGTGATAGAGAGCGAATACTCCAGGAACAGCAGCCACATCCGGCGATTACGCCAGCGCCATAGCTTGAACATATTCTTCAGGAAGACTTCTGCCCCGCCCTGCGCCCAGCGCAGGCGCTGTTTCCACAAGCCCCCTAGAGTTTCTGGCATCAAAATCCAGCACAAACCCCGAGGCTCAAAAAATACTGACCAGTGTCTAACCTGCAATTTCCAACTGATATCAATATCTTCCGTGATCATATCCGGGCTCCAGTAGCCCACATCCGCTAGCGCTCTACGGCGGAAAGCGGCCACCACACCAGAAACGGTGAAGACTTGACCATAGACACGTTGCGTCCGCTTAATCAGCCCGATAATAGAGGAGAACTCGCCAACCTGAACACGACCAATCAAGGTTGAGCGGGTGCGGATACGCGGGTTGCCGGTGACAGCGCCGGTGCGCGGGTTGGCAATCAGTGGCGCGACCAGATAAGGCACCGCTTTTTTGTCCAGTAAGGCGTCACCATCAATGCAGACCAGATATTCACTGCGCGCCGCCGCAGCTCCCATGCGCAGGGCAATGGCTTTCCCCTGATTATGGGCCAGATGAATCACTCGCAGACGAGGATCTTCGGCCAGCAACGAATCCAGCACTTGGGCGGTATCATCGCTGGAGCCATCGTTAATCGCGATAACCTCGATATTGGTGTAGGTCTGTGCCAATGCCGCGTGAATGGTCTCCCGCGCATTTAACCCCTCATTAAAGCAAGGGATTAAAATCGACACCAACGGGTTACCTTTCAGCTCCGGCGCTGGCACATCATCGCCCCACGGCCAATGTCTCTCCCGGCGTAGCCAGAAATAGAGGCCGCCGGTTATCCAGATACCGGACATAAAGAGCGGATAGAAGAAAACAAAATTCAGCAGTACGTCACCGGTAAAGAGCAGGATCATTCCCGCAGGAATGCTCAATACCAGGCATAGGATGAGTAACGCAATAATTCTATCGATCATATAAAGGATACCAGGCAGAAGATAGCACAGGGCGGACATCTTTTAGCGGTGGTTCGCCAGTGATAAAGTTATCCGGATAGTAACCAAAATTTTGCGCGCCATTTAACTGCAACTGGCGCATCCATCCTGCCAATATCGGGCCGCTAATAGCATTGCTGCCTTCAGGCTTGGTCCAGTCCTTCGATTGCAGTTCAAATACAGTTTTATTCAGTGCGCCAGGGCGTTCTGCAACCTTATTAACCAGTTGCGATAGCCACTCTTTTGACTCAGATAGCGGCACTTTCTCCATTAATGGCATGGCCATCGGGGCAACCCAATCATAGTTAGCCAGGAAATCATCAAGATTCTGCGCAAACCATGCTTCGCTTTCCGGTTCTAAAATTGGCATAGCGAATATATTACGTGCTGATTTTACTTGCGGGCCACGAATATCACGTACCTGTTTTGTTAATTCATTTGTGAAATCAACCAGATATTTACTCTTATAGCGGGTCCAGCGCGCCATGGTTTCGGGATCGTTGCGAATAGTGGCAATCGAACCTGGGAAGCCAGCTTTCTCATAGGCGCGGATAGCATCCGGCGAGGCGTCTTCGAAATCAGACATCACTGCATCGTCGTGATAGAGAATGCCATCAATAGGTGCGCTGTAGGCCATATCGCGATAGATATCAATGATGCGCTGCCGAACCTCTGGATTGAATGGCGACAGCCGGCGATATTGGTCTGGATCGATGCTTGTTTTGCCAGTTTTCGGATCAATACGGGTGATGCGGGGCAAAGATGGGTCCATGTCAAAGGCCAGCACTGGCATCCAGGCATACACATCGACATCTGGACGAGAGGCTAATTGCCAGGCTACGCGGTTAAACAAGTCCTGACGCATTGGGATCCAGCGGTTAGGGAAGTAGACCTGCCGGATATTGCCATCCCCTTTGGGGTCAGAAAAAGCTTGTAAAAACACCGTGGTAACACGTAAATCAGAGATCCGCTGCACCAGTTTATCGAGATTTTCCTTCTCCTGTGCCGGATCTGGATCGTAGAGATAATCCAAATCAACATGTGCCACCCGCATAATATCTTTTTCTTGTACCGAGGTGACCAACTGGGCAAAGTCTTTCAGCGAGGGGTTATTACTGATCAAGATACGCGGAATATTCATCAGGTCATTGACGTTAGCAATGCCCGGTTCGAGGGTCATCGCCATTTGATAACCCTGCTGGCGTAAGATAGTTAATACTGTGCCGTTTGGCGCACCGTATGGCCAAACCCAGACCCGCGGTTGTTTCCCTGTGGCCTTGATAATCCGCTGAGTAATTAACGAAACGTCTTTTTCCATCCGCTGCTTGAATGCCGCTTCGGTTTCATATTTCTTCGTCTTTGGATCATAGATCAGGTTGGCCGCCGCCGGTTCAGTATTCCCCTGTGGGTTGGCAATCACACCATAATGTGAGGCATAGGTATGCGCACCTATCTCAATCAGTTTTGATTTAGACATTTCGGCGATCTCTTTCCAGGTCAGGAAACGATCGCGATCGGTACTTAAACCACCAAAATCGACCTTTTTATTGGGCGGTGTATCAATCCAGGTGCCTACCGGTGCCAACACTGCGCTAAAATTATTTGCTTCTAACAGCGGATACACCCGCGTGTAAAAACTGCGGTAACCATCGTCAAAAGTGAGCAAAATAGCTTTGTTTGGCAGTGGCGTTCCCCCATTGCGGGCCGCCAAAATCTGATCGACAGAAACCACGTTGTAGCGATTATCTTTCAACCACGCCAACTGCTCACTTAATGCACTGCTTCTTACCGACAGATAGCGCTGATCTGCCGAGTCATCTTCAACATCATGATAAGCAATAACCACAAAGGTATTTTTTTGCCATGGCCTTTCACTTAGCGGTAACGCACGCTCGGCCGGAGGAACAAATACCGGTTTTTCGGCATAACACACGGAGGCCAGTAGCGTTATCATTCCTACTACGAGTATCCGGATAATAAATAGTATCTTCGCCATAGCGCTGATCCCTTAGAAACGGTAATTCAAATCAAAAGCGAGCGAAAGGTCATGCTCACGGACACCATCATAAGGGCGTTTATCATAGGTAACTGCTACACCAGCATCGACAACATCATTCCATTGAATACGTTGCCCATAACCTGCCGTGGTGACCAGGCCATTACCATAATTTTTCTCCCAGTAGCCCCCCACGCCAAGCTGTATTTGCTGGCTCCAGACGGTCTTATAGTGGCGATACATAATGTGATTCAGGGTCACTGCCGGCAGGTAAGTGAAATCACTTTTCGGGTTGTAGTAGATCACATCTTCTTTGGTGTTATGGCTCGCAGCCAGGCCCAAACTGAAGTCAGCCGTCAGATATGGCCCGGTCCAGATGCGCTGACGCCCATTAAGCTCATATTCCCAACGGTTGTTGCCGTCAGAGAAATCTGATGGTGTGACGTTAAACTCAAGATCACGTCGATCATCTGCCTTCCATAGCACGAAGGCAGAAGCACTGTTGGCGGTGATATTGTTTTTCAACGCGCGCAGTGGGGTCTCTTTAGCCAATCTTTCGACCTGGCCCCCGACCCGCCAGTGATCATTAAAATCGTACCAAGTGGCTAACCGGGCACCGGTTTTATTGCCGAAACCGTAATTCTGGTTATTCACTTCGGCCTCAGCCCAATGGTCACGCGATCGCCACTCTCCACCTAAACGCATCACGCGATTAATGCCCTTACCCTCTTCAAATTGCGCATTGTCATAGTTACCACCGCCAAATACCCGCCAGTTATCCGCTATCGGCGGACTATACAGCAGGGTTTCAATACCAAAATCTTTGCTACCACTAACCGGGCTATTGGAGGAGAGCGTGTGGTTACCGAGAATACGCAGCTCATACATATGGTGGACTTTGCGTTGGCGATCTAGCTCTTGCGACGGCACGTCTTCCGGTGAGCGAGTAATCACATCATCGGTCAGCAACTCCATCTGACGCCACTCCTGTAAATCCATCGCGGTTTCAGCTTGTGCACGTTCCAAAATAAGGCTGCGTGGTGCCAGGGACTCAACGGCTTTCAACTCTTGCTCAGCTTTACGCGGCAGATCTCTGGCCAGATAGACACTGGCTAAGGCGATACGTAGATTCTGGTTAGCAGGGGCAGTACTGGAGAGTGTCTCCAGCTTTTTCTGTGCTGCGGGCAGGTCATTAAGCGCCACCAGGGACTGAACCAGCAGCGTCTGCCCCTCCATCCAATCGTCATTAGGCTCTTTACCCGGCAGGCCGTAAACCCCAACTTGGTATGGCGTTTGCTCGCTATAGTTCTTAGCAAATTGATGCGCTTTATCCAATTGCTCACTTTCATTCAGTGCATAATAGAGATCATCAGCATCAAGCAAGTCATCACTGTTGCGGAAAGTTTTACCATCGGCGTAGTACAGGCTGGTCAAGATCGGCGCAGCTTTTTCTGGCATCCGGCGATCAATATAAGCAGAAGCGGCCCAGCGACGGGCATAGTCAGGCATTTTGTAGCCTTCCGCCTCCATCGCTTCATACTCTTTAATCAGCTCAACAGTATTACGGCGCACCAGCAATGCACCCAACCTATCAATACGGGCGCGCTGGTAATCTGCCTGAGCCTCAGGATCTTTGCTCCAACGGGTTAACAAATCCTGATAGTCTGCCAGTGCCTGATCGGCGATATAGAAACGTTCCGTTTCGCTGCGCGTTGGCAGCACCGCCATACGAACCTGTTCCGCCGCGGCATCTCTCTCAAGCTGCCGATATTGCTCTGCGGTGACCAGCTTCGGATTCTCTTTAGCAAGCTGCAACGCCGGATCGGCAATACGGTTTCTTTGCAAGGTTTCAAGGTGATTCTTTAATACTTCCTCAGACTCAGGAGCTAATCGTACCGCCTCACTGGAAGCCTGCAACGCATCATAATTGCGGTTAGTGGCCCGACTCAGGTAAGAGAGTGTCATGTAGTTTTTCGCGGAGGGATCACGCTCGGCTAACGCTTTTGCCTGCTGTAAAGCCTCACCGCCACGCCCCGAGTCCGCCTGTGTCATGATCATGCCGGTGATAAGATCAGGGTTGGTCGGGTCTTTCTTCAAGCTGCTTTGCCATAGCGCCAAAGCTTGATCCCAACGTTTTTCGTTGCGATAAGCCCGCGCCGCAGCCGCTAATCCACGCGAGGAGAGATTCATTGATGAGTGATATTTTTCGTAAACGTCGATCACTTCTTGATCGCGCCCTGCCCAACCGGCTATCTGTAGCCAGTCATCAACTTGGCCGCTATTAAGTGGGCCTGCGCTAGATTGTTTTTGTAAATAGTCAAGAACCGGCGCAGTATCCCCTGCTCTGGCTTTGATGATTAATGAATCATACTGTGTTTCTGCCATGACGGGGTTAACTGCAAGGCCGGAAATTAATAGCGCTAATAAAGTAATTCTGTGCCGATGCAATGGGCGCAGCAGTGTCGTAAATGCGTTATACATTATATAACCCTTAAGCCAGCAACTTGTTTGATGATCAAGAAAAGCCACTTCACGAACTTCCGTTTTTCATTATGGAATTATGATGAAATGAAGTCCTTAGAATGTATTACAGCATGTTACATAGGATAGTTGAAAGAAAATACTGTTGTCGAGTTATTATAGAATATTGTTATTCCAGCGATTAATAGAGGTGAAAATGTGGTATATGCGTCAATTCCAGCACACTTAAGAATAATCTTAGTTAAAAGTATCGTGAAAATCCAATGATTGGAGATAAAATATTTTCACTAAGTGAATATCGCGACACAGTATCCTGTGAAAAGGCCGCACGATTTGGTTTTATGACGCCACTTACTGCTTAGAATTTTGATTATATAAAATATTCTTTATATTTAGGATCACAAACTCACACTATTATTGGCAAGGTCGACTATCACTTCCGTTATCATTATTAATAGAACTATTTCAAAATAACAAATAACCAAGAGAATACTATTAACAATAGAGTTAAACCACTCCTGTGCTCTAACATACTATTTTATATGACTAATATTATTATTTACGGGAGCCTACACATCTGCTCCCGTAAAAGGTAAATAAGTGCACGGAAAGAACCGAGGAGCTATTCACACAGATGAATTTAATTCACGTAAAGTGAGATATTGTGAACAAATTAATGGTAGCGCACTAAGTCACGGTTCAATTTACTTAAAAACTCGAAGCCGTTATTGGTAATGAGAATCATATCCTCTAACATAATTGAACCAACACCAATACCGTAATAAGGTGTTTCGAGACTTAATACCATTCCAGGACGAAAGGTTTCAGTTGCCAATGTACTCACAAAGGGGGCTTCTTCTAATCCTAAAAATACACCATCGCCATGCCCGAGATGACCTCGATTATAGTGCGGCAAGCCTGACTTTTTGATGACCTCCATGGTGGAATCAAAAACATCTTTTAATTTCACCCCAGGTGCTACCATCGATAACATATGTTCATGACCGATTCTGATGGTGTCATAGATCTGCTGCGTCAGTGGGTCTGGTTCCCCTAACACAAAGGTTCTTGCCAAATCCGCACCATAGCCGGCAACATCAACACCGCAATCAAACTTAATTAAGTCCCCCATTTTGGCCGGCGTCTCATCCGCAATAATTTTAGGTGAGAAGTTATCGCCAACCGCAATAAGATTGAAACGCGAAAAGTTAGTTTCCGGAAACGTCATGACGGCCGCTTTAAATGCGGCGGTTAATTCCGCAGCGGTACAACCGACACGAATTTTTTTAGCCGCACAAGCAATACCATATTCGGTAATTTCAGCGCTTTTTCGTAGATGTTTTATCTCCCACGGGCTTTTTATCACTCTTATTTCGTTAAATAACGGGGCGGAATCAACCAATTTTAACCCTGGGGCCACTTGATCCAACACTCTTTTACCGCCGTTGGACATTGCATTTAATTCAATAGCAATTGTCTTATTCATTACGCCCGCACTTTCCAGCGCCGCTTTAACTAAGCCGAAAACAGCTTCAACTGGCGGGCCAATCGGGCGCTCACTTTTTTTCTGATGATTGAGCGGATTACGTGGATCGTCGACATCAACCCATACTGGAAAAGTTTTCAGCTCCATATTGGGCATATCAAAGTGTGTGCTGGCAGCCTCAAACTCATTCATAATGATTTGCGAAGGAGTGGTGTCATCGCGAAACATGATAGCAACGGCCGCGCCGGTATGCCGGAAGGTATACATAAAGAAACTAGCAAACCCAGTCAGATAATAAAAATTATCACATACTGTGACCACCAAAGCATCTATCCCTTCTCGTTCCATTACCCTACGGGCGTTATGACTTACCGCGTCTAAATGCGCAATCTTTTCGTTATTCACCGAAACTGCCCTCAACTCTTTTCTTTATCTGTGAGTTGAATCATATACCCAAAGTCACTGAAGTTGCAGCCAGGCGGGTTATTATGGGCGAGATTCAACCGGGCAATCGAGGCAACTGCCCACCCCAGGTAGCTTATTACGTTGACAGCATGTACGGCGCTGCATACTGCCATTACGCAGAATAACAGTGCGAAAGAGTGGATTTTCTCGCCCGTCAGGCAAATATGGGGAGAGAAAAAGGTTTTCAATAATATCGTCAAAACCTTCAATTTCACCCAGCTTATTGCTGAATTCACGTAGATACCAAAACATCAAATAGCCAATGTTATTCCATATCAACCGGATATTAGCCTGCGGCTGATGCGCTATTTTCTCCATAATAGGAATAATATGGTGATCGAGTAGTAAATAGAGACGCGCCAATAGCGACGAGGGCGATTTGTCCAACCAGCTGTGCTGATAATAGATAGCTTCAGGTCGCCCCGTCGTATGAAATTTAATGCGAAATCTTTCCGGGCGAGTCTCTATAGTTGCGGGTAATACCAGTAACATCAATATGATAGGTGGAATAACCAGGCCAAAATACCACTGCCCCCAGAGTGAGTGCAGTGCTTTATGATTCGCTGTTAGTGCACCATCGTGGTAGTAGCTATTTTCATACGCTTGCATCAATCGTGGCAAACAGCTGTCAGCAGACCATTGGTTCAGTGTCAGACTCTCTTGCGGTATGACAACCGCATCCACATGAAAGGTTTCTGAGAAGTGTACGAATGTACGGGCAAACAAACTGGCGATTTCATCAGAAATCGCCGTTGTTGAAGGGATAATCACTTCAGCTGCATTCGACACAATCCATACTCCGCGGAACCTGTATGGTGGTATTATTACACTCAGTGATAATGATTATCAATAAAGTTAATTAATAATTCTCAACAGCATTCACTAGCCGTGATAGGAACGCCCCAACTTACCGCCCGTTAAATTAACCGCAATGTAGTATGAGATTTTGAATATCACGCAGCGGCAAGCTTTATTCGAGGCTGCAATTATGGTTTTTTCGCCAGCAAGGTCGCAAAACGTAATTTTATCCGATTGCCTTGGGCGTCAGTCTTATGCAATTGCCCAACATCTTCGTTGTACTTAATAATTTCCCAATTTTTATAGTAATGGCTTAACTCACCTGACTTTAACGTAAAGGAGAATGGCACCGTGCAGGGGAAGTCATCAGTCGACATGGCGGAGATAATCAGATTATAACCACCGGGCAAGGTACACTCTTGCATGTTGTTAATAATATGGGGGATTCTTTCCGGTTGCAGGAACATCAAAACCACCGTCGACAGAATAAAGTGGTAGCGGTTATCCAAACTGGCCTCATTGATGTCGTAGCTATTGGCCGTTATTTTTTGCAGTTCTTCTTGTGCAATGATCTGCTGTAAGTTACTGATGCTATCGGCACTCTTATCCAGCGCCGTAACATCAAAACCCAATAAATTCAGGTATAGCGAGTTACGCCCGGAACCACAACCTAAATCTAATGCTTTACCCGGTTGAACCCATTTTACCGCTTCAATCACTTCGGAGTGTGTCGGGGTTAAATTGTATTTCTGATGGTAAAAATCTTCTGCTGTGCAGTAAAAACTAAGCTGGCATTGCAGATCATCTGAGCAAGCTGCAATACGGTGCCAAACTTGTGGCTCAATAAACGGTGGCTGATGTTCATTTGAAAATGAGTGCCTTTCCAGGGTGTTTCCTGCTTCATCCAGAATCAGAAAATCCATCTCCCCGCTGAGAATAGTGAGTTTGGCCCAAGTGCCTGCTTTGGTATTGTGTTTCTCACGAAACATCGCTGGCACATCACTACTGTTCCAGAGAGGTAACTTTTTATAGCAAAGTAGCGTTGATCTATTTTCCATGCTGATACTCCTCAAATAACCTAAAGATGCATTTTATATGCAACATATAATACAGCATTCATCTGATCAAATGAAGCAGCAAGAAAACGCCTATTTAGTGATAACCCTACGCGAATTTAATTTTAAAAATCAATCAAATAGCATCACGCCAAGATATCAAGGGGCTTTAGGCTTGGCTATTTTTAGGTTTTCAATATGATCAGCAAGCTTTTGGATATCGTCATCTGACAGATGCGCTTTGGCTTTATTCCCCCTGCCGACAATCTTGCCATCACGCCGCGCAGTGAGGCCGTCAACTATTTCATTGCGAGATAATGATATTAGCGGAGGAGCTTTATCCAAACCTTTCCTGTCAGCCAAACGCCCATGGCAGCTTGAACAGGTTTGTTTATAGATATGCTCACCGTCAGTGGCCGCCTGTGTGGTTAAGCTAAACGTCATCATGCCCAGAGCCAACAGCATTAATTTCATTATGCACCCGTTGCCCATTGTTGGAACAACGCCGTCAAATCCTTCTCATTACGTGCACCCTGATGCAATTCAGTTACCTTGCCGCTTTGATCAATCAGAAAAGAGGTTGGCGTGCCAATAACCTGATAGCGCTCCTGCGTGATACCCAGTTGATCACGAATGACAGGGTAGCTGAGATTGCGTTGCACCAATACCGGGTTGATATCCACCTGCGCCGGATCGGTGTTGATAGCTACCACCACAATATCATTCTGATATTGCTGACTCAGCTTATCCAGTGTTGCCATTTCAGCCAGACAACCGCCACAGCTTGCCGACCAAAAGTTGAGGTATATCTGTTTACCTTTCCATTGATCGAGTGCGACCGGTTTACCTTGCATATCATAAGCTGCCAGTTGCGGGGCCACTTCCCCCACCGCAACATCTTCTTGTTTACAGGCGCTAAGCAGCAATAGCAGACTACAAAGGCCCACCGTTTTTAACCCGTTAAGCCACATGATGACGACTCTCTTCGTTAAGATATTTACCGTGCTGGAGTCGGATTATCCGATCAGCAACACAGCCTAAGTCTGGATTGTGAGTAACCATAACGATGGTTCTACCTTGGCGATGAATATGGTTTAACAGATCCAAGACCCGCTGTTCATTCTCTTCATCAAGGTTGCCGGTAGGTTCATCGGCAAAAATAATCGGCGGCTGATTGACCAGTGCGCGCGCAATACATACCCGCTGTTGTTCGCCACCAGAAAGCTGACTGGGTAAGTGACCCATACGTGGCGTCATCCCAACCTGCTCCAATACTTGCCGCGCCGCCTCTTCATCCACCACACTGTGGTAATGCTGCGCTAACATAATATTTTCTAGCGCCGTCAGGTAGGGGATAAGGTGGAACTGCTGGAAAACCAGCCCTATTTTGTCAGCCCGAAATTTCCGGCGCCCCTCTTCATCCAGGCCCGCAGCATCAATGCCATCGAGCAACACCTGCCCTTCGCTTACCGTGTCCAGGCAAGTCAGAATGTTCATCAACGTGGTTTTACCTGAGCCAGATGCCCCCATAATTGCCACAAACTCACCACGATTGATGCGAATATTGATATCTTCCAGCGCCGTCACCTGCCCGAAACGCTTATATAAGTGCCGGGTTTCAATGACAGCATCCGTAACTTGCTCAGGTTTCACCTGTGTTAGCTTTGATGTCATTTGCTACTCTCCTTTAAGGACTTTAGCGGGTTCAATATGAATAGCCCGGCGGGTGGGAACAATTGCCGCAACAGCGGCCACTAACAATGACAATACCAGTGTCAGCGGTAATACCGGGGCGCGTAAGGCTATTGACGCGCTGAATACTGTTTGCCCCAAGACTTGTGCCAATATATAGCCCAGCAAAGCACCACAAATTGCGGCAGCCAGCGAGATAATCAGGGTTTCGGTCAACATTTGGCGAATAATGTCACCACCACTGGCTCCCAGTGCTTTTTGTAAGGCAAACTCTTTCGCGCGCTCGCCCACGATAGCCATCAGTGTGGTATTGACACATAGGGAGGACAAAATAAGAATCACAACTGACACCAACCCCATTAGCCCTTTTATTTTATCGAGCACCTGCCCTTCAGAGGCGGATACCTTTCGAATTGGCCGAATTTCAAGGTCAGGGTATTGTTCACGCAGATGGCTGGCAAAAGTCTCGACCTGACCCACATCATTACTGACGCTAAGCAGCGCGTTACTGATATGCCCCGGTTGATTGAGCCATTTCTGGGCCAGTTCCAGGTTAACAATCAACATGTTATCGGTGGCATCGCCAGCCTCAACAATGCCTTTGATTTGCAGACGCTGCCGCGCACCTTCACTGACTAAGGTGAGGGTATCGCCCACTTTGACATGCAGCCGCTCCGCAAGTTTGACACCTATCATCGCGTTGCGATCATCAAAACTGACGCCAATCCAATTGCCAGTGACTTGCCAGTAAGGCACAAGCTGTTGCAGGGATTCAAACCACACCCCCATCAACACCACTTTCTCCAGTTCAGTCCGCGCCATGCCATAGATATAGGGGCTGGAGGCGTTGATAAGCCCTTTCGGGGCCGCATCAATGATTGGCTGGAATCGCGCTTGCTCAAATGAACTGCCATGCCCAGGGCCGATATAGAAATTCGCGCCGAAAGTGCGTAACTCCTGACTCATCTTGGCATTAATATCGAAATAGACGGCCGACATAGCCGTGACAATCGCCGCACCGACAGTCAGTGCCGCAAAGACCACACTGACCCGCTGCATCCGCAAGCGTAAGGCACGGAGCACGAGCCGCCAAAACATGCTATGGCTACCTTTATGTTGCACTGCCGGATGATTAGCGGCCATAGAGCACCTCCACCGGATAGAGGCTGGCGATACGCCGCGCAGGGAACCAAGTACCAATGACCGCAATCAAAATCGAGATCACCAACACACATGGCACCACCATCCAGGCGAAGCTCAATGGCGCACCAAACAGCATCAAGCCGATGGTTTTTGCTAACCCCCACCCCGCCAGACAGCCCGCTAAGCCCCCAATCAGACCACTGATAGCGGCCTCAAGATAGAACAACATCAGAATTTGCCACTGGCGCGCCCCTAATGCTTTCATCAAACCGATCTCTTTAGCCCGCTCCATAATGGTGCTGGTCATCAGTGATGCTATCCCCATGGCCGCGGCAATCAACGCCGCCACGGTGACGACTGCCAGTAGCAACTGTATTTTTTCAATCACCACCCCTTCCGATGCCGCCACCTGCCAGATGGGCCGGACCACTGATCCAGAGATGGCCTCTTCTAGTTGGTGGGCGATTGAAGAGACATAGGCGGTGCAATACCACAGGTCATACTCTTCGGCGTTGAGGGCCTCAAGATTTTCACGCGCTTTACGTGACAATTCGTTTTCCGGCACCGTCAGTGCCGATACCCGTACGGCCTGAATTTTCCCCGGCAGCCCCAGTAATGATTGCACTGCTGCCAGCGGTAACACCAGACGGCTCTCCTCTTCACCACCACTGCTCAATACGCCGCTTATCTTCACCGTTAACGGGCCAGAAACGCCGTTCAGATGCAGCTCATCGCCGGTTTTCCAGCCGGTTTGTTGCGCCAATTGTTTACCCAGCAGCGCCTGAACCTCGTGAGCATCGGCCTTGATTGGCTCTTGCGGCCAAGCGCCATTGACCTGCCAATATGGGCTGATAATTTGCTGACCCGTGTGGTAATCCTCTTCATCAGGCACATCCACTGGCTGATTAAAATAGGTGCCCAGTAGCGGAATAGTCTGCCCATTGATCTCAGTTTCACCGCTGAGTAATGGGGCGAAACCGACAATATTGTTACGCCAAAAAATGTCCTTAATATTGGGCAACTCAGCTTGATCCAGGAAATCCTGGCCACTCAGTGGATTACTCTGCTCACCAAACAGCGACGGCAGCGCAACCTGACCGGCAGGTTCAATCAGAATATTGGCACCATAAGATTTCAGCTCACGGGACATTTTATCGCCAATATCTATCGACACCGCCAACAGTGAAGAGATTAGCCCTGCGGCAAGGAATACCGTAAATACGGCCAGCGACTTGCGGCGGACATTCCTAAACCAAGACTGCTTGAGCATACGCCACAACATAATTATGGGTTCTCCTGAGTATCACTCTCTTCACTGCTGATAACTGGGGTGACAAATTGTTCTGGACTATCGCGGAAACGGTTGTAATTCGCCTCTGATGAGAAGAAGTAGGTTTTATCGCCATAACTGTACTTAAATTCGGCTTTTTGGTTAGTCAGGTGCGTTTTATCAACCGGATCAATGACATCTAATGTCACAACCGTGGTGAAGTAATTGACCCCGGCCTCCAGAGAGGCTTTGGGGATTACCAGCTCTTTATCATCACTTCGCCACTCTTCCAGCGGAATCGGATTGCATCCCCCCGCTTTGCCAATAGAAGGAATGAAAATATGCACCGCGCAAGCAACACAAATAACCTGATTACCCTCCATCACGTAGCCTTGGTCGCCACATAGCAGGCAGGCATCAAAGACCACACTAAGGCGCAAGCGGTCGGGATAGCGGTTAATAATGAAGAAACGTACGGCTTTGCCATCATCAGCGACCCAAACAAAACGGTGCAACTTGCCGTCCCGCACCTGCTCTACCGGAATATGGACTAAGCCATCTGCGGCTAGCGTGACGGGTAAGGCTTCGGAGAGTTGTGGCGGCTGAGAAGCCACTTTGTCCCAATAGAGTTGCGCGCCCGTCACCACAATCCATGCCAATAAAGCCAACACAAAAATCCTGCGCACATTGCGGTAAGCTGCCAAAGCTTTACGGTGAGCAATCGGCTCTGAATTTTCACTGACCATCTGGCGAGCATGGCGCAGCGGCAGCAGATAACAGAGGGTCGTCAATGCCAGTAGCAGCGCACAAATATAGCTGAGCCAGGCATGTCCGTTAGTCACCAAAGCAACATAACTGAGCAGTGATTTGGTTAACGGCAACACCTGCAACTTCATCAGTAGCAGGATAGCATCGCCACTCAACGGCAAAATGAGTAGCAGTGTTAATAGCAGTAACAGCGGCCAGCGGCAGCGTGGCAGTTGCCGAATCATCATCAGCAATAATACTGCACAGAAAATTACCCAAGCGAATGCGACGATAATAGCCGCCAGATTGAGAAGCAGGTCAGTGTTGATAACATGGATGTTGGTAAACGCCCCCAAATTAGGGTTATTACCCCAATTGAGTGCTGCGCCGAATACCAGAACTGCCTGCCAGAAGTAGCCTAATGAGCGGCGGGGAGTGAATTGACTGAATAAGAGTAACAACAGCGCGAGAAGTTGAATCCCCGCCAGTACTAACTGCAACTGCTGCGATTTAGGGTAATGAGTACCGGCCCATATCCCGACTATAGCCATAAGTATTGTTATCCATACCACCCGACTCAATGCAGGGGCGGGACGAATCACCCAACTTAACCCCAGTAGCAAGGCCACGGGCAAAAAGGCTTGTAGCACGGAAACAAAAAAATAACTCATTAGCACACACCTTGGGCAAGGAGATCACAACACCTGCCAGTTATCACTGATCAGCACTTATAGGTGCTGATAGCAACAATTGCCTGACCGCTCTATATCAATAAAAAAAGCCGCGATCACTCATTAGTCATCGCGACCATTACTATCAATTCAAGCCGGTATATTTAAAGTCATAGCTCACATCAAACGGCTTCCACCAACGACCAACACCTGTTTCGCTATCTGTATGGCGATGTAAACCGGCTTTGGATGGCTCGCTAATGTGATAGGTCACTTTATAGTTACCCACCCCCATCATTTTGATGTTAGCGCCGTAGTGTGGGCCATCGCTGGCAACCATTGGCATAAAGGTGCCTTCTTGTTTAGCGCCTGTGTCAGTATTCACCAAGGTGTAAGCGATAGTCAGGTAGGGCATCCATTCGCCAGCACCGAAACCATTTTTATTGCCTTCAGTTGCATGGATATCAGCTTCCAGATGGATGTCGGCTTTCGCGGCTGGCAAGCCCATGCCGCGAGGTTCCATATCAATCGGCTGTAAGTAGACCGCCGCAATTTCCATATCATTAATTTTGATAGGTTCGCCAGCTGGATACTCTTTAAAGGCAAAAGCAGCCGGTGCTGCAAAAATGCTGGCAATGATGCTGCTGGCAATAATCGTTTTCTTCATGGTCATGTAGCACACCCTCTGGTATCAAATGATAAGTACATTGTCGTAATTCACACCGGCATCATGCCGGACCATTATGCTGGGATAGCATGACCGCGCCGTTGCATTACCCAAAGGGCAATCAGTGCAGCAATCAGTAATATCCCTTGGGGAATCAACGTCTCCAGGTATGGATAGATCCCCAACCAACTAATTTCAGGTACGCCCGGTAGCAGGGTCGGCTCAAATAATTTACCCTCAATCAGCTCAAGGACACTCTTACCGGCGAAGACAAACGCCATCAGATACATAAAGCCACCGGTAAACATAAAGAAGGGTTTAAGCGGCAATTTGACCACGGTAAAGCGCATGACTAAATAAGCTACCAGCAGGAAAACAGAACCAACGCCAAAACCCGCCAGAATCGACAAGTGGCCACTGGTGCTACTGGCATCGCCCATCAAGGCCAGATAGAACAGCACGGTTTCGGCCCCTTCGCGGTACACCGCCAGGAAGCTGGTTAGCCATAACCCTATCATTGAGCCGCTACTGAGTGATTTGGAGAACTTCCCTTCGAGATAGGCTTTCCATTGGCGTGCTTCTGTTTTGGATAGCAGCCAATAGCTCATGGAGAACAGCATCACCACGGCGATCATCATGGTGAAGCCCTCCAGCAACTCGCGGCTTTGCCCTGAATTGGCAAAGAGCCACTGGAAGACAAAGGCGGTGAGTACACTGGCAATTAATGCCACTACGACTGATTGGCGAATCAGCGGCAGTTTGTCCTGATGGTTGTTTTTGACCAGATAAGCGACGATAGCCGCCACAATCAGCAAGGCTTCCAGACCCTCGCGGACAATGATCAGCAGGCTGTAGATAAACAGGCTCCAGTTGGTTTCATCCCCGCCACCTAACATCACGACCGCGCTGGAGAGATCGTTTTGCAAGGCCACTGCTTCAGCTTGCAACTGTTCGGCCGGCTGCCCCGCTTTCATCAGGCTAACCAGGCGGGTGAAGTGGCCTTCTAGTGTTGATTTAAACGCCGCATCACGTGAACCAACTTTGTTCTCCATACCACTGGCTTCAAACAGATCAAAATAGGTGTCCTGTACCGCCAGCATGGCAGGTGCGGTCTGCCCCTTTTGGTACTGGCCGATAGCAGCTGTAATGGCCTGATTTATTTTGTCGGAAACCGCAGCCCAATCAGCATTGGCCTGTTCATCAGTATTAGCACCTGCCGCAGAGGATTGCCCGACAATGGGTTGATCGGCGCTGACTTGCTGCTGCTCCCGGGTGGTGGGTAACCCCGGCAGTATCTCTTCAATGGTTTGCAACAAACCCGTGACGCGATAAGCGACCTCCGTCATTTGGTCAGGTTTGCTGGTTAAATCGATTAATGCAGTGAATTGTTGGTTAATCGCGGCGGCGTCTTGTGCGGAACGATTGCCCCGCACTGACATCTCCATTTCAGAGTTTTTAAAGCCCTGATAGTGCGCCTGTTGCACACTCTGGCTGGCGGCGGCGAAATTGCCGGCCTGATACTCACTGATAGCCTGCGCCAATAAATCATCGATAATTTTGAAGCTCTGCTGCCAGTACACCGCAATGTCACTGTTTTCATATGCCGCATGTTGTTGTTCAGCAGTAAGCTTATGACCATCAGTCAGGACGGGCAGTACCCCTGCCAGCTCACTTTTAAGCCAGTTGATTTTATTATCAACCTCAGCTTGCGGCCGCCCCTCGCCAATCATGCGGCGGATTTCACCAAAAGCCGCTTCCATCTGATAACTCTTTTGGGCAGAGATATTGATGCGAATCGGCCCCTCTAGGTTTTCAAATAGTTCAAAATACGCCATCTGCACCGTGGTGCGGGCTTCATTACTGTTCTGTTGTTGATAGAGCTGAGACGTTTTATCAAGACGGGATTGGATATCATTGACCAGTTGCTGGTAATCCACAGCGGCCCACGCTAATGAACCTGAAAGCCACCAGCAGCAGCAAAGTAGAATAATTTTGTGCCAAATTCGCATAATTGAGTAACGCACATGGAGTGATAATGAGATTTATTAACATTAACACTAAACAAAGGAAATGTGTCTTGATCCGTATCAAAAAATATTTAGTCTCTTGAAGTTTTGTTTAGAAATGCGGAGCACCCCGCAATTATGGGCTAGGGAAACACGCTTTTCTAGCCAGTCTCTTGGCCTATCTCAGGCGGCTTAGCTGTGATTTTAGCTGTGATTGATAAGCAGAAAAAACTCGCCTGCTGCGGAAATACCACAGGTGAAAGTGACCTAAATCCGCAGACAGGCGCTTATTTCAGTAAATATATAATCCGAGTTAAATAGTTAATTAATAATATTTATTATCCAGTCACTGGTATTAAATCAGAAGAAATACTTAAATCTGGCACGAACGCCATAACGATCATCGTTTTCGCCATTCACCACTTTATTATTTTCAGCAACTTCCAATTTAGACCAGTAGGCACCAAGGTATAAATTAAAGTTATTCATATCCATAATATTGGCAATTTTATATGAGGTATGAATTGTGTGCACATCATATTTGTCTGGTGAGGTTAATATCCCGGAAGTTATCACGCCAGCATTCGCACTGTTGAAATATTCAATGTCGTTATGTGCGTAGATATAACCAATTTCAAAGTTTCGCCATAAGATATTAGCACCGGCACTGAAGTTCTTCTCATTGGTTGCATCCATATAAGCCGAACTCAAGTTTGCCACAATACCATTTTCGGGGTCTTTATCCTGATTATTAAAGGTGAAGGTGGCACCATAACCATTACGTTTAGACTGATCCTGCCACTCTCCCTGGTCATCCCGGTAGCCATAGGCATTGCTAATGACGTTACTTTCCATGGCGATGGCCGCAGAGAGGCTCTCTTGTTTCCACGAAATAACCGGGCGAACATAAGCCACATTTTTTTCGTTTTCCAGCGTATTGCCATGGTAAGTACTATTGGCAAATAGTGAAGTACCATCTTTTAAGATGGTGTTAACTTCAAAATACCAGTTACCCAGATATTTGCTTACCAAGAAGTTGCCGCCATTATTGCTGCGCCCACGCCCCTCTTTCATCATATAGATGTAGCCATAGCCGTCACTATATAAGTCATTCGCGGTGTTCCCTGAGTGCTGGACAAAAGTATCCTGATTCAGTGGGAACATATCGTAAGCTTCAAAGCGGCCGACTTTAACTTTCCAGTCTTTTTCATGGCCAAAGAAGAATGCCGCATCATCAAGGTTCATGCTGCCGCCAACGTCAGCTAATGGCTGCACGGTAAAGCCCGCAAAGTTGCCATTATTCAGGCGGCGATAACCATCCAGGCCAATCAGAATTCGTCCATTAATATCCCATTGCTCCCGGCTACCTGCTTTCCAGTCTTTATTTGCACTGGTACGTAATGAGGTGAGTTGTCCGCTCTTACTGGCCGCGTCCATATTAATTTCAACATCACCATATAACTTAAGATTCCCTTGAGGGGTTTCCCAGGTCACTTCAGCTAACGCAGGCAATGATAAAAGACTGGTAAGTCCAACCAGTATAAACTTATTCATATTGACCATCTCTATTTAGGATAATGTGAAGTAAAGGATACTTTCATAATCTATAGGCAACACTCTGCCACTCGATTTTAAAGAGTTAATAATTTATTTATTGTTATACCCAGAAGCATTAATTGGCAAATGACCCGCCATGGTTAAATATTCATATTTGACCTCTGCGAAATAGTTAATATCTATTTTTATTTGAGACAGCTAATTATGGCGCGTTAATTATACTCGCTGATACAGTAATACTATTTCATTGCTTAACGCACGGGCTAATAGTGATGTCATTAAGTGATCCTGCGCATGGACCATAATAAGTGTCATCGGCGTTTTGGCTTCACCTGCATCTTGTTCAATCAGCTTGGTCTGCATACGATGCGCCGCTTTGGTGAACCCATCAGACTCCGCTAACAGGGTATGAGCCTGGGTGAAATCCCCTTCCCGCGCGGCGCGCAGGGCTTCAAAGCATAAGCTTCTGGCTTGACCGGCATTGACGATGATCTCCATGACCGCCTCTTCAAGATCAATCATTTTTCTCTACCTCATCAAAACCTTGGTTATTAGCGGTTGCCGCGAACCATTCACCACTCTTCTTCACTATGCGCTGTTGGGTTTTCAAATCTAACTGCACAAAACCATAGCGGTTTTTGTAAGCATTACACCATGACCAGTTATCAATAAATGTCCACATATGATAGCCCAGGCAGTGACTCCCTTCGGCTAATGCGCGGTGAACCCATTTTAAATGTTCAGAGACAAACTCAATACGATAGTCATCATTAATCTGCCCGTGCTGGCTAAAGCGCTGTTCGTTTTCAACGCCCATGCCATTTTCTGAAATAAAGCAGCGTGGATTATCATAATTTTCACGCAAGTTAGTCAGAATATCGTAAATACCGGGTTCATAAATTTCCCAACCTCGATGCGGATTCATTTTGCAGCCCGGCATCTGATAGTAATCAAATAACCATTCCGGCATAAATGGTGCATCAGGGTTAACCCGGCTATCCCGACATTTTATTCTACGCGGCTGATAATAATTAATGCCGAGCAGATCGACTTTCCCTTCTACGATTAATGCACTGTCACCGGGCTGGCAATCAGGTAATTGATCGTAATCTTTCAGTAAAGCGACAAGTTCTGCCGGATATTCGCCACGTAATACCGGGTCGAGAAAACTGCGGTTAAACAGCAAATCTGCAATGTTGGCCGCTTTAACATCCGCCGGATTCTCGGAGCGAGGGTAGGATGGCGTCAGATTTAAAATAATACCTATTTCACCACCTAATTCGCGCTGACGGTATTTTTTTACCGCTAAAGCATGGGCCAGTACGGTGTGATAGGCCACAGTGGCGGCGCGCTTGAAATCGACGACATTGGGGTAATGAAAATCGTACAGATAACCACCTTCAACCGGCACGATAGGCTCATTGAAAGTAAACCAGTGTTGCACCCGATCGCCAAAGAGACGGAAGCAGGTGTCAGCATATTCTGCATAGGAGTCAACCACATAGCGACTTTCCCACCCCCCCTGTTCTTGCATCACCGTCGGCATATCAAAGTGGAACAGATTGATAAACGGGGTTATCCCCTGCGCCAGCAATTGGTCAATCACCCCATTGTAGAAATCCACCGCCTCTGGATTGACTTCACCCCGCCCCTTGGGCATCAAGCGCGCCCAGGAAATTGAGGTGCGAAAACTATTGTGATTTAGCTGTTTCAGCAGGGCGATATCTTGCTGCCAGTGCTGATAAAACGTCGACGTCTGCTGCGGGCCAATTTGCTGATGAAAGCGCCCTGGCTGCTTGGCATACCAGGTGTCCCAGACAGTCGCACTTTTGCCACCACTCAGACTTTCGCCTTCAGTTTGCGGGGCGGAACTGGCGCTGCCCCACCAGAAATCACGTGGAAATTGATACTTCATTATACTCTCCGTAACACGAATCAAATTAGGATCTAGCGAGTTTCAGCTGCTTCAGCAAAGCTCTGTTGTTGCTCTTTTTCTTCGTCAGCTTTCAGCAGACTGCGCTCATAAGCCTTGAGGAATGGGTAGTACATCACCGCAGAGAACAGCATACATAACAAACACATCACCACCGGGCTAAAGGCCCAATTTGCAGCCCAAGAGGCACCAATAGGTGCAGGTGTGGTCCATGGCGTTAATGAGACAACTTGTGCGATCCAGCCCAACTTGGTGGCGATATAAGCCAATGTGGCATTGATCATCGGAACAAAGATAAAGGGCAGGAAGAACACCGGGTTCATGATGATCGGTGCACCAAAGAGAATCGGCTCGTTGATATTAAAGAAGCTCGGCACAATCCCCATCTTGCCAATAGTTCGCAAGTGAATAGCTTTGCTGCGCAGTAACAGGAAGGCCAGCGGTAGCGTAGAGCCAACACCGCCAATCAATAAGTAGTGGTCCCAAAAGCCTTGCAGGTAGATATGGGGCAGCGGTGCGCCCGCGGCTAATGCCGCCTGATTCAGTGCCAGATTGGTCATCCAGAACGGGTTCATAATACCAGTGACAATTAGGGCACCATGAATACCCGCAAACCACAATATTTGGCAGAGCAATACTGACAGCAAAATAGCTGGCAACGAATCTGAAGCTGAAACCAGAGGTGCTAACAGATGCATGATCGCTTCAGGAATAATCATTCCGGTGGATGATTCGATAAATAAGTTCAGCGGGTGCAGAGTCGCGACCACGGCCACCACGGGGATCAGGATCTCAAAGGAGCGCGCAACACCGGTTGGCACCTCTTTTGGTAAACGAATGGTGATATTGTGGCGCTTTAAAAATGCATACAGTTCAGTGGAGTAGACCGCAGTCACGATGGCGGTAAAAATCCCCTGGCCGGAGAAGTATTGAGTTGAAATATGGCCATCGGCGTAAGGTGCCGCCACCAGCAAGAATGACATCAATGCCAGCAGGCCCGTCATGATGGGGTCGAGCTTATATTGCCGCCCCAGACTTGCGCCAATCCCAACAGAGATAAAGAAGGTCATCACCCCCATGCTGAGATTGAAAGGCAACATCAGCTGATTGCGATAGGTACTGGAGAAATTCAGCCATGCACGCGCAAAAGCCCAACTGGTATCAGCCGAAAATGGCGGGAAGATAAAGACCAGCATAAACGAGCCGATGATCATAAACGGCAGCGCCGAGGTAAAACCGTCGCGGATCGCGATAATGTACTTTTGTTGCCCTAATCGCCCGGCCAGCGGCGTGATGGTTTGCTCTATCATCCCAACCATTGTTTGGTAAAGAGAACTCATTGCAGATACCTTTTATTTCACTGCATTAATAAGAGATAAGGCGAAGTCGAGGACCTTATCACCGCGTTGCATGCCGTAATCCATCATGTCGATGGTCATCACCGGGATCCCCAACGGCTCAGCTATCGCAGCTAAATCCCGTTGCATGTATTTCACCTGCGGCCCTAGCAGCACAACCTGATAACGGCCGAATTGCTCATTGAACTCGCTGGCACCAAAAGCATCAATTTGAACCTCAACTCCACGGGTTGCCGCCTCAGCCAGCATTTTTTTCACCAGCATACTGGTGGACATCCCCGCAGAGCAGCACAACATTATTTTTTTCATTACCTACAGCCTCACTGTCATCTTGCCATGTTGTCATATTGAGCCTCATTGGAAACAAAATGGAAACCGGTTTCCATCCAAACAACAGAGATATGAGAGCGCGCTCAAATATTTACTTACTGAAAGATATGCAGTTGTGAAAGACATCACAAAAAGCTAAGCAGGAATCAAGGTTTTACTGGATACTCTCTGGTAACAACGGTTTCCGCAAAGGCAATCAGGGTATAGAATGGGTGGCGTTGGATTGGAACCAAGGATAAAAGGAACTGATAAGGCCCTCTGGCCATTGATCAGATAAAGTGGAGTGAAGTTATGTCGACTATTAATGATGTATCACGGTTAGCCAACGTATCTAAAGCCACTGTGTCTCGGGTGTTGAGCGGGTCGCGCGGGGTCAAGGAAGAGAGCCGTCTGGCAGTCATGAAAGCAGTTGAAATTCTTAACTATAAACCGAATGTGATCGCGCAATTTCTGACCGCACAGTCAACGGGCTGCATTGGGGTGATTTGTGCCACTGAACACATTCAGCAAACAACCAGTTATCTGTTTGCTCTGGAAAAACAGTTTAGTCAGCATCAAAAGCACCTATTACTGCGCTTTGCGGACAACAGTGTCGGGGTCACCAACGCCGTCACTGAGCTTGCCAATGGTCTGTGTGATGCCATTATCATCATCGGCGCGCGCTTTCCGCTGCCGCCACCCGATGACAAGACCATCATGATTGATTGCCTTGAATCCTCGACCCCTAACAGCATTTTATTCGACCACTCATTCGCGGCAGAGACCGCCTGCCACTATCTGGTCAGTCAGGGCCGTCGGCATATCGCGCTGCTAAACCATGCTTCGGGAACTGTGGCGGAGCAGACACTACTGGGTTATCAGCGGGCGCTAGAAAATTACCTGATCCCCTATAATCGCAGTCTGGTGATGGGGAGTGTTCTCTCCTCTTCCGAGGCACTACAGACACTGTTGAACAATGGCGTGCAGTTTAATGCCCTGCTGGTGATGGATGAAATTGAAGCCCAAAAAGCGATTGCGCTGCTGCATCTCTTCAAGCGCACCGTGCCGGATAAAGTGATGGTTTTCAGCCTGGATGGTTCGGTGCAATTACCGGGGGTTCCGGCAGTACCCGCCATAGAGTATTCGTTGGAAACACTGGCCAGAAAAGTTGTCGATCTGATTGATGCCCGGGCGGGTAATCATGTCAATCCACAAGTTTTCCGGGGAAATCTGGTGGTTCCGCACGGTTTAACCGAATAACATTTACAGTTCTCGTCCATTACCGTGGTGACGTTACAGAACGCAGGTGATTAGCGGTGGGATGAAGTTCTGACCAGAAAGGAGAGTGACAGCGGCAATCCTCATCGCCCACCGTCACTCTTTTTTAGAATACTTTTTCTAACAATATCGCCACTTACTTACCGGCTTTGGGGTCCAGATTATCCGCAGGCAATTCACCCGGTAGATAGTCAGGTAAGCGACCGGCAGGGAAAATAGCCAACAGCGATAGCAACGCCATGATCAGCAAGCCAAATTTCAGTGCTCGTAACCGTGCTTCTTCGTTGACGCGCACCGCTTCTGCAACCTGTTCAGGGGTTGCGGTGGTCTGTGCTAACACCCCTTGCAGGCGGTCATTACTGACGAAGTTGATGCTATCCATATTGACCTGAGCCTGAATCTCTGGCGTCAGAATTGGCGTTTCAGCCACACCGCGCATCACGTTGGCACTTAATAGGCCCACCAGCAAAGCACCGGCAACCGCCGTACCGATGGCGTTAGCCAGGTTGTTGGTGGTGCCGCGCAGTGAACCCACATCACCTGCCAGTGCTTTAGGTGATGCACTGACCAACACGTTGAACAGCAAGGTAACCAGCGCCCCCTGAGCAAGGCCGAAGATCACCAGACCTATCAGAACGGCGAACTCACTCCAGTTATTTCGCACCACAAATGCCAGCCACAACAGGGCGATGGTACAAGTGATAAAACCATAACGGCCAATTTTACGTGGCGTCAGTCTCTTGTAGAAGCGGACAATCAGCATCGCCGAGAAGAACACCGACAAGTTAAACGGCATCATAGCGATCGCCGTTGCCATTGGGGTACTGCCCTGTACGATTTGAATGTACAGCGGAACAGAGAAGTTCAACATCGCTTCCAGTGCCACCACGGCGAACATGGCAAACACGGCGGCTTTCTCGGTGGATGAAGTAATCACTTCCAGTGCCAGTAACGGCGTCTTACCTTGCTCCTGGCGACGACGTGTCCAGACCACAAACGCCTGACCCAACACGATACCCAGTACAATCATAAATGGCGCAGGTGAGAAGCCCAGCAGATCAAATGGCGCACCGTCACGCACTAAACCGAAACCCCAGCGGTTCAGGTTATTGAAGCCGAATGACAGCAAAATAATGGCCGAAGCGGCGAGAACCACACCGATGATATCGATGCCCACTTCTGGACGGCCCTTATCCGCTTTCAAGCGGAAGCTCAGTACAAAGATGACTGCCGACAACACAATCAAAATACCAAACGCCGGACGCCAGCCAATATAAGTCCCGAGAATACCGCCAATCAGAAACGCCGCCACACCGGCACCGGCACGGGCAGAACCCAAAGCGCCGAGCGCGGTAGCCTGTTGCGTACCACGGTAGTTTTCAGCAATCAGCGCCACCAATGCTGGCACCAAGGCCGCACCCGCCAGACCACTAAGTGCCTGCGCACTGATCATCACAGTAACATTCGGGCTGAATGTCATCATGACCTGTGCGATGCCGAACAACAGAACAGTGCTGCGGAACACCACCAATGGCCCAAAACGCTGATTGAGTTTGGCACCCAACATAACGAAACCGGCAACTGACAGTGAGTACATCACGATAGCGGTCGCAATTGTCGTGGGTGGCACATTAAAACTTTTGACCATTCCCCCCAAGGCGACCGGCAGAGAGGCAACGTTGAATGACATTAAAATCTGAGCTAATGCGATGGTTATCATCGGCACCCAGGACTCTTTAACTTCCGCACCTGCGCGGTGAGTTGATTGATTCGCCATAAATTTCTCTATCCTTTTGACATGTATTCTTGTTTTCAGAACCACTCGGCGGTTGAAACCGCTTAGTTGTTAAAACAAACGATTTTCAGCGCAATGCCCAGATCTCTGGACTCAACCCTTTTCGGTGTAAGGTTCAGAAACAAACATGTCCATCCCAAGACGACGTGATAAGAATCGGGCTGCCAGTTGCCCTTTGACACTATTCCCCGCAGCATCCAGTAATGGGGCGAAGGTCCCCAAACCACCCTTTCCAGGTGACACTGTCACAATCCCGCCACCAATGCCGCTTTTACCGGGCAGACCAATGTCATACAACCAGTCACCGGAGGTTTCGTACAGCCCTGCCGTTACCATGACCGCTAATGCATAATGACACACATCGTTATCCACCACCCGCTCACGGGTCAGTGGGTTAACACCGCCATCAGCCAGTGTTGCACCCATCACCGCAAGATCACGGGCGCTGACATTCAGTGAACATTGGCGGGTATATAAGTCGGTGGCAATCAGCGGATCACAGCCCAAACGCCCATAGCCTTGTAATACATTGGCGATACCACGATTGCGGAAGTTGGTTTCACAGGCCGATTGATACACCTCTTCATTCAGCGTCAGTTCGCGCCCAGCAAAGCGGCATAAACCGTCATAAATGAATTTCCACTGCTCATCACTGGTCGCACCCGGCACTAAACTTGTGGTGGCAATGGCACCGGAGTTCACCATTGGGTTTGTGCGCCCATCCGCTGCGCGTTCAATCGCAGTGACCGAGTTAAATGCCATCCCCGTGCTGTTCACGCCCAATTTTTCGCGCGCAACTTTTGCCCCAATAGCCTGACAAACTAGCGCAAAAACAAAGGGTTTAGAGACGCTCATAATGGTAAATTCATAGTCTACATCACCGGCCGAATGCACTTTACCGTTAGTGCCGACCATGCATACACCAAAGAGATTCGGTGGAATACGCTCCAATGCAGGGTAAACTGTTGAAACCACGCCTTCGGTATCTGTGCCAAAACGTTGATGGGCTTCTTGCACCAGTTTCACAACCGTATCGGGATCCGGCAGATGTCCGGTTGATACATAGTCGATAATTCCTTTCTTGCTATCATCTGTAGGCATATTATTTATCTCTCGTTTAACTTCTGTTTACTCTTATGTCTTTCTTGGTCTCTTTAACTTATTTTAAACAGCAGAAATAGTTCCTTCGTTTAAATTAATAGGAGATGGTAATAATCAATTGAAGCTTGCTTGAGCCTTAGCTTTATCAAAAAATCATGAAATTCTTAGCGTAAGATATCCTAGCTTAAGAAAGCTGTATATCACTTGTTTTCAATAATTTGATTGTTACCGAGCCGAGGAAAAAACATCGAGACTGTTTCAGAATCATGACATTAACGAGGAGGAATAAAAAAATTGACGACCGTGTATTTAATTACAAACAGCAGATTACCATGTTAGCTAGCAATAATCTGATATAACAGCGCAACAAAGGGTTCAAGTTTGCTGTTAATCACTAATATTAATGAAAATGAAACAGCACCTATCGCAATATTTAATGCTGCCAGATGAATCAAATTAATACAGATAATTGATTGCCCTTCCCGACACATGGAATAAGCCACAGAATCACATGATTTAACATTTATAATGTTATGTTTTTCATTACCTCATTTATCAACAAAATTAGCCAATTAGCGCTAAAAAGTGACAAAAACACTTTTACCACCGTGTATAATCACATTAATTACCATCAAATTATCGGCAAGCAGGCTAACTAAACAAGCAGTGGTCGTGCTAGCGATTGAACGTCACCAACTGAGACTGATTTGGGTTGCCGAATTCAACGCCCCCCATGGTTGTCGTGACCGAAGCTGGGTAGATCGCACATAGCCCTCGGTTGTGATATCCAAGTCGTAAAGGGTGAAATTTGAATAACTATATAAATCGTTATGTAGCTAAAGTAATCCCAAGTCTTAGCATCCTAATAACTAAACAGCGTAAACTATAAGGCAACTTTGTCAGCCCGCTGATTGGGCTTACGGCTTTTGGTCACACACCCATTTCATCAATCTGGACGTCTGAGAATCACGCAGGCCGGTGTCTCTGGAGCATGACATGAACAACGCAACATCGGCAGGAAAACAAAAAGTGCCGCTACGGCTCAGCACCTCAATTACCCTGATGGTCTCTGCGGTAATTATCTCTGTGCTATTCGTGGTTCACACACTGTTCTTTATTCAGCTCAGCCAGATGGCTCAAGAGAGTTTGCAAAACAAAGCCGTCGCCGTTGCACGGGCCATCTCTTACTCACCCACCATCATTAACGGCTTAACAAACCCGGTGGCCGGACAGCAGATCCAGGCCTATACCAGCGAAGTGCAGAGAGCCAATGATCTGCTATTCATCGTTATTACTGATATGAAAGGTATCCGTTATTCACATCCCAATCCTGAAATGATCGGTCAACACTTTATCGGCAATGATCTGCTTCCCGCATTGCAGGGTAAAGAGCACAGCGCGATAAATCGTGGTGTACTGGCGCAAGCATTGCGTATTTTTATCCCTATTTATAAGCCACAGGGAGAACAAATAGGCGTGGTGGCGATTGGTATTTCCCTGACCAGCATTGATTCGGTGGTGAGTGAAACTCGCTGGACGATTCCGTGGACCATTTTATTTGGCGCATTGATTGGTTCGCTGGGAACCTGGTTTTTGGTTAAAGCACTAAAGCGAATTATGTTGGGCTTTGAGCCATACGAGATATCTAATTTGTTTGAGCAGCGTAACGCCATGCTGCAATCAATTAAGGAGGGGGTCATTGCTGTTGATGCCGACTCACGTATTACCGTGGTTAACCATGAAGCCAAACGCCTATTTAAGCAAAGTGGTCCGATGGAGAATTTGTTATTGAGCCATGCCAGTCAATATTGGCCGGTGCGCTTGTATTTACAACAGGTCTTGGAAACTGGCATCGCCCGCCGTGACGAAGAGATAAACTTTAATGGCAGCATACTGCTGACCAATACTGTCCCGGTGATGGTGAAGGGTAATATTATCGGCGCCATTGCCACCTTCCGCGATAAAACTGAAGTGAGCCAACTAATGCAACGCCTGACCGGCATGGTGCATTACGCTGATGCTTTACGCGCGCAGTCACATGAATTTATGAATAAGCTCCATGTGATCCTCGGCCTACTACATATGAAATATTATCAGCAACTCGAAGATTATATCGTTAAAACATCGAATAATTATCAGGCGGAAATCGGCTCTCTACTACGCAAAGTAAAATCACCGGTCATTGCTGGTTTTCTGTTAGGGAAGATTAACCGGGCGCGGGATTTAGGCATCACATTATCTATTAGCGACGATAGCTTATTACCGGATACAGATAATGAACAAGTGACCACCACCTTAATCACGGTATTAGGCAATTTGATTGAGAATGCTATGGAGGCCATTGGCAACCAGGGCCAACGTGAGATCAATGTCAGCTTCCATTATCAACATGGCCGAGTGCATTGTGTGGTCAGCGATGATGGGCCGGGCATATCAGCTGAACTGCAAGATCGTATTTTTGATAATGGCTTCTCCACCAAAGGAAATGAACACGGCATCGGTTTGAGCCTGGTACGCCAGAGTTTAGAGAGCATTGGCGGCAATATTGAATTTGACTCTGAAGCGGGCATTTTTACACAGTTCTTTATCAGCCTCCCCTACGACACTACCCTTAATAATATGACACCTAATAACAATATGACTTCTAGCGATATCTCTTCAAACAACATCAGCGCGGTAAATCATGATTAATGTATTAATAGTGGATGATGACGCCATGGTGGCTGAACTGAATAAGTGTTATCTCAACCAGGTAGCCGGTTTCAACTGCTACGGTTCAGTTTCCAGCTTACAGCAAGCCAGAGAGTACTTAATGGCAGCGGAACAGCCAATTGATCTCGTGTTATTGGATGTTTTTATGCGCCAAGACAATGGGTTGGATTTATTGCCAGTGCTGCGTGAATTCAGCGCACATACAGATGTGATTGTGATTTCATCAGCCACCGATGTGAATACCATAAAAAAAGCACTGCAATATGGGGTTGTCGATTACTTAATTAAGCCCTTCCAGTTCTCACGTTTTGAAGAGGCGCTCTCCATTTATCGTGAAAAAAAGAGCTTGCTGGATCAACGTGAATATTGCGCTCAAGAAGATGTGGACTCATTACTGCGGCGCAGTAACCTGACCCCTACCGAGCGAAAAAAGTTACCAAAAGGGCTGACTGTACAGACACTGCGCACGGTATGTGAATGGATTCAGGAAATGCAGGAGGGGGAGTTCTCAACTGAGCAGATGGCGAACGCCATTGGTATTTCGCGGGTTTCTTGCCGCAAATATCTGATTTATCTTTCAGATACCGAAGTCCTCAGCACTAAGGTTCTTTATGGAGCGACCGGACGCCCCGTCTATCTCTACAAGCGATTACCCAGCCAGCAAGAAGTCTTAAAACAGTATTGCCAATAGCAGCATTAGCCACAACCAAGTGCGCCTAAGCCCCCGAAAACAAGCGGCACCCGATAAGGGATACCGCTTGTTGCGCCGGTGCCAATTGGGGCGTTACATAATCCAGCCTAATAACAGCGTGGCACCAATCACGGTAGATGCGCCACCAATACGGGTTGCTATCTGAGCAAAAGGCATCAATGACATTCGATTAGAGGCGGACAAAATTGCAACATCCCCCGTCCCCCCTAATCCACTGTGACAGCTAGTGACGATGGAAGCTTCAACCGGATACATATTTAAATACGGGGCGATAATAAAACTGATCGCCGCCATTGATAGCACCACGGCACCACAGACCACCACATAGCCGACAGAGAATACCGCGACAACACTTTCCAATGGGACATATAGCATTCCCAGACCAATCATCAGCGGCCACACCAGTGTGGTAGAGACAAATTTGTACCAACTATGCGCACCCTGCTCCATTTTCGATGGAATAACCTGTGCGTATTTACACATCACCGCAATCAAGATCATCAGTACAGGGCCAGGAATATGCACGATATGCTCAAACAGACCGCCAACAATAAAGAAAGCGCAGGTCATCAACAACCCTCCGCCCATTAATTGGAAGTCTGCTTGTTTTGGCCCCTCTTGCGAAGTAAATACGGCATTGTCCTTTGCCGAACGAATTAGCATCCCCTCGCCATTGAGATCTTTGCGGCGCATACCAATACGTGCTAATACCCCCGCACAAATAATCGCAAAAATATTGCCAACTACCGCCGCAGGGGCAAGTTGAGCCACATAAATATCGGGAGACTGCCCAAGGATGGCTGAATACGCCAACGATAATGGCAAAATACCTTCGCCAATACCGCCACCGATGATGGGGACAATAATAAAGAAGAAAGTGTGGTAAGCGGTAAAACCAAATAATTTACCAACCAGCAAACCGGTAGCCACTGCGGTTATCGTGCCCACCACCAACGGGATAAACATTCGTGTCATCCCTTGAATAAGTACCACGCGGTTCATACCGAGAATACTACCGACCACCAGGCTGGCTATCACGAAATAGAGTAAATTTGCCTCTTTCATCAGCAAGTGGACAGTGTCCAACGTATTGGTTTGGAAAATACCAAAGTAAACCAGAACCGACGGCACCATTAAGCATAAAATAGCCGGGCCACCAATATCTTTCAGTACGGGAATATGGCGGCCAATGTGTGATAAAACAAAGCCCATCGTCATGATAACAGCCAGGCCACCAATCATATTTTTCGGCAAATAGCTGGCATAAGCTGAAATAAACACAATGGCCGAAATAGTCATAAACAGTGCCATTGGCATGGTATTTATATTCATTTCATTGATACTTGAAATAAATTTCTTGGTTGCGGACCTATCCGCCACATCAATTTTATCGGCGGATGAAAGAGCGGTATCCTGATCTGTTTTTTTCATTTTAGACCTACAGTTGGGTAGCACCTAAGGAACGGAAGATGGCTTATCTAATGCTTAAAGCTGTTAATATTCATCCGATTGATTTTTCTTATAAAAACATCAACCAGAGTGGCACTAAAAAATAAATTATCGACATTACATACCAACCATTTTGTTGAAATGTAAAATATGCAATCAAACTACCACTCGATTAAAAATAAAAAAACAACCTCAGTGGTTAGGATTTCTATTTTTGAGAAGATATCGTCAAGTTTATTATAATTAACTTAACTTGGCGTTTTGTAATTAAATAATCCGAAGGGTGAGGGTTTTGTCTGGTATGATTTTCAAAAATGTACCCGCTTGCAGTGGTACACTTCTATTTTAGTTTTGCCTGCTTTAGCAGTAACACTCCTCCATAAAATTTTGGCAATAATCACTTCTACTGCGCTGCGCGTATCCCTATTGATGGATACGGAATGCAATATCATTTTCAACAAATTGTGTGCCAGATCCCATACTGACTAAAAACATGCCGGTTTATGCTCAGTAAGTAATCAAGGTCACTCACATAAAAATATCCGCCCCCAAACTTATTGGCAAAACAGATTTAATTACAACAATCTAGCAGCCTGTTCAATACAATTGAGAATATTAGCGGCACTGCATAAAAATAAATTATAAGTTAAAGCGGGAAAATAAAAAACAATGATAGCTCATTATTAATAGCAATAAGATAAATTGCAATTTAGTGTCGTTAAATAATCCCGCAATACAAACTAAGCATGAGAATAGTTGATTTTTAATCAATGTATGCTTAATTTATACTTAAGGTAAGCAATGATTAATTTTTAATATATTAAACAATGAGCTACAAACTGTATGGAATTTAACCAATAGGTGGGGTGAATTCAATGCCTGAAAAACACTCTTATTGTATATAAATTAATCATTAATTTTAAATTACTGACTCTGCTAATAGCACAACAAAAATAAGTTATAAGTGAATATTTTTTGCCTCATCACGATAGAAACGATAGCATGCCCCTCCAGAAATCCCATGACAGCAATAAAAACCATAATAACGGAAGGCGCTAAGACGCTATTTATGCATTAACCTTTAGCAATCAGTTGCTGTAATACATTCACGATGATTGCACGACAGACAAGAAAATAGGGAAAGTCTATGATGTCAGGAAAATACTCCGCGGAGACTCATCACGCCGCAAAGAAACGCTGGTTAGATTCTCATGATACTGGCTACCACAAAAGTATGGGGCGACGTCATATACAGATGATAGCTATCGGCGGTTCTATTGGTACCGGATTGTTTTTGGGTACTGGTGCCCGCTTGCAAATGGCGGGTCCGGCGCTAGCGTTGGTTTATCTTGTGTGCGGGGTTTTCTCATTTTTAATTCTCAGAGCTCTCGGCGAATTAATCTTACATCGCCCTTCCAGTGGTAGCTTTGTTTCTTATGCCAGAGAGTTTTTAGGCGAAAAGGCGTCCTATGTCGCGGGGTGGATGTATTTCCTCAATTGGGCAATGACCGGGATCGTCGATATTACTGCTGTAGCACTCTATATGCACTATTGGGGGACGTTCTCTGATGTTCCCCAATGGTTATTTGCACTCGCCGCGTTATCAATTGTCGCGACCATGAATATGATTGGTGTGAAGTGGTTTGCCGAAATGGAGTTTTGGTTCGCGCTGATCAAAGTCGCGGCTATTGCAATATTTTTGGTCGTGGGGGTAGTCTTCCTTGGGACTGGGCAGAGTGTTGCAGGGCACCCAACTGGTGTGCATCTCATCACCGATAATGGCGGACTCTTTCCGCACGGGTTATTACCAGCGCTGATATTGATCCAAGGAGTGATATTCGCTTTCGCGGGGATTGAATTGATCGGTACTGCCGCTGGTGAGTGCAAGGACCCGGAAAAAATGCTGCCAAAGGCTATTAATAGTGTCATTTGGCGCATCGGTCTATTTTATGTTGGCTCCGTAGTGCTGTTGGTCTGTTTGCTACCATGGAATGCCTACCAGGCGGGGCAAAGTCCTTTTGTAACCTTTTTCAGTAATTTAGGTGTCCCCTATATTGGTAGCATCATGAATATTGTGGTGTTAACAGCTGCACTCTCCAGCTTGAACTCAGGCCTTTACTCTACTGGCCGTATTTTGCGCTCACTATCCATGGGCGGTTCGGCACCTAAATTCATGTCCAAAATGAGCCCGCAATCTGTCCCCTATGCCGGGATACTCGTTACTGTAGGAATTTATGTCTTTGGCGTATTATTAAACTATCTTGTTCCATCACAAGTATTTGAAATTGTTTTGAACATCGCCTCATTGGGTATTATCAGCTCATGGGCATTTATCATTATCTGCCAGATGAAATTACGCCAGGCAATAAAACAGGGTACAGCTAAACCGGTCTCCTTTAAAATGCCCGGCGCTCCAGTAACATCTTGGTTGACACTCTGTTTCCTGCTCGGAGTTTTAGTGATGATGGCTTTCGACTATCCGAATGGCACCTGGACTATCGCCACTATTCCCGTGATAACCCTGTTACTTATTGCCGGTTGGTTCAGTTTACGCAAACGCGCCCGCGAGGTTGCTGCTGCACCGATAGAAGTCATATCGCAAGATGCTCTATTTACCGAACCCGAAATAGCCAAAACAGCGCCAAAAGAGCTATATAAGCAAGAGTCGGCAGGCTAATACCCTCTGCCACTGAAAGCCTGTAGGTGGGTTATTACCCCTACAGGCTTAATTGAATTTTATGTATTATCTGTCCAGCCTAAATTAGAAATATCAGTAGTCAAACGGGTGAAATAAGTACGCGAAGGCTAACAACAAATACAATGATAGTGATTTCCTCATAAATACTAACATGTTATATTCATTTCTGCTGAACCATTGGTGAAAAAAATGACAACTATTCCGATGAATACCACCAGACAGATGAAACAAAAAAATATTATGCTGGTTACAAGTACACTAAAATCACTGGTGTCAGCAACCAAAGGCGATATATCTAACCACACTGGACTCAGTCTGGCGACATGCGGCACTATTTTGAATGAACTCTGTTCAAAGGGAGAAATTATTGAGGAGTCTCTTGATGAATCACGCGGTGGCCGCCCAGCAAAACGTTATATATATAATTCGAACTATTTTAGCCTATTAAGCATTTATATCGAGGGAACCAATACCTCAGGTGTTATATCCTCTCGCCTAATCTCTGCTGATAATAAGACCATTGCAGAATATGATGAGATCTACAGTAATCTCACTGTGGATGCATTGATAACGCACATTCAGAATGTTGCTGATAAGCATAGTAACATCCGAGCCGTAGGGCTTGGGTTACCCGGTATTGTTGTTGGTGGAAGCGTACTTTCCTGCGATATAACTAACCTAGAGGGATTAGCAATAACCGAACAATTAAGTGCCCGCTTTGGTATTTTTGTTCAGGTAGGTAATGATATGAATTATACGGCATTTGGCTTCTATCGGATTAACTGCCGTAATATAAATGAACCTATTGCTTACATTTACATGCCACCAAGGCATTGTACTGGTTGTGGTATTGTTATTTCAGGGGAAATGCTTAGAGGTGCCAGCCAATTTGCAGGTGAAGTATCTAAATTGCCATTTTATAATAGCGCTGAAAATAGCACCAATATAAAATATCAGCACACCTTGGTGTTAGATAGACTAACCCATATTACGTCATCTTTGATTGCAATAATTAATCCTGCCACTATAGCCATATCTGGGGAGCTGATCAGCCAGAATTGTATCGAAGATCTCTCTGCTGAGTTATTAAAAACATTTGATAGCAAACACATTCCTCACTTTGTTTATCGCGATAGCATAAAATCTGATTACCATAATGGAATATCAGAATACACCCTTGATGCTTACAATAACTTCCGCATATTTAAGATTTAACACTCAGAGGCTTCTGCCATCGGGTAAATCAGTCTAAGACAGAAATATCACTATTCAAAAAATACACTGCAAGTTTGCACTCGCCACTGAATATCGCCGCCCTGCAACCTCAGGTGATAAACCTGCTCACCAGTCAAGATTGTGCTTGACACTTCTTGCCGCAGCATTATATTTTATAACTTAATTTAAGTCTTTTATGAAGTGTTTTCAAATTAATCACTCAAACACATTTAACCAGAGAAAGGTCACTATAGAATGTCAACTTATCCCCTCGACTACCCTCTGGACTCTCAGGCTAAAGGTATCAGCAGCAGCAGAGTTAGCCAACGCAATGTTTTGAATATTAAATTTGAAGATTAGAATGTAACTGAGTAGGTAATTTTACCGGCTAGCAAAATTATGCTAGCTTTTTTTTAGATAAGTTACGTGTGAATATTTTCTATCAGCCCTATTTTAAAATATGCTAAAGAGGAAAATGAAATGAGCATCAAAATTATTGCTGTTGATATGGATGGAACCTTCCTCAACGATCAAATGAGCTTTGATCGGCAACGGTTTAGTGCACAATATTCACAATTAAAAGAAAATGGAATAAAATTTGTTGTTGCCAGTGGCAATCAATATTATCAGCTAATTTCATTTTTCCCTGATATCGTTAATGAAATCGCTTTTGTTGCTGAGAATGGCGCCTATGTCAGCAATGAAAATACTGAGATTTTTTGTGGGAAAATAGCCAGTGACGACTGTCATCATGTGCTAAAAACGTTACTGCCGATCCCCTATCTTGATGTGATACTTTGCGGAAAAAATGGTGCGTATATGCTGAGTTCTTCAGATGAAGAGTTCTATACCACCATGAGTAAATACTATCATCGACTTAAAATTATTGATGATTTCACTCAAGTCACAGAACCAGCATTTAAATTCGCGATCAGTTTACCCAATGAAAAGTTGCCCGATTTTATGACGTTCATTGAATATGAACTGGCAGGTATTGTCACGCCAGTCTCCAGCGGCCATGGTTCTGTCGACCTGATAATACCCGGTGTCCACAAAGCCAATGGCATCAAATTACTCCAAAATATTTGGGGGGTAAAAGATGAGGAGGTCGTCACCTTTGGTGATGGTGGTAATGATGTTGAAATGTTGCAATACGCGGGCTTTGGTTATGCCATGGCAAATGCACCCGATAATATTAAACGAATTGCCAAGTATCAGACTGACTCAAATAATGATTCTGGTGTGCTAAATATCATAGATAAAATTCTGAGAAAAGAGCCTCCTTTCGCGTAAGTATTCACATCAGATGGCGGGAAGAGTTCCCGCCTATCCTATTTTAATTAAAACTTATTAATTAAAACGCCGCAATCAGTAGTACTCTGTACTATATGTGGCCGTGTAGACCTCGATGACTTTACCTTCAGGCTCCATACTCTCTATTTTGCAAGATGTCGGATTCCCATGTGAATCAGTTTCACAAACTCTTTTAGTTGACAGTACCAGCTTATCATTTTCATAAATCTTCGTTTTATAATTAAATGGGCTTTGTCCTTTAGCATCTAATTCAGTCACTATTTTAAATATCTTGCCATTATCGTAGCTAATATCTACGACAGGAAACCCACTAGCATCATAATCATAATGTTTCTTTGTCGCTCCAGACTCAGACATTTTAACATCTGTTACGAATCCTTTGTCATTAATTATGACTTTAACGTTTCCACTCGCGGTTTGAGTAATGTTGCATTTATCATTTAAAACGAGCTGTTTTTCTTTAGTTTTATTATCGATTAGATAACTCCCCTCTTTTACGTAATCCAAATCGACATCTTGATCGGGAGTATGTATCCGAAGGGCGGTAAAGCAGCCATCCTCATTTATCTCTGCATGAACGTCAGAATAAGTATCACCCTTCGCATCTAGCATTTTTTGAGTCAGTGATTTCACCGGCCCCTGTATTGGGTCAAACCCGAATATATTCGAATAGCTTGCAACGTTTGCTGTGAAGATAAAAGGCGCATGGCCTCTATCGCAAGCACTTAATGCCAAAGCCAGCAAACAAATACTTAAAATCCGTCCCATTAATTACTATTCCTATAATAATCAGTGGGCATACTCTAGCAGAGAGTGGTTCCAAACCATGAGACATACCGCTAATACCTTAAAAATTTTCGGAATTTTGCTAATCACAGGATATTAAGTCAGCGAAAAATGGCTATTTTGCAGGGGGTTTTGCAGAAGAAACATAAGAAGGTTGAAAAAATCACGGAAGCCGAAGCCTCCGTGAGATATTGCACTAATCGTGCAATTACATGTGCTGAATAATGGCGTCGCCAAATTCACTGCATTTCAATAGTTTAGCGCCATCCATTAAGCGCTCGAAATCATAAGTCACAGTCTTGGCCTGAATTGCGCCTTCGGTGCCTTTGATAATCAAGTCGGCCGCTTCGAACCAGCCCATATGACGTAACATCATTTCAGCTGACAGAATAATAGAACCTGGGTTCACTTTATCCTGACCCGCATATTTTGGTGCAGTCCCGTGTGTGGCTTCGAATAAGGCACACTCATCACCAATGTTAGCACCCGGGGCAATGCCGATACCGCCAACCTGTGCAGCCAATGCATCAGAAATATAATCGCCGTTCAGGTTCATACAGGCGATAACATCATATTCAGCAGGACGCAGTAGGATTTGTTGCAGGAAGGCATCAGCAATCACATCTTTCACGATGATCTCTTTGCCGTTGTTTGGGTTTTTGATTTTAACCCAAGGGCCGCCGTCGATCAGCTCACCACCAAACTCTTCGCGCGCTAACTGGTAACCCCAGTCTTTAAATGCGCCTTCGGTGAATTTCATAATGTTGCCTTTATGAACCAGAGTGACTGATTCACGATCGTTGGTAATTGCATACTCAATCGCAGCACGTACCAAGCGCTTGGTCCCCTCTTCTGAACAAGGTTTTACACCGATACCGCACTGTTCAGGGAAGCGGATTTTCTTCACGCCCATCTCTTCACGCAGGAACTTGATCACTTTCTCAGCTTCTGGTGAACCCGCTTTCCATTCAATGCCCGCATAGATGTCTTCTGCGTTTTCGCGGAAAATCACCATATTGGTTAATTCAGGGTGTTTTACCGGGCTTGGTGTCCCTTCGTAATAACGCACTGGGCGCAGGCACACATACAGGTCGAGTTGTTGACGTAAAGCAACGTTTAAAGAGCGAATACCGCCACCCACAGGCGTGGTCAACGGGCCTTTAATCGCAACGCGATAGTCACGAATCAGATCCAATGTCTCTTCTGGCAACCAGACGTCTTTACCATAAACATGCGTTGATTTTTCACCGGTGTAGATCTCCATCCAGGCGATTTTACGCTCACCTTTATAAGCTCTCTTCACCGCAGCATCGACCACGTTGATCATGGCCGGAGTCACATCAACGCCAATGCCGTCACCTTCAATAAAGGGAATGATCGGATTATGCGGAACGACCAGTTTACCCTGAGCATCGACAGTAATTTTCTTACCTTCTGCCGGAACCACTACTTTGCTTTCCATCAACCTCTCCTTCAGCGCAATTTTGTTAATGCCTTGTAAGATTCGTGTCAATACTACTTGAATATTCGTTCCACGCCAATCCGAAACGGATTGAGGTATAATGCGCTAATCATTCGGAATCGCAATAATCATGAATAAATTCTCTGTTAAAAATCACAAAGTTAACCGATTCAGCACTCAGTCACAGGCCAAAGCGACAGCGCCAGTTACCCCACGGCGAGTGCTGTTATTCAACAAGCCTTTTGATGTGTTGCCGCAATTTACAGATGAGTCGGGACGGCGAACTTTGAAGGAATTCATTCCTTTTAGTGATGTTTATGCCGCTGGCCGACTTGATCGTGACAGTGAAGGCTTACTGGTGTTAACCAATGATGGCAAGTTACAAGCCAAACTGACGCAACCGGCCCAGAAAACAGGTAAAGTCTATTTTGTGCAAGTAGAGGGAGTACCCGGAGAGGAAGCGCTTACTCAGCTTCAGCGGGGGGTGACCTTAAAAGATGGCCCGACCTTACCGGCCGGCGCTGAGTTAGTGGCTGAACCCGAATGGCTCTGGCCACGTCATCCACCTATTCGCGAGCGAAAATCGATCCCCACCAGTTGGTTAAAGATCACCCTTTTCGAGGGTCGCAACCGGCAAGTCCGCAGAATGACCGCCCATATTGGCTTCCCAACTCTACGTCTGATACGTTTTAGTATGGGAAATTTAAGTCTTGGCGACCTGCAGCCAGGCGAATGGAAGGAGATAAACCATGTTTAAGCCCCATGTTACCGTCGCTTGTGTCGTACACGCCCAAGGGAAGTTTTTAGTTGTCGAAGAGACCATTAACGGCAAAAAGTTGTGGAATCAACCTGCAGGTCACCTGGAAGCAGATGAAACCCTGCTACAGGCTGCGGAAAGGGAGTTGTGGGAGGAGACCGGTATTCGTGCAACACCGCAATCGTTTTTGCGGATGCATCAATGGATAGCACCGGACAAAACGCCATTTTTACGTTTCGCTTTTGTGATTGAACTGCCGGCCCCACTACCCACCTCGCCCCATGACACTGATATCGACTGCTGCCTGTGGCTCACTGCCGATGAAATAGTGCAATCAGCCAATTTGCGTTCACCGCTGGTCGCAGAAAGTATCCGCTGTTACCAACAGCCAGAGCGCTACTCCCTTGATTTAGTTGGCCCCTTTAACTGGCCGCTATAACAGGCGGATTTGATTTACGCAGGTAATTTCACTCAGAGCGCGAATCAACAATGCAGCAACGCGATCAACGTGATAAAATCCGGCGCTTGTTTTTATAATGCCTTATCGGCGTGGATAAATTGTGCGGATGGTTGATCCGCGAGAGTCCAGCCGAGACTTAGGTATTTACGTTAGTGAGACTCCCATGTCAGATAACAGCCAGAAAAAAGTCATCGTCGGTATGTCCGGCGGTGTCGACTCTTCCGTTTCCGCTTACCTGCTCCAGCAACAGGGCTACCAAGTCGCAGGCCTGTTCATGAAGAACTGGGAAGAGGATGATGGCGAAGAGTATTGCTCAGCAGCGACCGATTTGGCCGATGCTCAAGCGGTATGCGACAAGCTGGGCATGGAGTTGCACACCGTCAATTTTGCCGCAGAGTATTGGGACAACGTGTTCGAACTGTTCCTGGCCGAGTATAAAGCTGGGCGCACGCCTAATCCCGATATTCTCTGTAATAAAGAGATCAAATTTAAAGCTTTCCTTGAGTTCGCCGCCGAAGATCTGGGGGCGGACTATATTGCTACCGGTCACTATGTTCGCCGTCAGGACGTTAATGGTAAAAGCCGTTTGTTACGTGGCTTGGATGGCAATAAAGATCAAAGCTACTTCCTTTATACCCTCAGTCACGAACAGCTTGCTCAGAGCCTGTTCCCGGTGGGTGAGTTAGAAAAACCTGAAGTTCGCCGCATCGCCGAGCAGCTTGATCTGGTCACCGCAAAGAAAAAAGACTCTACCGGCATCTGTTTTATTGGCGAACGCAAATTCCGCGATTTCCTTGGCCGCTACCTGCCGGCGCAACCCGGGCCTATCATGACCGTAGACGGCCAGCATGTGGGTGAACATCAGGGCCTGATGTATCACACCTTGGGGCAACGTAAGGGGTTAGGGATTGGTGGCACCAAAGATGGCGGCGATGACCCTTGGTATGTGGTGGATAAAGATGTGGCCAACAATATCTTGCTGGTAGCACAAGGCCATGAACATCCGCGATTAATGTCTGTGGGCCTGATTGCCCAACAGCTACATTGGGTTGATCGTCAACCCATCACTGCCGCTTTCCGCTGTGTGGTGAAAACCCGTTATCGTCAGCAGGATATCCCGTGCACCGTGACCCCACTGGATGATGACCGTGTTGAAGTTCGGTTTGATAATCCGGTGGCGGCAGTTACGCCCGGTCAGTCCGCCGTCTTCTACCAGGCTGAAGTGTGTCTCGGTGGTGGTATTATTGAAGCGCGCTACCCACTGACTGACTCAGCACCCTACTAAATCAGTCAACACTGAGCCGAAATGTTTACAGGAGTGACCGTGGCGAAGAACTATTATGATATTACACTGGCATTGGCAGGAGTCTGCCAGTCAGCTCGCTTGGTTCAACAATTGGCCCATGAAGGTCAGTGCGATAATGACGCATTAAGTACCGTGCTGGGGGGGTTGCTGCAAACCAACCCCCCGTCAACACTGGCGGTGTTTGGCGGTGATGAGCAATCCCTGAAAATGGGGTTGGAAACCTTGCAAAGCGTCTTAAATGCCAATCGTCAGGGGCCGGCTGCGGAATTGACCCGCTATACCCTGAGCTTGATGGTGCTGGAACGTAAGCTCAACGCCAATAAGTCAGCCATGAATACCTTAGGTGAACGTATCAGCCAGCTTGATCGCCAACTGGCACATTTTGACCTCGAATCTGAAACTATGATGAGTTCGCTGGCATCTATTTATACTGATGTTATCAGCCCGCTCGGCCCGCGTATTCAGGTCATAGGTTCACCGGCTATTTTACAAAGCACACTGGTGCAGGCAAAAATTCGTGCCACCCTGCTGGCGGGCATCCGCTCAGCCGTGCTTTGGCAACAAGTTGGCGGAAGCCGCTTGCAGTTAATGTTTTCGCGAAATCGTCTGTTTAAGCAGGCACAGAGTATTCTTGCTCATAATTGAAATCTGATCTCAGGAGTCGCCACCGATGGAATTATCCTCACTGACCGCCGTTTCACCTATTGATGGACGCTACGGCGATAAAGTCAGCGCACTGCGCTCAATCTTCAGCGAATTCGGTTTGCTGAAATTCCGTGTGCAGGTCGAAGTACGTTGGCTGCAAAAACTGGCCGCCTGTGCAGAAATCAAAGAAGTTCCGGCTTTTGATGCCGACGCAAACGCTTACCTCGATAAGATCGTGCAAGAGTTCAATGAGCAGGATGCACAGCGCATCAAAACCATTGAACGTACCACGAACCATGATGTGAAAGCGGTTGAGTACTTCCTCAAAGAGAAGGTGGAGAGCATTCCAGCCTTACATGCGGTGTCAGAATTCATTCACTTCGCTTGTACCTCTGAAGATATCAATAACTTATCCCACGCCTTAATGTTGCAAACCGCCCGCCAGGATGTGGTCTTGCCGATGTGGCGTCAGATTATTGATTCAATTAAAGCGCTGGCCCACCAATACCGTGACTTGCCGCTGCTGTCCCGCACCCATGGCCAACCCGCAACCCCCTCCACTATCGGCAAAGAGTTTGCTAACGTTGCTTACCGTATGGAGCGTCAGTTCCGCCAACTGTCACAAGTGGAAATTCTGGGCAAAATCAATGGTGCTGTCGGCAACTATAATGCGCACATCGTGGCTTATCCTGAAGTTGACTGGCATCAGTTCAGCGAAAGTTTTGTCACATCACTGGGGATTAACTGGAACCCATACACCACTCAAATCGAACCTCACGATTATATTGCTGAGCTTTTTGATTGTGTTGCCCGCTTCAATACTATCCTGATCGATTTTGACCGTGATATCTGGGGTTATGTTGCACTGAATCACTTCAAGCAAAAAACCATCGCCGGCGAAATTGGCTCAAGCACCATGCCGCATAAAGTCAATCCGATTGATTTCGAAAACTCCGAGGGCAACCTTGGGCTATCTAATGCAGTGCTGGGCCATTTGGCTAGTAAGTTACCGGTTTCACGCTGGCAGCGTGATCTCACCGACTCCACTGTGTTGCGAAATCTGGGTGTCGGCCTGGGTTATGCCCTGATCGCCTATCAGGCGACGATGAAAGGGATCAGCAAGCTGGAAGTCAATGAAGCGCACCTGCTGGAAGAGTTGGACCATAACTGGGAAGTTCTGGCTGAGCCAATCCAGACCGTCATGCGCCGCTATGGCATTGAAAAACCGTATGAAAAACTGAAAGAACTTACCCGTGGCAAGCGTGTTGATGCCGCAGGTATGCAGGCGTTTATTGATGGTCTGGCCTTGCCGGAAGAGGAGAAAACTCGCCTGAAGGCCATGACCCCCGCCAACTATATTGGTCGGGCGGCATCCATGGTTGATGAATTAAAGTAATCTTTATCACTTACCTGCAACGTGATTGACGTTGCAGGTCATTCACCCGTCAACGCCCCTCAACTCAGCCTGGTGGACTAGTTATAGCTTAAAATACCAACGAATATACAAAGGGTTAGCGTCATTTTTATCACCCCACGGTCTATTTCGTTACCCTACTCCCTCCCTGTTTAGTCCCGGTTTAGTTCCGGTTTAGTTGTTGTCGCAGATAATGCTAGCAATATCAAAAGGACTGTATACACGTAGGCGCGACTATCACATGCAGTGGGTTTGCGTTATAACTTCTAAATAATCAGTTTTAATTATTGACCGGGTAATAGTTAATTATCCGATCAATGAGCTATCGAGGGATTGGATATGCGGGTTTTGGTTGTGGAAGATAACGCTTTGTTGCGCCACCATCTTACGGTGCAAATGCGTGAAATGGGTCATCAGGTCGACGCAGCAGAAGATGCTAAAGAGGCGGACTATTTCCTACAAGAGCACGCCCCAGATATCGCCATTATTGATCTTGGTCTCCCCGGTGAAGATGGATTGAGCCTTATCCGTCGTTGGCGTAGCCACCAAACCAACTTACCCATTTTGGTGCTGACAGCACGTGAGAGCTGGCAAGATAAAGTTGCGGTGCTGGAAGCTGGTGCCGATGATTATGTGACCAAACCCTTCCATCTGGAGGAGGTCATTGCTCGAATGCAAGCTTTGATGCGGCGCAATATTGGTCTGGCGTCTCAGGTCATTGAGTTCCCCCCATTTCAGATTGACCTTTCGCGCCGAGAGTTGTGTGTCAATCAGCAACAGATTAAACTGACGGCCTTCGAATACACCATTATTGAAACCCTCATTCGTAATTCGGGTAGGGTCGTCAGCAAAGAGACACTGATGCTGCAACTGTACCCTGATGCAGAACTACGTGAGAGCCATACCATTGATGTATTAATGGGCCGCTTGCGTAAAAAACTGCAGGCAGAACATGAGGGTGAAGTGATTACGACCATCCGTGGTCAGGGCTACCGTTTTGACGCCAGCTAGACACCATGTTCAGGAAAAATAGTAAGCCGTTCTCCCTGCGGGCCCGTTTTCTTATGGCAACTGCCGGTGTCATCCTTGCGCTATCACTCTCTTATGGCATGGTGGCGGTGGTGGGCTATATTGTCAGCTTCGATAAGAACACCTTCAAAGCTCACCGTGGTGAAAGTAACCTATTTTTCAGTCTGGCACAGTGGCACGATAATAAACTCAGTATTTCGATGCCCCCTGAACTTGAGCTGAACATCCCTACGCTGATTTTGATTTACGATAAAGATGGCAACATCTTGTGGCGTCAGCGTCATGTCCCTGAACTGGAATCTCGTATCGAAAAAAGCTGGTTACAAAAACCGGGCTTTTACGAACTGGATACTGGAACGCACATCAGTAGCATGATGCTCGGTGATAACCAGAAAGCCCAAGATCAGCTTAAAAAATATGACGATACCGACAACAGCGCCTTAACTCACTCAATCTCCGTCAATACTTATCCCCCGACCTCCCACTTGCCACAACTCACTATTGTGGTCGTCGATACTATCCCGCAGGAGCTACAGCGGTCTGATCTGGTTTGGGACTGGTTTAGCTACGTCTTACTGGCAAATTTACTGTTGGTGATCCCCCTGCTGTGGCTGGCAGCCTATTGGAGTCTACGGCCAATTAAAGCGCTGGTCAGCCAGATCAATCAGCTTGAAAAAGGTGAGCGCGAACAACTGGATGAGAACCCGCCCCGCGAATTACAAAGTTTGGTTCGTAATCTCAATATTTTGCTAACTAATGAACGCCAGCGTTATACCAAATATCGCACCACACTGTCGGATCTCACCCATAGTCTTAAGACCCCACTGGCAGTATTACAGACGGCATTACGCTCTTTGCGTACCGGTAAACAGGAGAGTATCGAGGAAATTGAGCCGATCATGCTTGAGCAGATCAGTAGAATCTCCCAACAAATTGGTTACTACCTGCATCGGGCCAGTATGCGTTCAGAACATAGCGTGCTGGTGCGGGAAATTCACTCTGTTCCTGCCCTGCTAGATAGCCTGTGCAGTGCGCTAAATAAAGTTTACCAGCGTAAAGGGGTCGTATTGACTCTCGATATCTCGCCGGAAGTTACTTTCCTCGGTGATAAAAATGACTTTATGGAGGTGATGGGTAATGTTTTGGATAACGCCTGCAAATACTGTTTGGAATTTGTTGAGATTACCGCCCTACACTCTGAAAAACAGCTCACTATCGTCGTCGAGGATGATGGGCCGGGCATCCCTGAAAGCAAGCGGCAGTTGATTTTCGAGCGCGGTCTGCGGGTGGATACATTACGCCCAGGGCAAGGGCTGGGGTTATCGGTCGCCGCCGAAATAATCGAGCAGTATCAGGGTAAAATTTCCATCACTGAGAGCCCCTTAGGTGGCGCAAAAATGATGGTAACCTTTGGCCAACAAAACGATTATCACGATGATTAACAAAATTTGCCTATCCCCCCTGATACTGGTGACAGGCATCCGTTATAATCACTGCCAAGCCCCCTCCTATTTGGAATAAACATGGATTACCAACTCGATCTCGATTGGCCCGATTTTCTGCAGCGCTACTGGCAGAAACGTCCCGTTATCCTTAAACGTGGCTTTAAAAATTTTATTGACCCGCTCTCGCCAGACGAGCTTGCCGGATTAGCGATGGAGAATGAGGTCGATAGCCGTCTGGTCAGTCATGAGGATGGTCGCTGGCAAGTGGGTCACGGCCCCTTTGAGAGCTTTGACCACTTAGGTGAAACCAACTGGTCACTGCTGGTTCAGGCGGTTGACCACTGGCACGAACCCGCGGCGGCATTAATGCGCCCCTTCCGTGCGCTTTCTGACTGGCGCATGGATGATTTAATGATCTCCTTCTCAGTACCCGGTGGCGGCGTAGGCCCGCACTTTGACCAATATGACGTCTTTATCATTCAGGGCACCGGTCGGCGGCGCTGGCGGGTCGGCGAAAAAACTGAAATGAAGCAGCATTGCCCACATCCAGATTTGCTGCAAGTGGCCCCCTTCGACGCCATCATTGATGAAGAGATGGAGCCAGGTGATATTCTCTATATCCCACCGGGTTTCCCTCATGAAGGCTATGCACTTGAAAATGCATTGAATTACTCTGTCGGTTTCCGCGCACCGAATGCACGAGAACTGGTCAGTGGCTTTGCTGACTACATACTTTCGCGGGAGTTAGGTAGCTACCGCTACAGTGATCCCGACCTGCCATTGCGCGAACATCCTGCTGAGGTGTTGCCGCAAGAGGTCGATAAGCTCCGTACCATGATGTTGGATTTAGTCCAGCAACCAGAGCACTTCCAAAATTGGTTCGGTGAGTTTATCTCTCAATCGCGCCATGAGTTGGATATTGCACCACCGGAGCCGCCTTATCAGGCCGGTGATATCTATGAGTTGCTCCAGCAAGGCGAAGCGCTGCAACGCCTAAGCGGCCTACGTGTGCTGCGCATTGGTGAGCATTGTTATGCTAACGGTGAGTTGATTGATACACCGCATTTGCAGGCTGCCGACGCATTGTGCCAATATTTCAGTGTTGATGCCGAGAAACTGGGTGACGCACTGGAAGATCCATCATTCCTGGCGATGCTAAGTGCGATGGTGAACAGCGGGTATTGGTATTTTAACGACTAATTTTGCGGTTTATGACATAAAAAAACGCCCCGAATAGTGGGGCGTGAGGTTATTGACAAAGTATCGGTTGCGGAGGGAACAGGTAGATCGTAAAGACGCCGTAAATCCTTCCCTGGAGGCTCGATCCGCGCCATCCCTGGCGCGGACGCTTTACTCTTCTACCCGTCCCTCCGTTCCAGATCGCGCCATCGGAGTTTGTCAGCAGTCTGGTGCCCCAAACAACGGGGTGTTTTGCTAAAAAATAGCCAGTAATTTTATGCGGCTTTAGCTCGTTTAGCGGTCAACTCCGCAATTCGCATAATAACTGAGACCGCTTTCTCCATCCCTTCCAGCGTAATAAACTCATGCTTACCGTGATAGTTATAACCGCCGGTAAAGATATTTGGGCAAGGCAACCCACGGAAGGATAGCTGAGCGCCATCGGTTCCGCCACGGATCGGCTTCATAATCGGGGTGATATCACAATCGCGCATGGCCTGCTGCGCCAGTTCAATAATATGCGGATGCTTAATAATATGCTCACGCATGTTGTAATAGCTGTCATCCATAATGATTTCGATATAGCAATCACGGTGTAAACCTTTCCCGACCCGCTTGGCAATATCTACCATATTCTTCTTGCGCGCTTCAAAACCATCGCGATTGAAGTCCCGCACAATATAGTGCATTTCTGCCCGCTCAACAGTGCCTTTGATACTTTGCAGATGGTAGAAACCTTCGTAACCCTCTGTACACTCAGGTGTTTCCTCCACAGGAAGTTCCTGATGGAAACGAGTCGCCAGCGACAAAGCATTGACCATCACCCCTTTAGCACTGCCGGGATGAACATTATTCCCTACAATTTTGATGGTCACTGATGCCGCATTAAAGTTCTCAAACTCCAGCTCACCGACACCGCCACCATCTACGGTGTAAGCCCACTGCGCAGCAAACTCCTCCACATTAAAGAAGCGCGCACCTTTGCCCACCTCTTCATCTGGTGTGAATGCAATGCGGATATCCCCGTGAGGAACCTGGCTGTGCTTTAAGCGCACTATGGCGGTGACTATCTCGGCAATGCCAGCTTTATCATCTGCGCCTAACAGGGTTTTACCATCAGTGGTTATCAAGGTGTGCCCAAGTAGCTGATGCAATACCGGGAACATAACCGGAGATAAAACCTCATCACCCATCCCTAGGGCAATATCGCCACCGCGGTAATTTTCTAAAATCTGTGGATTGACGTTTTTACCTGAGAAATCAGGTGAAGTATCAAGATGGGCAATAAAACCAATGGTGGGGACCGGCCAGGAGACATTTGCCGGCAATGTTGCCATGAGACAGCCATGGTCACTCAAGCTAACCTGAGAGAGACCCAGCGCCTGCAACTCCTGTTGCAATGCCTGAGCAAGCTTGCGCTGCCCTTCAGTGCTCGGCACGGATTTTACATTAGCTTTTGCTTGTGTATCAAAAGAGACATAGTTGAAAAAGCGGTCGAGTAATTTGTCCATGGTTCCCACCCTCATAATAGTGATTATCATTATGGGGAAGTGATCGTGATCAAATATTGCGTCAGGTCAGTTTTAGACAAACTTAAGCCAGAATAAAAGCCGCGACATAAAAAACTCGCCGGATGAGTTATTCATCAACCGGCAGAGTATTATTGCTGTGCCACAAAAGCAGAGAGAGCATTAGCCGAAATAATTAGTCGCCCTGACGATTCTCGCCACGCGTGGTTAAAAATTCGCGCACATATTCTGGTACTACTTTACTCGCCAGACCATAGTGCTTCTCATCAAACTGACTTTCCACCTGACTAGGTTCCAGATTCAACTCGACGGTATGCGCACCATGTAAGCTTGATTCATGCACAAACCCGGCAGCAGGATAGACATGACCTGAGGTGCCAATTGAGATAAAGAAATCAGCTTCAGCCAGTGCTTGATAGATCTCATCCATCCCCATCGGCATTTCGCCAAACCACACAATGTGCGGCCGCAGCGGTGAAGGGAATTGGCAGCAGTGGCAGCGCTCATCAGCAGAGAGATCACCCGGCCAATCCAGCACTTGGCCAGACTGCGTGCAACGGACTTTCAGTAGCTCACCATGCATATGGATCACTCGTTTACTGCCCGCTCTTTCATGCAGGTTATCAATATTCTGAGTCACCAAAACAAAGTTATCACCAAGCACCGCTTCCAAATCGGCCAGTGCGAAGTGAGCGGCATTGGGTGCAATATCTGGCTGCTGCAACTGACGACGGCGCGCATTATAAAAAGCTTGGACTAATTCAGGATCCCGACGATACCCCTCAGGCGTGGCGACATCCTCCACTTGATGCTCTTCCCATAAGCCATCAGCGGCACGGAAAGTACGAATACCAGATTCAGCCGAGATACCCGCTCCCGTCAGTACCACCACCAAGGGTTTCTTCATTTCTGAGATGGCAGCACTGTCCCGATGAAAAATACGGGAGCGAAAACGTTGATGCCGCAAATGCTTATTCTTGCGAAACCGACATAGCCGATGGCGAATGCGCATAACTTTTTGCCTCTTCTATAACCTTGCCACTTGGGGCGACAGGGGCAACATACCGCCCACCTGTAGCATCAATGACATTGGGTATTATTATTGATAGTAACGACTATTACTCATTCAAATTCAGAAATGCAGCCCCACGAACACCACCCGCATCGCCATAACGCGCTTTTTCAATGCGTGGCAAGCGCGCCACCCGCAATAAGTGTTGCGGTAAGCGTTTGGGTAGCTCCTCATAGATCTGCGCGAAATTAGATAATCCGCCGCCAATCACCACTAAATGGGGGTCCAGCATGGTCAGTAAGTTGCCCAGACACACGGCGAGCACATCCATAAATCGCTCAATATGAGCCACGGCCTTAGGTTCACCAGCATTATAGTTGGCGATAATTTCGGTCGCGGGCAAAGATTGTTGAGTGAAGTGCTGATACAGCCATTCAAAACCACGGCCAGAAATATAGTTCTCGATACAACCATTATGGCCGCAGCCACAAGGCACCCGAGGAATATCTGCGCCCAAGATATCTAGCGCATCCACCGGTAAGCGGAAGTGACCAAATTCACCCGTGATATGGTTGCGTCCACTAACAATGCTGCCGTTGACAATCAGACCACCGCCAACCCCTGTGCCAAGAATCAGCCCCAAAACGGTTGGATAGGCACGAAATTCAGGGTCCCAAGCTTCAGACAGCGCAAAACAGTTGGCATCGTTATCAATGCGAACTTCGCGCTGAATCAATTTTGACAGGTCGCCTTGCAATGATTGGCCCATAGCCGCCGGAACATTGGCGGTGAAAACAGTGCCATCATCTGCATTAGGCAAACCGGGAATACCAATACCCACACGGCCTTTAACACCACAATGCGCATCTGCTTCCAGTGTTAAACTCTGTAATGTTTGCAGCAACTGTTGATAGTCTTCACGTGGCGTAGGGACTCGTTTATGCCAGATTCGCTGTAGGTTGGCATCAAAAACGCCCAACTCAATTTTGGTGCCACCCATATCAAAGCCGTAATACATAAACTTATCCTTATATGCCCTAGATAATTCGAGTTGTAGCCTGCGGCCAACACAGATGCCGCTGGGAGTATCACGGCAATAACTACTGCCCGCTCAATACCCGCGCAGGATCAATACGACTGGCACGACGCGCAGGATACCAGCTGGCAATCAAACTCAGCACCAGCGCAGTTGCCAGTACGCAGGCCACGTCAAACCAGTGCAGCTCTGACGGCAAGAAATCGATGAAATAGATATCACCCGACAAAAATTGATGCCCGATCAGCTGTTCCAAACCGCGGATAATGGTGGTTAATTGCAGCGAAATAATCACCCCCGCCACCACACCGCTAATGCTACCGATAAGCCCGGCCAGCAAGCCATACCAGATGAAGATGGCCCGGATCAGGCCATCTTTAGCGCCTAACGTGCGCAATACGGCGATATCACCACTCTTATCTTTAACCGCCATCACCAACGTAGACACAATATTAAAACTGGCAACCCCGATCACCAGCACCATAGCTAAGTACATGATAGTGCGGATCATCTGGATATCTCGGTACATATAGCCATAGGTGCCAATCCAGCTGCTGATATAGACATAGGCGTTACTCATCTCACCGGCGCTGCGCACCAGTTTATTGGCGTTATAAACATCATCTACCTTGATGGCGATACCGGTAACACTATCACCCATATCAAGATATTGCTGTGCATCAGCCAATGGCACCAGTGCCAGACTGTGATCCAACTGACCACTTAGCTGAAAGATACCCGCCACTTGTAGACGAATGCGCTTAGGTTGCAGCAGTTTCATCTCAGGATCGCTATTGGGGATCATCACCGTCAGCCAAGAACCCTGTTTCACCCCCAGGGCATCCGCCAGACCCTTGCCTAAGATAATCTGCTGCTGCCCCGCCTTGAAATTATCCCAGGCGTGATCAGCAACAAAACTGGGCAATGCGCTAAGGCGCTGCTCAGACTCGGGATCAACCCCTTTGACCTGCACCGCCCGCAGCTGCGTGGCGTTTTCAATCAGCCCGGTAAAATTGATATAAGGAGCCGCCGCCAGAATACCCGGCACTTTTTCAATGCGTTGTAAGCTTGATGACCAGTCAGCGAATGGCTGATTAACTGCCGCAATCTCGCCATGAGGTACAACCGCCAAAATACGGTTTTTCAGCTCACGTTCGAAGCCATTCATCGCACTTAGGCCGACGATCAATACGGTAACACCCAAGGCAATACCCAGAGTGGAAATCACCGAAATTAGCGACACCATACCGCCACGACGGCGGCCACGGCTAAAACGCAAACCGATTAAGAGCGAAAGTGGCAAAGCACCCATCACTGCGCCCCCACCAACGTCAAGTGCTGTTGTAACTGACCATCACGCATTTCTAACTGGCGACTCATCCGTTTCGCCAACTGTAAATCGTGGGTGACCACTAAAAATGCCGTCCCTTGACGAACATTCAATTCACCCAGCAAATTGAAGATGCTATCTGCATTGCGTTGGTCAAGATTACCGGTCGGCTCATCGGCTAAAACCAGCGAAGGGTTATTGACCAGCGAGCGGGCAATCGCCACCCGCTGGCGCTCACCACCGGATAACTCCGAGGGGCGATGCTTACTGCGCTTCTCCAGCCCGACGGCCACTAACATGGCACGGGCTTTATCCTGCGCCTGCGCCGGTTTAGCGCCGCCGATTAACAGTGGCATCGCGACATTTTCTAATGCAGTAAAATCAGGCAACAAATGGTGGAATTGATAGATGAAACCTAACTCACGGTTACGCAGTTCCGCTTTCGCACTGGAGGAGAGCTGATTCAGTGAGCGCCCCTGATAAATCACCTCACCGGAGGTTGGGGTATCTAAACCCCCCAACAGATGCAGCAAGGTGCTTTTCCCTGAACCGGAGCTACCGACAATTGCCATCAGCTCACCAGACTCAATGGTGAACGACACATTGCTCAGAACGTCAGTATGCAGTTGCCCTTCCTGATAGCGTTTGCACAAGTTTAAGCACTGTAATAAAGGATGATTACTCATAGCGTAAAGCCTCGGCAGGTTGTGCGGCGGCAGCGCGCCAGGAAGGATAAAGCGTGGATAGCAAAGCAATCGCCATCGCCACCAGGGCAATGACCGTGACCTGAAGCGGGTTAATCTCCACCGGTAATGAGCCGCCATCGATCAGTAAACCGAGAATAGGGATGATGGTGTTCAATTGGCTGGCGAGTAAAATACCCAATCCGGCACCAAGCAGCGCACCAATCACGCCAGCGGTCGCGCCCTGCACCATAAATATCAGCATGATTTGGCGGCGGCTCAAGCCTTGCGTCTGCAAAATAGCCACCTCGCCCTGCTTTTCCATCACCAACAGGCCCAGCGAGGTGATGATATTAAAGGCCGCCACGGCGATAATCAGGCTCAGCAGCAGCCCCATCATATTTTTTTCCATGCGCACGGCCTGGAATAACTCACCTTTGCGATCACGCCAATCCTTCCAAACCATGCCCTCCGGCAAGGTCTGCTGACTCAGGCTATCAACGGAGAGCGGCTGTGAAAGGAATAAACGCCAGCCGGTAATATTGCCCGCCGGATAGCGCATTAGGCGCGATGCATCCTGCTGATTAACCAGCATTTGATAGCCATCGACCTCGCTGTCCGCCGCGAATGTCCCGATCACATTAAATAGCCGCTGGCTAGGGATGCGCCCCATCGGGGTAAACTGACTGGCACTCGGCACCATCAAACGCAGCGTTTCACCCCGTTTAACCCCTAACTGCCCTGCGAGCTTCTCGCCGAGGATCATATTGTAGCTACCGGGCTGTAAATCTTTCAGCTGCACATTAACCAAATAGCTAGCCAATGGCTCATGCTGAGAGGGATCAACCCCCAACATCACCCCCGCGGAGAGATTGCGCGCGCTTTGCAACACCACGTCCGCGGTGGTCAGCGGCACAATGTCGGTCACACCGGTCAGTGATTTCAGTGCTGAAGCTGGCATCTGCTTCGGGTCGAGTGAACCTTGCGGCGTGGTTATCAGCGCCTGTGGCATCAGCCCCAAAATATTATCTTGCAAACCGCGCTCAAAACCATTCATCACAGATAATACTGTAATCAGTGCCATCACACCCAGCGTGATGCCAATGGTCGAAAGCCACGAAACGAACCGACCGAAACGGTCGGATGCACGGCCGCGCATATAACGCAGGCCAATAAATAGTGCGACAGGTTGATACATGAAATCTGTTTAGATCCTGTTGCTAAAGCAAAGTGATCGAGGATAATAAAGGGTACTACCGCTTTATGGAACCATTAACCGCCTAAATCTCCGGCTTTTATTCCAAAAAAGAGCACCCATCTGTGGCTATAGCTGTTCACGTGCTAGGATAGCCGCCGAGATAATTTGTCCTGATAAAGAGACTGTTTAACTGCTTATGTCCCAACAATATCGTTATTCATTACCTGAACGACGTGGCGATACCCGTCAGTTAGGTCAGTTGACCGGCTCTGCTTGCGCGGTCGAATGTGCGGAAATCATTGAGCGCCATCATGGCCCGGTAATGTTAATTACCCCCGATATGCAGACGGCGCTGCGCCTACGAGATGAGATCCAGCAATTCTCATCATGGCCGGTGAATACCCTCTCCGACTGGGAAACACTGCCGTATGACAGTTTTTCACCGCATCAGGATATTATTTCGGCCCGCCTCTCCTGCCTATACCAGCTTCCTGCAATGGAACGCGGCGTTATTATTCTCCCAGTCAATACCCTAATGCAACGGGTATGCCCCCATGAGTTCCTGCATGGTCATGCACTGGTGATGAAAAAGGGCCAGCACCTGTCACGGGATAAGTTACGCGCCCAACTAGAGCAAGCAGGCTACCGCAGTGTTGATCAGGTCATGGAGCACGGTGAGTTTGCCACCCGTGGCGCACTGCTGGATCTCTATCCGATGGGCAGCGAAGAGCCATATCGCATTGATTTCTTTGACGATGACATTGACAGTTTGCGGGTGTTTGATGTGGATACCCAGCGCACGCTCACTGAAGTTGAGCAGATAAACTTACTGCCGGCTCATGAATTCCCCATTGATAAAGCGGCCATTGAGCTATTTCGCAGCCAATGGCGTGAGCAGTTCGACGTCCGCCGTGATGCGGAACATATCTATCAGCAAGTGAGCAAAGGCATCTGGCCCGCTGGGATCGAGTACTGGCAGCCGCTGTTCTTCAGCCAGCCATTACCTTCACTGTTCAGCTATTTACCTGAAAACACCCTATTGATAAACACCGGTTCACTGGAGAACTCAGCTGAGCGTTTTTGGCTCGATGTGAATCAGCGTTTTGAGAGTCGTCGCATTGACCCAATGCGCCCATTGCTGGCCCCCGAAACCCTCTGGTTGCGGGTAGACTCGCTATTCAGCGAGCTAAAAGAGTGGCCACGGCTCCAGCTTAAAACCGATGAACTGCCCGCCAAAACAGCCAATACCAACTTGCACTATCAGGCGCTACCTGATTTAGCGGTGCAAGCGCAGCAAAAAGCGCCATTGGATAATCTGCGCCGCTTTATTGAGGCATTCAGCGGCAGCATTGTGTTCTCCGTAGAGAGTGAGGGGCGACGCGAAACACTGCAAGACCTGCTGGCACGGATAAAAATCAGCCCGACCCTGATAACCGAATTATCGCAAGCCCGCGCCCCCGGCCACTATCTGATGATTGGTGCGGCCGAACGAGGCTTCCTTGATGCGGATAAACAGCTCGCGCTGATTTGTGAAAGCGATTTGTTGGGCGAGCGCGTTAGCCGCCGTCGGCAAGATAACCGCCGCACCATCAATACCGATACTCTGATCCGCAATCTGGCCGAGCTACGCCCCGGTCAGCCGGTGGTGCATCTGGAACACGGCGTTGGCCGCTATCTGGGCCTGACCACCCTTGAAGCGGGCGGTATCAAAGCTGAATACCTGATATTGACCTATGCCGGTGAAGATAAGCTGTATGTGCCGGTCTCATCCTTGCATCTGATTAGCCGCTATTCCGGTGGTGCAGACGAAAATGCGCCGCTGCATAAACTGGGCGGCGAAGCTTGGGGTCGGGCACGACAGAAGGCCGCAGAAAAAGTGCGGGATGTGGCGGCTGAACTGCTGGATATCTACGCCCAGCGCGCAGCCAAATCGGGCTTCAAATTTAAACTCGATCGCGAACAATATCAGCTGTTCTGCCAAAGCTTCCCGTTTGAAACCACCCCGGATCAGGAACAGGCCATCAATGCAGTTCTCAGTGATATGTGCCAGCCGCTGGCGATGGATCGACTGGTGTGTGGTGATGTCGGCTTCGGTAAAACTGAAGTGGCGATGCGGGCGGCATTCCTCGCGGTGGCTAATAATAAGCAAGTCGCGGTATTGGTGCCGACCACCCTGCTCGCCCAGCAGCATTTTGACAACTTCCGCGACCGCTTTGCCACCTGGCCGGTGCGGATTGAGATGATGTCTCGCTTTCGTAGCGCCAAAGAGCAGCAGCTCATTCTGGAGCAAGCCGCGGAAGGGAAAGTTGATATTATTATCGGCACCCACAAGTTGCTGCAAAGTGATCTGCGCTGGCAAGATCTCGGCCTGCTAATTGTCGATGAAGAGCACCGTTTCGGTGTGCGCCATAAAGAGCGCATTAAAGCCATGCGCGCGGATGTGGATATCCTGACGCTAACCGCAACGCCTATTCCGCGCACACTGAATATGGCGATGAGCGGCATGCGCGATTTGTCGATTATTGCCACCCCGCCAGCGCGTCGGTTGGCGGTGAAAACCTTTGTCCGCGAATATGACAGCCTGGTGATTCGGGAAGCGATTTTGCGTGAGATTCTGCGTGGTGGGCAGGTTTACTACCTGTACAACGACGTGGAGAACATCGAAAAGGCTACCCAGCGGCTAGCTGAATTAGTGCCAGAGGCACGGATCGCAATTGGTCATGGTCAGATGCGTGAACGGGATCTAGAGCGGGTGATGAATGACTTCCATCACCAGCGCTTTAACGTGCTGGTATGCACAACGATTATCGAAACAGGTATCGACATTCCTAGTGCTAATACCATTATCATTGAACGCGCCGATCATTTTGGTCTGGCACAGCTACACCAATTGCGCGGCCGTGTCGGGCGTTCGCATCATCAAGCTTATGCCTACCTGTTGACGCCGAACCCAAAAGCCATGACCGCCGATGCCAAAAAGCGGCTGGAGGCGATCGCCTCACTGGAAGATCTCGGTGCGGGCTTCGCGCTGGCAACCCATGATCTGGAGATTCGTGGGGCGGGTGAATTGTTAGGCGAGGACCAAAGCGGCCAGTTGACCACCATTGGTTTCTCGCTCTACATGGAGCTGCTGGAGAACGCCGTTGATGCACTGAAAGAGGGGCGCGAGCCATCACTGGAGGATTTGACCAGTCATCAGACTGAAATTGAGATGCGTATGCCGGTACTGCTGCCCGATGATTTCATTCCTGATGTGAATGTCCGGCTTTCATTCTATAAACGTATCGCCAGTGCACGTAATGAAACAGAACTTGATGAGTTAAAAGTTGAGCTAATCGATCGCTTTGGCAAGCTGCCAGATGCTGCCCGCTACCTGTTACAAACCGCTGAATTGCGTCAGCAAGCGCAGAAGTTGGGGATTAAGCGAATTGAAGGCAATGAACGCGGTGGTTTTGTCGAATTTAGCGAGAAGAACAGGGTCGATCCGGTCTATCTGATTGGGCTGCTGCAACGTCAGCCGAAAATATATCGACTGGAAGGGCCAACCAAGCTGAAGTTTATGCAGGATTTAACTGACCGGACGCAACGACTGAAATTTATCAGCGAATTGTTAGCGGCATTTGCTCAGCATTGCGTAGCTTAATTGGCTAATTAGCGCGGGCTCTCAGCAAGGAGAGACCCGCGTTAATGCTAATGCCACTCGCTAAACTGTTATACTCTTCGTGCCTGGCGCCGCAGGGGTGTTAGCTACACTCACTCACCCGAATCACTTACTTGAGTAAGCTCATCGGGATTAATGAGCCTCAAAGAGGCTCACCCTACGGGCTAGCATAAATGCTGTTCAAATCGGTTTTCACCGATTTGTCATTCATTTGCTGCCTACCTGCAACCCCAATAACTTTGAGTATCAATTGGCTAAAAATTACGTTAAGCGATCAGAATTAGCACTATATCGCGGGTTCTTGGTACAAGGTCTTGGACAACAGATTTTGTATTATGCTCGGTCGTTCAGTATCAGTTGACCATTTTTATCGATTGGGATCTGCGTGCCTGGATCACGATCCATACGAATTTTTCCCTGTTGATCGCCAATTTTGTAGGTTACGTCATATCCCAGCATCTTCTGTGACTTGTCGTAAACCGTTTGGCAACGTTGTTGGGTGGTCGTATAAGTATCATTTTCCTGCATGTTATTTTGCACGCGGTTACCGGCATAGCCACCTGCCAAGGCACCTGCAACAGTGGCGATATCTTTACCACGGCCACCGCCTACCTGATGGCCCAGAACGCCACCCGCAACGGCACCTAACACTGAACCCGCGATTTGGTTCTCATCCTGCACCGGTTTACGGTGAGTGACAGTCACATCGCGGCACTCTTTACGCGGCGTTTTGATAGTCTCTTTAATCGGCGTTGCGGCAAGAACTTGTGCATATTGCGGTGCGCCGGAGAATACATTCATACTCGCGACAGCGGCAATTCCCAGAGCGGCCGCAATACCGATACCCACACCTGCTAACATTGATTTGTTCACAGGAAATCCTCCTGAAAGTGTTACCACGCATCTTCTGCCCCAGAATTCCATGTAATAAACAGAAAATCTGGCAGCGTCTGGCTTTGAGGGCTGAACCCTGATCACCGGAGTACGGCGTGCGTGACTCGCCGTCTTAACTCAGTAGACCGATGAAGTCTGCACAATGTGCGTAGACCTAGCAATAAGATAAATGGACTAAACATCCAGATAATAGGTGTGAATGAATGTGTTTAGGAGGAATCCGACTGATAGGCCATGTTAATGCGAAATTTTATGCTGATGATTTAACATTACCTGCGCATTTTTTTAGCTTTACGTGCGTTGCTTAAGATCAAAAAAAACCGCCACCATAATAAAATAGCAGCGGTTTCTATTGAGCAGAACAGACCTAAAAGCCATTGGTATTACAGCTAATCCTGCTGCGAGGACAAGGAATTTAGTGGAGCTTAAGGCGCGGTCTAATCACCCGATTAATCCCACCCACCAGCATCATAAGGCCTGTCTTAGTGTAACCATGCAGTGCCACTTGATGCATACGATAGAGCGAGATGTAGACCACTCGAGCAACACGGCCCTCGACCATCATGGAGCCACGCATCAGGTTGCCCATCAAGCTGCCAACGGTGCTGAATTTCGACAGTGAAACCAGTGAGCCGTGGTCTTTGTAGATGTACGGCTTCAGCGGCTGGTCATTGAGCAGTGCCAGAATGTTGCTGTAACAACGGCTGGCCATCTGATGTGCTGACTGCGCGCGCGGCGGCACAAAACCGCCATTTGGCTGCGGACAAGAGGCACAGTCGCCGATGGCAAAGATATTCGGATCACGGGTCGTTTGCAGTGTCGGTTCAACCACCAACTGGTTAATGCGGTTGGTCTCCAGCCCGGCGATATCTTTCATAAAGTCCGGCGCTTTAATCCCTGCGGCCCAGACCATCAGATCGGCGTTAATGTACTCGCCCTCTTTGGTATTCAGGCCGTTTTCGTCAGCGCTGGTTACCATAGTTTTGGTCAATACACGGACACCCAACTTAATCAGCTCTTGATGCGCAGCAGCCGAAATGCGTGGCGGCAGGGCCGGCAGAATACGCTCACCCGCTTCAACCAGTGTTACATTCAGCGCCTGGTTATCCAAACCTTCAAAACCGTAGCTGTGCAGCTGTTTCACCGCATTATGTAGCTCAGCAGATAGCTCCACACCGGTAGCACCACCACCCACAATGGCGATGTTCACTTTGCCCTTCTCACCCGGTTGCGCGGAGTATTTCAGGAACAGGTTGAGCATCTCATTATGGAAACGGTGCGCCTGATGCGGGTTATCCAGGAAGATGCAGTTCTCTTTCACCCCCGGCGTGCCGAAATCGTTCGAGGTGCTACCCAGCGCCATCACCAAAATGTCATAGGTTAATTCACGTTGCGTCACCAGCACATCGCCGTGTTCGTCGCAAATCTCCGCCAAACTGAGGGTTTTGGTTTCACGGTTGATGTCAGTTAAGGAACCCAACTGGAAATTAAAGAAGTGGTTACGGGCATGAGCCAGATAGCTCAGCGCATCGACGCCATCATCCAGAGAGCCGGTTGCCACCTCATGCAACAGCGGTTTCCACAAATGGCTATGGTTACGATCGACCAAAACTATTTCGGCTTTTTTACTGCGGCCTAGCTTGTGACCCAGACTTGTTGCCAGCTCAAGACCGCCGGCACCACCACCAATAATAACGATTTTTTTCTTCGGCGTTGTCAAAATGACCCCCTAAATGTGAACCAATTGTTAGCTAAGGGTAAATGAATAATATCCTTAGATAACATAGGGTTCGCTGATGCTAAATCAATAATCTGTAGCCAGAATATCATGCAGGGTTATTTGGTCATACCAAAATTGATATATATCAACTTTTTTTGATTAAAGTGGCAGCGGCAGATTTTTTCTGGAATAGGATTCAAATAGTTAGCATTTCGTCACAATTTAGAACTTTGCTAATTGCCAACACGGGAAGAGCTATTTTGATGTTATTCGCCATAAAAATGGCCTGAAAAAAGCACGTCAGCTACTCTTTCCAAGCCAGCTAATCGTGAGTCATTAGTTCTACAATTAACTCATCATTAACATTAAGCGGCATTAACCTGGAGTTTTAGGTCACTCCATCCCTCATACTACCCCAGCGTTTTAAACGCCTTGACGCGCTGAAGGTGCGGCGACAGATCCTTAAATTTGTGACTCTGTTTCTCATCCCAGACAATCTCATAATAGGGGTGCAGATCACTGGCCGTCAGCTTGCTATCAAGCATTTCATCATGGCGAGAGAGCACCACCAGGCAACGATCGCGGTTTTTCTCGCGGAAGTTATTGATGCATTTGCTGGCAATATCGACATACTCTTCCGGGCGGTCAATTTTGCCACTCATATTATTCTGTGGGTAGAGATTGGGATTGAACACCACCTGACGAACTCCACACAGGAAGCCGATACGCTCAGCCCAAAACCCCCCCAAGCCGACGCCGCAAATCAGTGATTTAGCATCGCCGCCCTGCTGGATGGCTTTATCCACCTCTTTCAGTAAATGCTGCATATCATGGCGAGGATGCAAAGTGCTGTAACTGATAAAACGCACATCCGGATCAATGAATTGCAGTTGCAGGACTTTCTCGTGATTACCGGGGCTGTTGGAATCAAAACCATGTAGATAGACGATCATATTTATCCTCGCGACTTAACTTAGAAGCTCTTATGTGCATCCCAGCGCTCACTGAGTGCCGTCAACGCCCTATTTGCCTGCTGCCAGCGTGATGACGCCATCAACGCCTGACGGCTTAACTGCCCAGAATGGTACAATCGCGTCAGTGAATCTGCTTTGACCGGAGAGAGGTTATCTAGCACACTGACTGCCCCCTGACGGTTATTGCACACCAAAATCATATCGCACCCTGCATCCAAAGATGCCTGTCCGCGCTCGGCGTAACTGCCCATAATCGCCGCCCCCTCCATCGAGAGATCATCGGAGAAAATGATGCCATTGAAACCTAGCTCTTGGCGCAATATCTGCTGAAGCCAGTAAGGCGAGCCACTTGCCGGGCGGGCATCGGCTTCAGTATAAATCACGTGAGCGGGCATGATGGCATCCAGCAACCCGCGCGCGATCAGTTCGCGAAATATAACCATATCATGAGTACGGATTTCTGCCAGTGGTCGATTATCACGTGGCGTCTCTTTATGTGAGTCCGCCGTGACCGCGCCGTGACCGGGGAAGTGCTTGCCTGTGGTCTTCATCCCCGCGCTATGCATCCCTCGGATAAAGCACTCGGCCATATGCAGAGCTTGCTGCGGATCACTGTGGAACGAGCGCTCACCAATGGCGGCACTGACATGACCAATATCCAACACCGGCGCGAAGCTGATGTCGATATCCATTGAGGTCATCTCTGCCGCCATTAGCCAGCCCGCTTCTTGCGCCAACTGCGCCGCCGTGACGGGATCATTGATCGCCGCAAACGACTGGGCCGCAGGCAGGCGGGTAAAGCCATCACGAAAACGCTGCACCCGCCCCCCCTCCTGATCAACCGCCACCACCAGCCGATCATGGGAGGCGGCCCTGATTTGGCGCACTAACTCACGCAACTGCTCAGCATCATGATAATTACGGCTAAACAAAATCAGGCCACCCACCAGCGGGTGTTTTAAAATCTCACGCTCTTCTGCATCCAGCTCATAGCTGGCAACGTCTATCATCACTGGACCCACGATAACCCCATAACTTTAAAGTAAAAATCAAAAAGACAGATTAAATCGCTGACGTAGCGGCGCGGCCCATTGTAGAAATGCGCTATCCCCCGTCTGCTGCCAGCGAACTTCAAACCACATCAGCATCAGGTAGTCAATCCACGGCAGCCAGCGCTGTATCTGACGCGCGAGAGCGGTAATGTCATGGTAGCCACCGCCACCATGTTCACCGCCACAATAGTGCTGCAAAAAAGTCTGCTGCTGTGACTGCGACCAGTTATTGCCACGAAACAGGGCCGCAATATCCAGCGCAATATCACCATCAGCGGCATACTCCCAATCAATCAGTTTCAGCCCAGTGGTGGTGATTAAGAGATTGCCGGGATGAATATCCATATGCAAGGGAGCCAGTTTTATTGGTTGCGGTTGCGCTTTGCGCAGAAAATCTTGTTGGAGCCGCAGCCAACCCGGAGTGCGGCGGGCGGGATCAATCAGATTGCCATAGCGGATTAACTGGCCGCGCAAATCCAGACGATAACCACTGGCGGGTAGATAATGGAGACGAGCCAACAGCTGCGCCAACTTACCATTATTCGATAATTCAATGAATTGCGCATCAGTGACAACGTCACCTTGGAGCCAATTGACCACCAGCCAGTGCGGATTTGCGGCAATAGCGACCGGAGATAAATCGCTGCCAGCGACATGACGCAACAGCTTGCGCTCTCGCCGCCGATTCACCCCCAGTTGCATTTTCTGCATTGACTGCTCACGCGCCAGCCAATCAATGTTCGCCGCAGTAATGCGCCAGCTTTCACCGGTCAGACCGGAGACAGGGCTAATCTGATAATCGGCGATTTTCACCGCCGGATTGATGCTCTCAATCAGTGCATGTAGGGCGGGATCAGCGCTGGACTGGGCCATGACCTGACCAGATGATTTCGCCGGTTTGCGCCTGCATCAACTGCATTTCAATGGTCGGGGACTTCACATCGCCGCTAACATCGCTGTACAACACATACTGTGCACTGACATAACGGGCCAAACCAATCGCTTTGCTGCGCGACCCCAGGCTATCCTCGTCCGATAAGCCCAGTGTTTGCCTGGCGACAGCTAATTGCTGCGGCGAGATCAACACAAATTTCTTATTTGATGTCAGCACCTGATGCAGTGCGGTGGTGGCTTTCGCCATCTGCAACGCGCCGTTGGTGTTATTTTTGACGCTATCGAGTAGCAAAATGCTGCCATTCGCCACATCTTTGCTGTTGACCATTTGCGCGACTAAAGGTTCTACACTGGCGGCCCAGTCGATAGATTGCTGTACTTTCGGCGGCTGCGGCACGGTGTCGACCGGCGGTGGCGTCTCGATGACAGGTGGTGTGACCGGCTCAATGGTGACTGGCGGTGTGGTTGGCTCAACAGGTGGCTTAGTAATACACCCCGTCAGCACAAGTGCCGCTAGCGCCACAGATAAATACCTTTTCATTGTCCCACTCCAATAGCGGCTGAACTATTATAAAAATAGCTAGAAGCGCGTTATAAAAATAAATAGAGGCGCGCATTTTGCGCATTAAAATTATTATTCACTGATTGAACCGCCACCTCATCCCCTGGCGCAATCATCAGAATGCGCGGCGCTTCGAGTGGCTCGACCTCCAGGCCCTGCGCATCATACCAATAAAAGCGATAGTTGATTTTTACCGGCTTATTCTGGCTATTAGAGATAACTGAGCGCACAACATTGTTGCCAGAAGAGGTTGATATTGCAGGTTGAGAAGCCAAAATGCCCGCCGTCAGTACCGATGAATCCATTACTACGGTTTGCTGTTGATTGACCGCAATCCCCTTCGGGCTGCTGCACCCCAGCAGGGTCGCGATACTTGCGCACGCAATCACCGGTAATAAAAACGCCTTCACACGGCGCATAGGCTTACCTCTTATTTAGGGTATAAAGTTAATTACTTATGCGACAGCAACGAACCCAAATCACGACCACCGACCAAATGCATGTGGATATGGTAGACAACCTGCCCGGCATGGCGGTTGCAATTGATAATCAGGCGATAGCCATCTTCAGCAATGCCCTCCTGCTCTGCAAGTTTAGCAGCTACCGTGATCATGCGACCTAATGTTGCTTCGTGCTCAGCGGTGACATCATTCACGGTAGGAATAAGAATGTTGGGAATGATTAAGATATGGGTGGGTGCCTGTGGGGCAATATCACGAAACGCGGTCACCAGTTCATCCTGATAAACCACGTCGGCAGGGATTTCACGGCGGATAATTTTGCTGAAAATCGTTTCTTCGGCCATAACGCATTTCCTTAATCATGATAAAAATGGGGAATGCGTAGTATGAGCGACAAATTCTATTGATTTCAACCTCAATCATCAGCCGCGGGCATAAGCCGCCGCTTTTTCAAACAAAGCCGGATCAGGACGAATGCCGGTATACAGCACAAATTGCTCAACCGCTTGAATGGCAAATACTTCAGCACCGGTAATCACCGTTTTTCCTTGCATTTTGGCATAACGGATCAGTGGGGTAATCGCCGGCAGCGCCACCACATCAAAAATGGTATCTGCATGGTTAACTTCATTTTCAGTGAAAGCCATGTTGTCCGCCTCTTTGCCCCCAGCCATACCCACTGGCGTAGCATTGATGAGCATATCGGCCTGAACCCCTTGCATATCAGGGCGATAGCGGTAGCCCGACTGCTCAGCTAATTGCTTACCGGTTCTTTCATTGGTTGCAATGATAAAGCCCTGCTTAAAACCGGCATTTTTGAGGGCAAACGCCACCGCCTTCGCCATCCCCCCACTGCCACGTAGCGCAAAAACTTTATCGCTCGGCACCTGATAGGTCTGTAGCAATTGCGCGATGGCGAGATAGTCAGTGTTGTACGCCGTCAAATAGCCATCAGTGTTAACCAAAGTATTAACCGAATTAATTGCTGCGGCTGATGGGGCCATCTCATCCACCAGCGGGATAACCGCCTCTTTAAATGGCATTGAAATGGCGCACCCCCGGAACCCAAGCGCCCGCACGCCACCAATGGCCGCAGCCAAATCCGTGGTGGTGAAGGCCTTATAGAGGTAATCGAGATCGAGCGCATCATACAAAAAGTTATGAAAGCGGGTGCCGAAGTTGCTGGGTCTGGCGGCCAGAGAGATACAGACTTGGGTATCTTTGTTTAGGTAGCGAGTCATCTTATTGCCTCAAATATCATCGTCAAAAGGGTTGCGCCTAAATAAAAGCCGCCGAACAGGCGCAGGGCGCGCACCTAAATAATCTAGGCTGGTTTGATTTCCAAACCACCTGGCTGGAGCCGGAATAGTTGCAACCTACGTAAAGGGGTGCACTAACGTCATTTACTCATTGAAAGAGTATCGGCTTAGATTGCGGCCTGGTGATAAATATAGGCGGAGTCATCACCGGGCGATAGCGCTTATGGTGCAAAATAGTTATCTTGGTACCGATAATTATCAATTTCATCCCACTTAAATATGATAAGTGATTAAATTATATTTATCATACAGAAATAGCCAACTACTTAAATTGAAAGCCTAACATAACGAATTCACTTAATTAATATTACCGCGCCATATCGCGATAATAAAAATAGTTATCTCCTTTGACACGACGATATATTCAGTGATAGTTTTAACTCAAGGGAAGTAGGAGAGCGTGTAATTGCACTGAATTATAGAATTAAGATATACATGTGATATATTCCCATAAGCAAAAATAAAGACTCGCGCAATAATACTTTCCTTAACTGAAAAGCCCAAGAAATTATCTCTTGGTTTTTATCATCAATGGAGGGATTAATTATGTCTAGTTTGAAAAAAGAGATCATGGCAACAAAAACTGTCGTTAATGTTAGCGAAGCTAAACGGAATCACCCTCAGCGCTTGGCAGAAGATGTCCTTGAGCAGATAGCTGGCGGGTGGATAAATGCTTTTGCTCGGTGGGGAAGAGCATTCTAATTTTTAATCATATGCGGGCTGCCATTGGTGGCCCCTATTTTTTACTTATTAACTCTACAGCCCAGACATATTTATTAACGCTGGGAGGAGTGTAGCCTCATGGTCAATATATCAAGTAAAAAAAGCATTCAGCACCTTGAAATTATATTAAAAATAAGTGAGCGCTGTAATATCAACTGTGACTATTGTTACGTATTCAATAAGGGAAACTCAATCGCTGATAATAGCCCAGCCAGAATCTCCAATAAAAACATTGAACAATTGGTCTATTTTTTACAGCGAGCTTGTCTGGAATATGACATTGCCACCCTACAAATTGATTTCCATGGCGGGGAACCGCTATTGATGAAAAAAGAGAATTTTGCCAGCATGTGTGATCAACTCACGACAGCTGACTATGGCCGTTCGAATATCAGTCTTGCATTACAAACTAATGGAACGCTTATTGATGATGAGTGGATCTCGTTATTTGAACAGTATTTAGTATACGTCAGTATCTCAATTGACGGCCCTAAACATATTAATGACAGACATCGCTTGGACACCAAAGGGCGCAGTACCTACGAGGGCACGGTACGTGGTTTGCGTATGCTGCAAAATGCCTATAAGCAGGGACGACTTCAGGCAGAACCGGGCATTTTATGTGTTGCAAATCCTCAGGCGAATGGGGCTGAAATCTATCGGCATTTCGTGGATGACCTTGGTGTCTATGGTTTTGACATTCTGATACCCGACGACGCATACAACGATACCTACGCAGATCCCGTCAGCATGGGGCGCTTTCTTAACGAGGCATTAGACGAATGGATGAAAGATGATAACCCCAAGATTTTTGTCCGCCTCTTTCAAACACATATTGCTACTCTTCTCGGCGCAAAAAAAGTTGGTGTTTTGGGTCACACGCCCGAGGTCACAGGGACCTATGCCTGCACTGTCGGTTCAGATGGTTTGATTCGTGTGGATGATACCTTACGGTCTACATCAGACAGAATTTTCAATGCGATTGGTCATGTTTCTGAAATTAACCTCTCTGATGTAATAAATAGTCCGCAATTTCAAGAATATGTATCTATTGGGAAATCCTTACCCACCGAATGCACAGGCTGCATTTGGGAAAATGTCTGCGCCGGTGGCCGCATTATGAATCGTTTTTCCCCCGAAGAGCGCTTCAACCGTAAATCTGTTTATTGCTACTCCATGAGAAGTTTCCTGAGCCGTGCATCTGCTCACTTGCTCAATATGGGCATCAAAGAAGAGCGCATTATGGCAGCCATTAGCCAATAGTTTTTTGTCACCAACAGATTTTGGCTAAATGCTGAAGGAGCGCCCACAAATTGGTCAATATACACCCTATTTTCAGACAAGAGGCGATAGCGCATCGATCTCACTATTGGTTAGGCAGCCCGCAAGTGATGACACCGATGGGTGCCTCTATTTGGGCAATGATAGCGCTGGTGTTTATTGTTAGCCTGGTAACCTTCATGGTGGTGGGGACTTACACACAGAGAGCGCGCCTTACGGGCACCGTGGTTCACCAACCTGCGGTGGCGCGGATCACCGCTACCCACGATGGCGTGATTGTCCGTAGCTTTGCTGAAGAAGGAAAAGCGGTTCGTGCCGGTGAGGTAATTTTTATTGTTAACCGGGAGACGCAAACCGAGTATGGCGCGACGAGTCATGAAATGAGTGCCGCACTAAAGTCGCAGAAAGTCACTATTGAGCGGGAGATCACGCTGAAATCTGCGGCGGCAGATACTGAGCAAAACTTTCTTCGTCAACTGCTGGCAAACAAAGAGACCGAGCAGCAAAAAATGGACGATTTGATTGCCAAATCCGCACAGCAAACTTCATGGTTATTGGCAAAAGCAGAGCACTTTAAAAAGTTAGTTCGTCAGGGAATTGCCCTTGAGACAGAGCATATGGCACGCCTATCTGAGTATTATAGCGCCTCGGTTCAACTCAAAACCCTCCGGCGGGAAAAGGTCAAGCTACAGGCGGAAGTCGTCAGCATACAAGCACGGTTAGCCGCAATCCATAGCGAACTTGCCGCTACCTTGGAGGGGCTGCATCGACAAACTGCCCAGTTGGATCAAGATTTAGTCTCTACGGAAGAGCGGCGGGAGTTGTATATCACTGCGCCAATCGATGGTGTATTAACTGGCATCACCGGGCTAACTGGCAACAATATTCGGGCAACACAAGAGTTAGCCAGTGTGGTGCCAACATCAGGGCGGGCCGAGGTGGAGATTTTTGCTGCCACCGACGCCATTGGCGAGTTACGTGAGGGCCAGACAGTAAGGCTGCGCTTCGACGCCTACCCATACCAATGGTTTGGGCAATACGACGGTACTGTTACTTCAATCTCTACCACCGCAATTTCCAGCGCCGCCAGCGAAAGGGCTTTAGCCGCAAATGGGGTGCAGACTCATCACTCTCCATCTCCATTAAAGTATTTCCAAATACGCATCAGCCCCAAGAGTGATGGGGTATTATTAGCCGGAGAAACCTACCCGCTGCAGCCGGGGATTGGTGTTGAAACAGATATTTTCATCAGAAAACGTCCTCTTTACCAATGGCTACTCTCCCCCCTCAAAAGCACTCTCAGCACGACGAGAAGTGAAGTGGGAGATGCCGTATGATCGCCAGCACAATGAAGGGCTACTTTGAAGCGCTGCGCCAACGCCTGCCGGTGGTGATGCAAACAGAAGCCACGGAGTGCGGGCTGGCCTGTATGGCGATGGTTGCGGGCTATTATGGCCTTAACATCGATCTCCAGGCACTGCGCAAACACTATCAAGTGTCGCTAAAGGGCATGTCGCTACGGGATCTCATCGTACTGGCTGATCGGCTATCATTGGGGTCACGCCCGGTGCGTGCTGATTTAGACGCCGTCCCTCAGCTAAAAACCCCCTGTATTTTGCATTGGTCGTTTAACCATTTTGTGGTGCTAAAGAAATTCTCTCGCCACGGGGCCATCATTCATGATCCAGCAAAAGGTGAGAGACGAATCTCTATTACGGAGTTATCTCAACACTTTACCGGCATCGCCCTTGAGATTTGGCCTAATCAGCGCTTTCAGCGGCGTACTGAAAAACAGGTCATTCGACTGCTGGACATGTTCAAAAACGTGTCTGGATTGTCGCGGGCACTAGCACATGTATTAGCCCTCTCATTTGCCATTGAACTTCTGACCATGGCAGTGCCGATGGCGATTCAATTCACTGTCGATATGGCCTTACGATCTGGCGATATCAATCTGGTCACACTCATCGTCTGGGGGATTGTTGCCCTATTAATCTTCCGAGCGTTACTCAGTTTGGTTCGTTCCTGGACGTTGATGTCTGTTAAGTACTCGTTGGGTCTCCAATGGAGCTCAGGGCTTTTTAGCCATTTGCTTCGACTACCGGCTTCCTATTTCGAAAAACGGCATATTGGTGATGTGTCGTCGCGCTTTAACTCGCTCTCGGTGGTGCAAGATGCTTTTACTGCGGAGATGGTTGCATCACTGCTGGATATTGTGGTGGTGATTGGACTGCTCTTTTTAATGTCGGTCTACAATGGCTACCTTACGGCAGCGGTTGTGTCTCTATCCTGCATCTATGCCACCATAAAATTCTGTCTTTTTCGCGCCTACCGCTCTGCCAACCTTGAAGCTATTGCTCACGAAGCGAAACAACATTCGCACTTCCTTGAAACAGTACGCGGTATCAATGGCGTTAAAATTTTTAATTTAGCAGAACGTCGGCGTTCCGATTGGCTCAATCTGGTTGTCGATGAAGCCAATGCAAAGATCTACCTTTTTAAAATAGATCTGGCGACACAGACGGTAGGGCTGCTGTTAATCGGGATATCTTCCGCAATGGTACTGTGGTTGGGCGCGAAGCTGATTGATGTAGGCACCATGACCACCGGTATGCTATTCGCATTCTTAATTTATTCGGATATGTACATCACCCGAACCATTAGCGTGGTTGACTCAATAATCAAACTCCGTTTGATTGATATGCACAGTGAGCGCCTCTCTGAAGTGGCACTTACCCCACCTGAATCTGATGAGGGTGAGATGAATTTAGTCATGCCCACCCCCCTCGCTGGCACTATTGACGTAAAAGAGCTGAGCTATCGCTATGGTGATGGCGAACCTGCGGTATTTGAGAATATCTCTCTGTCTATCAAGGCGGGAGAAAGTATCGCCATCGTCGGGCCATCGGGTTGTGGTAAATCAACACTGCTTAAAACCATGGGGGGGTTAGCCCCGCAAGAGAGCGGCACCATATTATTGGATGGCATAGATGTGCGGCGATTGGGCCTCGAGGCCTACCGTAAACATATCGCCTACGTCTTACAAGAAGACCGACTCTTTGCGGGGTCTTTGCTGGATAACATCAGTTCATTTGATATTCATCCAGATAGCGAATGGGTGTTTGAGTGTGCTCGTCTTGCTTCAATTCATTCTGAGATTGAAGCCATGCCAATGAAATATGAAACCATGGTCGGTGATATGGGCAGTGCGTTGTCCGGTGGGCAGCGGCAGCGTATCTCTCTGGCCCGCGCCTTGTACAAACGCCCGCGAATACTATTTCTCGACGAAGCGACCAGTGATCTGGATATCGATAATGAAGCCCGAATTAATGATTCGATACGCGCGTTAAAAATCACCCGCATTTTTGTTGCCCACCGTCCGTCAATGATAGCGATGGCGGACCGGGTATTTGACCTCAGCACCAACACTGAAAAGGAAAAGGAAACTCCTCATGCACTTTTTACTGAAAGAAAACATCATGTCATTGAATAAACATATTATAGCTATCACAATGACTCTCTTAACCTCTCTCCTCTCACTGGCGGCCCTCAATGCTACCGCAGCAGAGAAAGTCATGCATATGCCCTTTGAGTGGGATAAAACCTCGAACCCCTTGGTCAAAATTGACATCAACGGCATGCGCCAGACATTTTCAATTGATACAGGCTCCAACACTGGCCTGCATTTAACGGAAGAGGTTATGGCTCAACTCCCCGAATTAGTCATTGATGCAGAAAAGCATCGCGCTATCGATCTGGCTGGCAACGTCTCTTTTAATGATAAGTTTCACATCCCCCAAGTCTCAATTAATGGCATGACATTTAAGGATGTCAAAGGGGTTTCATTTACCCCTTGGGGGCTAACTCTCACCCCTGACAGCAGCCTCCCCGACTCAATGGTCATTGGTTTGGGCTTATTTAAAGAAAAGTCAGTGATGTTAGATTACAAAAACCAGCGCATCTCCGTTGCTGATAATACTCAAGAGTTGGGCATCAATATAGCTGATGGTTGGCTCTCATTACCGCTGCGACTCACCCAAGAAGGGATTAAAATTAAAGTCTCGCAAGATAAAAAACAGTACAACATGGTGTTGGATACTGGTGCCACCTTCTCGGTTTTTTGGAAAGAGCGGCTTAGTCGCCCTGTGACTGATATTCCCTGCCGCGCCGTGCTGGCAGAAGTACGCATTGAAGGAGACATTGAGGGCTGTGTAGCTTCGGCGTTTCAGCTTAGCGAAATGGGTGCCGAGGGGATAAAACTGAATGCAGTATTATTAGACGGATCATTCAAGCAGATGGATGCCGATGGAGTAATCGGCAATAACTTCCTTCACCAATTCGCCATGGTAATTGATTTCCCTGGTCAGCAGTTGCTTATAAAGCCGTTTTAGAACGCGCGTAAAACACAAAAAAAGGGAGGCATAAGCCCCCCTTTTGCACTCCCCTAGCCTGAATTAATGGTTACGAATATACTCGTCCATATCTGTTTTCAGGTTATCAGATTTTGTCCCGAAGATAGCCTGAACACCAGAGCCGGCGACCACAACGCCCGCAGCACCCAGCTTCTTCAGACCAGCCTGGTCAACCTTAGATATATCCGCCACGCTAACACGCAGACGGGTAATACATGCATCTAGGTTAGTGATGTTCTCTTTACCGCCAAACGCGTTAACCAGTGCCGCTGACATTTCTGTGCCGCTCTGTGTCGTTTGTTCAGTAGAAGAGTCTTCACGGCCTGGTGTTTTCAGATCCAGTTTGGCAATCAGCACACGGAAGATGGTGTAGTACACCAGACCGTAGCAGATACCTACCAGAGGGAACAGCCAGATACGGCTGCTGTTGCCGCTCAGTACGATGAAGTCGATCAAGCCGTGGGAGAAGCTAGTACCGTCACGCATCCCAAGCAGGATACAGATTGGGAACGCCAGACCGGCCAGAATTGCATGGATAACATACAAAATTGGCGCCACGAACATGAAGGAGAATTCGATTGGCTCGGTGATACCGGTCAGGAATGAGGTCAGTGCTGCGGAGATCATAATCCCGCCCACTTTTGCCCGGTTTTCCGGTTTAGCTGAGTGCCAAATCGCAATCGCTGCCGCTGGCAAACCGTACATTTTGAACAGGAAACCACCAGAGAGTTTACCCGCAGTTGGGTCACCCGCCATATAACGTGGAATGTCACCGTGGAATACCTGACCCGCAGCATTGGTGTACTCACCAATTTGCATTTGGAATGGTACGTTCCAGATATGGTGCAGACCGAATGGTACTAACGCACGTTCAACCACGCCGTAGATACCAAACGCGACAACGGAGTTCTGATAAGCAGCCCACTGGGAGAATGTCTGGATAGCCGTACCGATTGGTGGCCATACGAAAGACAAAATCACGCCCACGAAGATCGCGGTGAAACCAGAGATAATCGGAACGAAACGTTTACCCGCAAAGAAGCCCAGATATTCAGGTAACTGAATACGGTAGAAGCGGTTAAACATGTAGGCGGCTATCGCACCTGCGATGATCCCGCCCAATACCCCGGTATCAGCTAAATGCTTAGCAGCAATCTCTTCTGCTGGCAGATGCAAGACCAGTGGTGCTACCACAGCCATGGTTTTCACCATGATGCCGTAAGCAACAACTGCCGCCAACGCGGATACACCGTCGTTATTGGTAAAGCCAAGTGCAACGCCAATAGCAAAGATTAATGCCATGTTAGCAAAAACGGAACCGCCCGCTTCTGCCATTACGTGAGAGACTACCGTTGGTAGCCAGCTAAAATTCGCGGAACCGACACCCAGCAGAATACCTGCGATGGGTAAGACGGATACCGGTAGCATTAGCGATTTACCTACCTTTTGCAGGTTTGCAAATGCGTTTTTAAACATAGTGAGTGAGCTCCTGAGTAATAGTGCTTTTTTCTGCTTTTTCTCGCGTTTATTGGCGTTACAAAGGGGGGAGTAAGCCTTTGCGAATAAGAGTGTCTAAAGCACCCCTTTAATTTTTACGAAGAGTAAAATAAATAGCCTGCTTAATGTTTGATGGCAGTCACGTTTCTTTCAAGAAAGCGCTGATTTTGCTTAAAACCGTACATTTTTTGTAAAAAAACGTCAATAATACCTGCCCTCACCCAATAAATCGGGTGAGAACATTACTCGTTTCGGCGATTAATTACGAGCTTAAAAAAAAGTATTATTAAGGAAGTTAGCGCTTTTCACTGGCGAGTCGCGATGGTTCCAGATGAAACAGTCGACAGAAGTTGTCTGTGGTGGCTTCGGCCAGAGATTCAATACTCACGCCTTTCAATACCGCCATATACTCTGCGACATCACGGACATAGGCGGGTTGGTTCTCTTTACCACGATGAGGAACCGGTGCCAGATAAGGTGAATCCGTCTCTACCAACAACCTATCCAGCGGCACATAGCGGGCAACGTCACGCAGCTGTTCTGCATTGCGGAAGGTGAGGATCCCCGAGAAAGAGATATAAAAACCCAAGTCCAACAGAGTGGCGGCGGTCGCTTTGTCTTCTGTAAAGCAATGTAAAACGCCACCACAATCTTGAGCTTGCTCGTCACGTAAAATGGCGAGGGTATCTTCGCGCGCATCACGGGTATGCACGATAACCGGTTTGTTCAATTCACGGCCGATACGAATATGCTCACGAAAGGAGGCTTGTTGCAGCGGGATATTATCTTGCTGATAAAAGTAATCCAGCCCCGTCTCACCCATGGCGACCACATTGTCTGCCGCCGCCAGCTCTCTCAACTGCTGAAAATCATAGCCACCGTCAAGATTAAGTGGATGAACACCACATGAGAATGCCACATCTTTGCGTTCGCCAATCAGTGCTGTCATGGCTGAAAAACCCGGTAAAGTGGTGGCAACCGCCAGCACAAAGCCCACATCCCGCGCATTCGCTTTGGCTAATACATCATCAACGCTGCGGTGCAACGTCTGGTAATCAAGGCTATCAAGATGGCAGTGTGAATCGACTAACAACATAATATTAAACCCATTTACAACGAAGATAGAGTGGAATAGGTGCCACTGGAGAGTGCGGTTTCCCAGTTGAGCAATTGCTCGGTGAGTAACAATTCACGGTTGACACCGACCACAGTTAATAATTGATGACGACAATGGGCTAGCTGCTGAGCCGATTGTAGTAATGCCGGCGTGGTAGCCGCCTGTGCCAGCTGTTGCAGCAGGGGTAATTGATCCCGGTTCACCACAAACTCACTCGCGCCCTGCTGCCACTTCAAGGCGTCCAGTAGCAGCGAAGCGATCCACTGTAAGCGCTCAGCCGCATCGTCATGGTTCAATTGCGGTAATAGCGACAGTAGATCCGAATGACTTAATGCGCTACTGAGCGCGTCACATAGGGTGATTCGGATAGTCCAGCGCTCCGGTTGCAGCAGACGCTCTGCCGCCAGCGGTGCGCCTTCACTCAATTTAAGCGCCGCCAGTGCCGCAACAGGTTCAGCTTGAAGCTGGCGTTGCAGCCATTGCAGACTGAGTGCCGTCTCCGGGCACGCCAGATACCAGTAAAAACAGCGGCTACGTAAGGTGGCTAGCAAGCTCGCCGGTTGGTGGCAATCGAGTAGAAAATAGGTTTTCTCTGGCGGCTCTTCCAGTGTTTTCAGCAAGGCATTGGCAGCTGCATCTGTCAGCTGTTCGGCGTGAGGTAACCACACCACTTTGGCCCCACCTTGCTGCGCATGAGAGTAAAGCTTCTCGATCTGCTGGCGCACCAGTTCAACCCCGATGCTACTTTTACCTTTTTCCGCTGCCAGCACATACCAGTCAGGGTGATTACCCGCCAACATCAAACGGCAGCTGTGGCATTCGCCGCAGCTTTTCTCACCCTGGCGTTGCTGACACATCAACCAACGGCTGAGGCCATAAATCAGCGCCTCTTCGCCATTACCGGGCAACGCGTGCAGCAGTAACGCATGGTGCCCACGCCCGGCGATGTGCTGCCCTATCAACTGACGATAAGGCCCCGTTAACCAAGGATACCATTTCATTACAAGGTTTCCTGGCCAGCCAGCCATTGGCTCAGCACCTGGCTGATAGATTCGCTCACCTGTTCTAGCGGCTGTGAAGCATCAATGGTTTTGATGCTTGAGTCAGCAGCAGCCAGGGCAAGATAGCGCGCACGGGTGCGCTCGAAAAAGGCCAGTGACTCTTGTTCAATACGATCCAACTCGCCACGAGCACGGGCGCGGGCGAGACCAACTGTCGGCGGTAAATCCAGATATAGCGTCAGATCAGGGCGAAAATCGCCCAGAACCGTAGCACGCAATGAGGTCATCAGCTGGCTATCAATGCCCCGCCCCCCGCCCTGATAGGCCTGCGACGATAAATCATGGCGATCACCCACCACCCAACTGCCACGGGCTAGTGCAGGTTTGATCACGTTTTCAACCAGTTGCACGCGCGCGGCATACAGCATCAACACTTCTGCTTTATCTGTCAAAACTTCGCCATCGATGCCTTGCTTAATCAAATCACGCAGCTTCTCTGCCAGCGGCGTCCCTCCCGGCTCGCGGGTAAAGACAATATCGTTAATCCCCTGGGCACGTAGCGTGGCAACCACAGTCTCTCTGGCGGTGGTTTTCCCTGCCCCTTCAAGCCCCTCAATAACGATAAATTTACTGTTCATTTTTATCCTTTAGCGATTGGCGATAAACCCGCACCGCTTGGTTATGACTGGCTAAATTGGTGGTAAATGTATGCCCGCCCTTACCATCTGCCACAAAATAGAGGTAGGCAGTGTTGGCCGGATGGGCAGCAGCAGTCAAGGATGCCAACCCCGGCATCGCAATGGGGGTCGGCGGCAGACCGGAAATAACGTAGGTATTATAAGGCGTCGGGGTTTCTAAGTCTTTACGACTAATGTTGCCGTTATAATTCTCCCCCATACCATAGATGACCGTCGGGTCGGTTTGCAGCCGCATCCCCATGCGCAGGCGGTTGATAAATACCGATGCCACTTTGGTCCGCTCTTCATTTACCGCAGTCTCTTTTTCGATGATAGACGCCATCGTGACCAGTTCGCCCGGCGTCTTATAAGGCAATGATTTATCGCGCCCTTGCCAGATTTCATCAACCGTGCTCTTCATCTTCACGTGGGCGCGTTTAAGCAATGTAAGATCCGTGGTGCCAGCAGTGTAGGAGTAGGTATCTGGATAGAGCCAGCCTTCGGGGTGCTCACTCTCTTTCAGCCCCAGCAAGGTCGCGATCTCTGCATCACTCTTGCCCTCCAGCACCTGCTTCACATATTTTGATTGTTGCAGCTCATCCATCCAGTCACGCAGCCGTTTGCCTTCAACAAAGCGCACGGTAAATTGTGCCTCTTTGCCGCTGGCCAGCAGTTGCAACATCTCGCGCACCGTCATTCCGGGGGTAAAGCGGTAAGTCCCCGCTTTGAATTTAGCCAGTTCAGGTTCGATACGCAGTAGCCAAGGAAATAAGCGGGTATTTTTAATCAGGTGATCACGTTGCAGCAAATTCTCCAATGCCACCCGCCCGGTACCCGCCGGCAGCTTAAAAATGGTCTCTTGCGTAATCGCCAATGGCTGGTTGGCAAAATGCTGTACTTTTTGATAACCCAGCAGCAGTAATCCCAAACAGATCACCACCAACAGGATTATCGCTCTGGTGCTTTTTATTTTCATCGGACGGCCATCTTCACATTAAAAGTATTCATGAAAGCTATATTGAGTCACTCATGCATCACAGCAATGTTGACTCAGGAAATCAAACAGTTGCCGCGAATGATAAACCCAGTTATCGGCGCGATTTACCGGCAGTAGCGGCATCAGCGCATTACAAATAACCACTTCATCTGCATCAGCCAGGACACCCGGCGGTTGTGCCACAATCTCGACCCGCCGACCATGCGCCTCAAGGCAGGCCATAATCTGTTGACGCATGATGCCATCAACACCGGATTGGCTCAGATTGGGGGTAAATATCACCCCATTTTTACGCCAAAATATGTTAGCCGCACAGCATTCCACCAGCATACCTTCAGTGTCAAGCACCAGTGCCTCATCGGCTGTTGTGTGCTCAAGATGCGCACGAATCAGTACTTGTTCCAGTCTATTGAGATGCTTCAGGCCAGCCAGCAAGGGGTTACGCGCCAAAGGTACAGGGCTAAGTGCCAGTGAGACACCACGTTCACGCCAGCTATGGTAGTGGGCCGGATAATCACTGAGGGAAATAATCCGCGTCGGATGCTGACAAGCCGTGCCACTGTAGCCGCGCCCACCACTACCCCGGCTAATAATCACCTTCAGTACCCCCTCCTCGGTATGGTTTCCCGCTTCGACCATTTCTTGGGTCAATGCGTTCCAATTTACTGCGGGCATCAATAAGCGCTCAGTCGCCTGCTGCAAGCGCAGTATGTGCTTATCAAGCCACACCACCCGCCCGTGAGAGACCCTTGCAGTGGTAAAACAGCCATCACCAAACTGCACCGAACGGTCAGAAGCTGAAATCAAATTTTGCTCTACGCCATTAATCCAGAACATTCAGATTCTCTTTAAGTGGGATGCGATTGTTTGTCATCTGACAGTATCAGTTTTAAGCCAATGGATGTTTTCAGATCTGAGACAATTATTATTGAGGGATGTTATGAGGGTGGGTGGTTTAGCTAATAAAAGACCCGGAAAACCGGGTCTTTTAAGCAGCAGAAGCTTAACAGCCAAGGTTATACCTTGCGGAAAACCAAAGAGCCATTTGTGCCGCCGAAGCCGAAGGAGTTACACAGAGTGTACTCCATATCTTTTATCTGACGGGCATCATGGGGAACAAAGTCCAGGTCACAACCTTCATCTGGGTTATCCAGGTTAATGGTCGCGGGGATGGCCTGATCACGCAGAGCCAGCACAGTGAAGATAGATTCAACTGCACCTGCCGCACCAAGTAAGTGCCCAGTCATAGATTTGGTGGAACTGACCATCACTTTACGGGCATCTTCACCAAATACAGACTTAACTGCCTGCGTTTCGGCTTTATCACCAGCAGGAGTTGATGTGCCGTGGGCATTGATATAACCAATTTGAGAGGGGGTTACACCCGCATCACGTAAGGCATTCACCATGGCCAATGCTGCTCCAGAGCCGTCTTCCGGTGGAGAGGTCATATGGTAGGCATCGCTGCTCATACCAAACCCAACAACTTCAGCGTAGATTTTTGCACCACGTCTCTTCGCGTGTTCGTACTCTTCCAGCACCATCATGCCTGCGCCATCACCCAGCACAAAACCGTCACGCTCTTTATCCCATGGGCGACTTGCTGCCTGTGGGTTATCGTTGCGAGTAGACAATGCGCGAGCAGCACCAAAACCACCGACACCTAATGGCGTACTGGCTTTTTCAGCCCCACCCGCCACCATGACATCAGCATCATTGTAAGCAATGATACGTGCCGCGTGACCGATGTTGTGCACACCAGAAGTACATGCCGTCGCAATAGAGATGCTTGGCCCACGCAGACCATACATAATGGTCAAGTGGCCGGCAATCATGTTAACAATGGTTGAGGGCACGAAGAACGGGCTAATTTTACGTGGCCCACCATTCACCAATGAGGCGTGGTTCTCTTCAATCAGACCCAAGCCACCAATCCCCGAGCCAATCGCGGCACCGATACGAGGCGCATTCGCTTCTGTCACTTCAAGTCCGGAGTCTTGCATGGCTTGCATGCCAGCGGCAACACCGTACTGTATGAAAGCATCCATTTTGCGTGCATCTTTACGCGAAATGTAATCTTCACAATTAAAATCTTTTACTAAGCCAGCAAATCGCGTTGCATAGGCACTAGTATCGAAATGGTCGATCAGGCTGATGCCACTCTGCCCGGCAAGAACAGCTTTCCATGTGGATTCGACTGTATTACCGACAGGAGACAACATGCCCAGTCCAGTCACAACAACTCGACGCTTAGACACGGTTGTCCTCCAAGGAGGGAAAATAACGCTTAGGACAAAAAAAACTTAGGCGGTCGAATGACCGCCTAACTATCTAAACTAAAAGCATGTTCGCTTACTGCTGATTAGCGTTGATAAAATCAATAGCTGCCTGAACAGTAGTGATTTTTTCTGCTTCTTCGTCTGGAATCTCAGTATCAAATTCTTCTTCCAGAGCCATTACCAGCTCAACGGTGTCCAGAGAATCCGCGCCAAGATCTTCAACGAAAGAAGCACTGTTCTTCACTTCGTCTTCTTTAACACCCAGTTGTTCAACGATGATTTTCTTAACGCGTTCTTCGATAGTGCTCATACTCTTAAATTTCCTATCAAAACTCGCTTTCGCGATGGTTTTCGTAGTGTATAAAATGTTGAAAAAGATGCAACTAAATCTCGGCTGGTCAAACCACGATTTTACGCTATTTTGCGGTTTCCACCCCAAATAACGCAAATACTTTCGTGATTTTTAAATCATATACATGCCGCCATTGACATGTAATGTTTCACCAGAGATGTAGCTGGCCTCGTCAGAGGCTAAAAATGCAACAGCGCTGGCGATTTCTTTAGCTTGCCCAAGCCGGTTAGCTGGTACCTGGGCTAAAATGCCTGCGCGTTGATCATCTGTCAACGCCGTCGTCATGTCCGTCTCAATAAAGCCAGGTGCCACAACGTTGACAGTAATGCCACGTGAAGCAACCTCACGCGCCAAAGACTTGCTAAAACCGATCAGACCCGCTTTAGCTGCCGCGTAGTTAACCTGCCCCGCATTGCCCATTGTCCCAACTACAGACCCGATGGTGATGATACGCCCAAACCGCTTTTTCATCATAGCGCGCATTACCGCTTTTGACAGACGGAATACGGAAGTCAGATCGGTGTCAATAATATCTTGCCACTCTTCGTCCTTCATACGCATCAGCAGGTTATCACGCGTAATACCTGCATTATTCACTAAAATGTCGACTTCGCCAAATTCCGCACGAATCGTTGCCAAAACTGACTCGATTGATGCTGGATCCACGACATTTAGCATTAAACCTTTGCCACTATCGCCCAAGTAGGCGCTAATCGCTTGTGCACCCTTCTCACTGGTCGCTGTACCAATAACACGGGCACCACGTTCAGCCAATAGCTCTGCAATCGCCCGGCCGATACCGCGGCTAGCGCCGGTTACCAGCGCAATTTTTCCTTCGAAGCTCATGTTATCCTCTTTCTTGATTTTCAAGCGCACTCGTTAGCGTGGCAACATCGTTTACCGGCGCTGCGGCTAAAGTATCAACGATACGCTTGGTTAAGCCAGTCAAGACCTTACCCGGCCCAACTTCTAACAGCAGCTCAACACCTTCTGCTGCCATAAATTCAACACTCTCAGTCCAACGTACCGGATTATATAACTGGCGCACCAACGCACTACGAATAGCTTCTGGCGACACTTCAGTTTTCACGTCTACGTTATTCACGATAGGGAATATCGGTGCCTGGAACTCAATATTTTCCAGTGCTGCTGCCAGCTTATCCGCCGCAGGTTTCATCAACGCACAATGAGAAGGCACGCTGACCGGCAAAGGTAGAGCACGTTTGGCGCCAGCAGCCTTACACGCAGCACCGGCACGCTCTACCGCCTCTTTGTTACCCGCAATAACCACCTGACCCGGTGAGTTAAAGTTGACCGGTGAGACAACCTGCCCTTGCGCGGACTCTTCGCAGGCTTTGGCAATGGATTCATTATCCAGCCCAATAATTGCGTACATCGCGCCAGTACCTTCGGGTACGGCTTCTTGCATCAGTTTACCGCGCAGTTCAACCAGACTCACCGCCTGTTTGAAATCCAGTACGCCAGCACAAACCAGAGCTGAATATTCACCCAGACTATGACCGGCCATCATCGCAGGCAATTGACCACCTTGATGCTGCCAAACACGCCAGATAGCCACCGAGGCCGTCAGCAATGCAGGCTGTGTTTGCCACGTTTTATTCAGCTCTTCTGCTGGGCCTTGTTGCACCAACTGCCACAGGTCGTAACCCAGTACCGATGATGCTTCACTGAAGGTTGCTTCAACTATCGGAAATTGTGCGGCCAAATCGGCCAGCATGCCAAGGGATTGAGAGCCCTGACCTGGAAAAACACAAGCAAATTTCGACATTCTGCATTCCTGTTAAATCAAAAGAGTCGCTATTAGATCAAAAACGAACCAGCGCAGAGCCCCAGGTAAAGCCACCGCCAAACGCTTCCAGCAGCACGAGCTGCCCACGTTGAATACGCCCATCGCGTACTGCTTCGTCAAACGCCGCAGGTACTGATGCCGCCGAGGTGTTGCCATGACGATCAAGCGTGATCACCACTTTATCCATCCCCATGCCTAATTTTTTAGCCGTTGCGCTGATAATACGCAGGTTAGCCTGATGTGGCACCAACCAATCCAGCGCTGAGCGATCCAGATTATTGGCCTGCAATGTCTCGTCCACAATGTGGGCAAGCTCGGTCACCGCAACTTTAAAGACTTCATTCCCGGCCATCGTGACATAGGCGGGTTGGTCTTGCTGTTGGCGATCCTGATACGGCAGTGCGAGCAATTCGCCATAACGGCCATCTGCATGCAGATGAGTCGAAATGATACCCGGCTGCTCGGATCTGCCCAGCACGACAGCGCCTGCGCCATCACCAAACAGAATAATTGTGCCTCGGTCTTCAGGGTTCAGTGCACGAGATAGTACATCTGAACCGATCACGATGGCATGTTTGACCGCGCCGCTTTTAACGTACTGATCAGCAACACTGAGTGCGTAGGTAAAGCCCGCACAGGCCGCAGCCAAATCGAAAGAGGCGGCATCTTTGATGCCCAACATTTGCTGTACCTGACAGGCCGAGCTTGGGAAAGCATGGCTTGATGAGGTAGTTGCAACGATGATCAGACCAATTTCGTCTTTATCAATGCCGGCCATTTCCAAGGCTTTTTCTGCCGCCTGGAAACCCATGGTCGCCACGGTTTCATCCAGCCCAGCAATACGTCGTTCACGAATACCTGTCCGGGTGACAATCCACTCGTCCGATGTATCCACCATTTTTTCTAAATCAGCATTACTGCGCACTTGTACGGGCAGATAACTCCCCGTACCGAGAATCTTAGTATACATGTACGATCAGTCACTCTTGGGTAGTACCGCTTCAAGGCGCGCGGCAATCCGTTGAGGGACTTGCCGCTGCACCGCCTGTACAGCCTGTTCGATGGCGACTGCGAATGCTCGTTGATTCGCCGCACCGTGACTCTTGATTACGATGCCCCGTAATCCTAACAGACATGCACCATTATACTGGTCGGGGTTCAAATGACCGAACCGCTTTGCCACACGTTTTTGCAGCCAGCGCCCAATGAGTTTAAGCCACCAGGATTGCTTACTGCCTTCGCCCGATGATTTGAGCAGTGACAAGAACATTCTTATCACACCTTCCATGGTCTTTAGAGTGACGTTACCCACGAAGCCGTCACAAACCATTACATCAGTCTTGCCCGTCAGCAAATCATTGCCTTCCAGATAACCAATATAATTGATTGCCGGTGTATTTTTTAATACTGCGGCGGCTTCGCGGATATTATCTAGCCCTTTGCTTTCCTCTTCGCCAATATTAAGCAAAGCAACACGCGGGTTCGTAATTCCAACAACTTCTTCTGCCATCACCGATCCCATGACAGCAAATTGCACCAACATCGTACTATCACACTCAACGTTAGCGCCTAAATCTAATACCACTGTCTTACTGCGCTGTTGATTTGGAATGACACTCATCAACGCCGGACGCGCTATGCCATCCAGTGGCTTGATCATCATCTTCGCCAACCCCATCAATACCCCAGTGTTCCCTGCGCTAACACAAGCCTGGGCCTCACCGTTTTTGACTAATTCCAATGCTATGCGCATAGAAGTACCACGGCTGGCACGAATAGCTTGTGAGAGTTTAGCATCGCTGGCAATAACATGCTCAGCAGGGATGACCTGCAACCTCTCCAGCAACAAAGGAGCGGCATTAACAAGTAACGGAGTGAGGGTGTCGGGATCCCCGACCAGCAAGAGTTTTAGCTGTGGGTTAGAGGCCAGTGCCTGCAATGAAGCAGGCACTGTGACGCAGGGACCGAAGTCCCCACCCATTGCATCTAACGCCAGGGTTAGACAAGTCAAGGTATCGCCTTGCTAAAGATTAGCAAGTACTACTCAGCCGATAACCTTGCGGCCACGGTAGAAACCGTCAGCTGTGATATGGTGACGCAGGTGAGTTTCACCGGAAGTTTTGTCCACAGACAGAGTGGCAGTGGTCAGCGCATCGTGTGAACGGCGCATGCCACGTTTGGAACGAGTTGGTTTGTTCTGTTGTACGGCCATTGACCTTACTCCTTAATTACTTTTCTTTAAACTGGCTAATACGGCAAATGGATTGGGTTTCTCCACCTCTGCAGGCAGTTTACCAAATACCATGTCCGCCTCGGACACTTCACAGTGTTCAGAATCATGTACCGGAACGACAGGCAGTGAAAGAATAATTTCGTCTTCAATCATTGCCAGCAGATCAACTTCGCCAAATTCGTCGACTTCAATCGGCTCGTACGCTTCCGGTAATGCTTCAGCCTGCTCATCATTGACGATCGGGCTAAAACAATACGTTGTATGAACATGGTGTGCAAACGTGTTATTGCAGCGCTGACACATCAATGTTACATCGACGTCCGCATGACCTGTAATAACCGCCAGACGCTGATTATCGATATTAAACGATAATGAGGCCACGACATCGCTGTCCACACTTACCACTGAGTCGGCTACTCGTGTAACCTGCTCAGGCGAATAGATACCTGCGTAATCTAAACGTTTCTGAGCGGTACGAACCGCATCAATGGTCAGGGGTAATTTTACCTTTTGCATAGGGCGCGCATATTAACTTTGTAACGACATAGAGTCAAAGAAAAAGGCCGTTTTACTGCACCTTTCACCAATATTCGCTTCCGAAGCGGCAGACAGTTTAAAATGCCTGATTAAATTACGCTACGGTTTATGGAAAATATTATGCCGCAACTGGTTCTTGCTTCAACCTCATCTTATCGCCGCACCTTGCTCGAAAAGCTGCAATTACCCTTTATTACCGCCGCGCCAAAGGTCGATGAGACACCACAGCCAGGGGAAGCCGCTGACGCATTGGTGCAACGGCTAGCGCTCGCAAAGGCACAAGCGCTGGCTGCGCGTTATCCACAACATAGGATTATCGGCTCAGATCAAGTTTGTGTGATTAACGGAGAGATCGTCGGAAAACCCCACAATCATGCCAATGCAGTGAAACAATTACAGCAAGCCAGCGGGCAATGTGTCACTTTTTATACCGGTTTAGCGCTGCTAAATACAGCAACCAGCACCATTAATTGTCTTTGCGAAACCTTTGACGTCTATTTCCGCACCTTAAGTGAAGCGGAGATAAATGGCTATTTGATACGAGAACAACCGTGGAATTGTGCGGGTAGTTTTAAAAGTGAAGGGTTGGGTATTACATTATTTGAGCGTTTGTCAGGCCGTGATCCAAACAGCCTCATCGGCCTGCCACTCATTGCCCTCACCCAAATGTTAATTGAGCAAGGGGTAAATCCATTACTGTAAGCGGCTTTAAACGGCCGTTTTCTTACGCAGTATCAGCAAGCAATGACGTAACTGGTTATCCAGCGGTGCTTCAATGCGCATTGTTTCACCGGTATTCGGATGCTCAAAACGTAATGCCGCAGCATGTAGGAATAGACGATGCAGCCCAGTCCCTTGCAATTGTTGATCAAACTCACGGTCACCATAGCGGTCATCAAATGCGATTGGATGGCCTGCATGTAGCGCATGTACGCGAATCTGGTGGGTACGGCCAGTGATTGGGCTGGCTTTAACCAGAGTCGCGTGCTCAAAGCGCTCTTCTACTTTAAAGCGCGTTTCTGAAGGTTTACCTTCGCTGCTGACTTTCACCACCCGCTCGCCACTTTGCATAATATTTTTCAGCAACGGTGCCTGCACTGCTTTGCAGTGGGATTGCCACTGACCACGAACTAGCGCCAGATAATCTTTCTGCATCCCTTTCAAGCGCAACTGCTCATGCAAAGAGCGCAACGCCGAGCGTTTTTTGGCGACCAGCAAGACACCCGAGGTGTCGCGGTCAAGGCGGTGAACCAACTCCAGGAAGCGGGCTTCGGGGCGCAGAGCACGTAATGCCTCTATCACGCCGAAACTCAAACCACTGCCGCCATGCACCGCCGTGCCTGAAGGCTTATTCAGCACCAAGAGGTAGTCGTCCTCAAATAAGATGCAATCGGCCAGCACCGCGACTTTATCAAGTTTAGCTGATATCTGAATCTCTTCACGCTCCGCAACACGCACCGGTGGCACGCGCACTACATCACCGTCGGCCAGTTTATATTCTGGCTTAATGCGCCCTTTATTAACCCGAACCTCACCTTTGCGTACGATACGGTAGATCATACTTTTGGGCACACCTTTCAATTTGGTGAGCAAAAAGTTGTCGATCCGCTGGCCCGCTTCATCGGCAGATATGGTTATTAATTGTACTGCTGGATTATTCGTTTTCATGGGGCGCGATTCTAAATACACCGAGGAATTAGCGCCACCCCTTTTTCTGTGCTTAACTGTCATTCTGACTATTTAAAGATAACGTTTGCGTACATTTATTGTTTAATAAGACAACGATAGCCGCCAACACTGTGTAAACAGTAAAATAATCTTTATGTAGACAGGTAAAGTCATCTTGCTATATCAGTGTCAGCAATGGAATAATGATAGTAATTCTGCGTTGATTCTCGTTAGACCAAGAGACTTGTGGAATAAAAAGATTTGCCTGATCACACAAAAACGCAGCAATGGCGTAAGACGTAATGTGAAATCAAGCAATTAGCGGGCTGCGGGTTGCAGCTTGGTCGGCAAGTGGGTAAAGCTCTGTTGTCTTATATTCAGAAGCTGCCCTTTATATAAAAGCGCTGTTTTTCAGAACGAAACACAGGCTTACCGAAATAATGCGCCCCTATGCAGGCGACAACCGTGAGGTTGACGGCTTTGCTAGAAGACTCGGGGTCATCGGTTTACCCGACCATGAGGTTAATTTGCCCGCAGTTCTAACGCCAATGTAAAAATAATGAGTAAGTAAAGATGAAAAGAATGTTGATTAACGCAACTCAGCAAGAAGAGTTGCGTGTTGCCCTTGTAGATGGACAGCGGCTGTATGATTTGGATATTGAAAGTCCAGGCCATGAACAGAAAAAAGCGAATATTTACAAAGGTAAAATCACCCGAATCGAACCCAGTCTGGAAGCCGCTTTTGTTGATTACGGCGCTGAACGACATGGTTTCCTGCCACTAAAAGAAATTTCTCGCGAATATTTCCCTAGTAATTACTCTTCCCATGGCCGCCCGAACATCAAAGATGTGCTGCGCGAAGGCCAAGAAGTTATTGTTCAGGTTGATAAAGAAGAACGTGGCAATAAAGGTGCCGCACTAACGACTTTCATCAGCCTGGCTGGCAGCTATTTAGTTCTAATGCCGAACAACCCACGGGCCGGTGGTATCTCTCGCCGCATCGAAGGTGATGACCGCACAGAACTGAAAGAGGCCCTATCCTCTCTGCAATTGCCTGATGGCATGGGTCTGATTGTCCGTACTGCCGGTGTTGGCAAATCTGCCGACGCGCTGCAATGGGACTTGTCATTCCGCCTGAAGCACTGGGATGCGATTAAAAAAGCGGCGGAAGGTCGCCCTGCGCCGTTCCTGATCCATCAGGAAAGTAACGTGATTGTCCGTGCTTTCCGTGACTACCTGCGCCCAGACATCGGTGAAATTCTGATCGACAACCCGAAAGTTCTCGAGTTGGCGAAAGAGCATATCGCCGCGTTAGGTCGCCCGGATTTCAGCAGCAAAATCAAGCTCTATAGTGGCGAAATCCCACTGTTCAGCCACTACCAGATTGAGTCGCAGATTGAATCTGCATTCCAGCGCGAAGTGCGTCTGCCATCCGGTGGTTCCATCGTTATCGATACTACCGAAGCCCTGACCGCGATTGATATCAACTCCGCACGGGCTACCCGTGGTGGTGATATCGAGGAGACGGCCTTCAACACCAACCTTGAAGCTGCGGATGAAATTGCTCGTCAGTTACGTTTGCGTGACTTGGGTGGCCTGATTGTTATCGACTTTATCGATATGACCCCTGTGCGTCATCAACGTGAAGTGGAAAACCGCTTACGCGATGCCGTCCGTCAGGACCGCGCTCGCATCCAGATTGGTCGCATCTCCCGCTTTGGTTTGCTGGAAATGTCCCGTCAGCGTCTCAGCCCATCGCTGGGTGAGTCAAGCCACCATGTCTGCCCACGCTGTAGCGGCACCGGTACCGTGCGTGATAACGAATCCCTGTCACTCTCTATTTTGCGTTTGATTGAAGAAGAAGCGCTGAAAGAGAACACCCATGAAGTTCACGCCATTGTGCCAGTACAGATAGCTTCGTATCTGCTAAATGAAAAACGTGAATCAGTGAACGCCATTGAGAAACGTCAAGGCGGCGTGCGTGCGGTGATCGTGCCAAACGATCAGATGCAAACACCGCACTACTCCGTCCTTCGGGTCCGTAAAGGTGAGGAAGTTCCTTCCCTTAGCTACCTGTTGCCACAACTGCATGAAGCAGAAATGGCGCAGCCGCAGGAAGAGGCCACTATTGAACGTAAGCGCCCAGAACAACCGGCGCTGGCGACCTTCTCTTTACCAACGGAAGTGCCACCGGAATCAACACCTGCTGCCGCCAGTGCTAAACCCACTGCTGCGCCACAGGTTGCTGCTACTACCACCACTGAACAGCCAGGCTTCTTTAGCCGCCTGTTCACAGGTCTGAAAGGCATCTTCGCTACATCAGCAGAAGCCGAAGTTAAGCCGGTTGAAGTTGAAAAAACCGAAGCTAGCGAAACTCGTCGTAATGATCGTCGCAATCCACGCCGCCAAAACAGTGGCCGTAAAGATCGCGGTGACCGCACACCACGCGAAGGTCGTGATAACGCTAGCCGTGACAATAATGGCCGTGATAATGCTAACCGCGATAACAGTGCTCGCGACAGCAATAGTCGTGACAACAATAGTCGTGACAATAATGGCCGCGACAATGTCAATCGCGAGGGTCGTGATGATCAACGCCGCAATAATAAGCGTCCAACTCAACAAACTGCTGTAGCAGCATCAACTGATATTGTTGAAGCCGATAAAGAGCAGCGCGAAGAGCAGCCGCAACGTCGTGGTGATCGCCAGCGCCGCCGGCAGGATGACAAACGTCAAGCACCGCAGGATGTTAAAGCTAACGTTGATGTTCCCGTCGTCAGTGTCGAAGAAGCGCAACCTGAGCAAGAAGAACGTCAACAGGTGATGCAACGTCGTCAACGTCGCCAATTGAATCAGAAAGTCCGCATTCAATCAGCCAACGATGAACTGAATGCTCAGGAAAGCAACTCACCGGTTGCCCCTGTCAGCGAATCAGTCACGACTTTTGCTACGCCAGTCGTGCAGGAAGAGGTGAAGTTACTGCCGCAAGCAACTGCTCAGGCAGATGATGAAGCGACTAATGATCGTAATGGCAACAATGAAAATGGCATGCCACGTCGTTCTCGCCGTTCACCTCGTCACCTGCGCGTGAGCGGTCAACGCCGTCGTCGCTACCGTGATGAGCGCTACCCGACTCAATCTGCTATGCCTCTGGCGGGTGCTTTCGCCTCACCGGAAATGGCGTCAGGTAAGGTTTGGGTTCGTTATCCGGTCGCTCAGCCATTTGAACAAGCCGCGTTTGTTGAAAATCCGGTTGAAGAACAATTGCCAGTCGACGTTGCTGCAGTAGAAGCTACGGTAGTTGAAACTTCCGTAGTCGAAGCTCCGGTGAATGTTCCAGCGGCAATCATTGCAGCGCCAGTGGTTATCGCAGCGGTGACTGAAGCTGTTGCTCCGACACCTGCGCCGCAACATAAGCCCGGTGGTTCTTCGTCTTCGGCTGCCGCCGTTCCAGGCCGTGCCCCTGTTGTTGTGCCTGAAATTATCGCGGAGCCAATTGCCGAAGTGGTAGCAGCAACCGAAACCATTACAGCAATTGAAGCAGCCCCTGTCGTTGAAGAAGCTATCACGCCAGAAACTGCCAGCGAAAACACCATTGAGCCAGAAGCTGTGGTTGAAGAGCTTCAGGTTGAAGAGACCCAAGCTGAAGAGACTATTGTTGAGGTGCCAGTTGCCGCTGAGACAGCGGCTGTTGAAGAGCTGATTGTTGTTGAAGAGTCGGCGGTTGTTGAAGAGTCAGTTGAAGAGCCGAACCTGACTGAAGCTAATACTGTCGCGGAAGAGGCTGCCACTGAAGAGGTGCATGTAGCTGAACCTGTCGTCGATGTAACGCCAGCTGTGACACAGCAACAACCAGCTGTCGCGCATCCGGAAGGCGTGTTATTCAAACACTACGCCTCTGCACCGATGACCAAAGCACCGGCACCTGAATATGCGCCGGAGTCGCAAACCAAAGGTCATTGGGAACGCCCAGCCTTTGATTTTGCAGGCAAAGGTTCTGCTGGCGGGCATGCAGCCGCCACTCAGGCAACAGCCCCGGCGACCAAACCACAGTCAGTCGAATAAATGCACTATTGCTAAAAGCAACATGCAAAATAAAACCCGCTTCGGCGGGTTTTATTATATAAAGTTTAAGCTATCTGTTTCAGTGTCTTGATTTCAATACTTTCCAGCTTGCCCTCTATCGATTTAACAAAATCGATGAAATGTTGCGCTTTATTATGTTTTTCCAATGCTTCAGCAGATGCCCAGCGCTCGAAAAACACAAAAGAACCATTTTGGTCGTTCTCAGCATGGAGATCATATTGCAGATTCCCCTTCTCCTCACGACTTGGTTCTATAATCTGATGAACCGCCTCTCTGACTTCATTAACAAATTCAGGCTTGGCCACTAAACTGGCAATCACACGAACTTCCATCGTAATTCTCCCATACAGTACATTTAATCCATCTATTTACGGCTAATTAATCACTCATCTTAGCGAGCAATTTCACCTATAGCCCCTCTATAAGATGCCCTTTTTAGGTTATTTTCAACTCACCACTTACAATGTTTTCAACTTAAGCCTAACAATCAGATGCATCCTGCGCACTTTCCGCTTATCCTTACACCCCGCCGGAAACAGTATAAAAACCCGAAATCTCATCACCACTGCGGAGCTTGTTGAATGACTGCACAACCCCAAACCCTGAAAATTCGCCGCCCAGATGACTGGCATATTCACTTACGTGATGACGAAATGCTCAGTACCGTGCTGCCTTATACCTCCGAGGTGTTTGCCAGAGCTATTGTTATGCCGAATCTGGCCCCGCCTATTACCACTGTTGCCAGTGCGATTGCGTATCGGGACCGTATTCTGGCGGCCGTGCCGGTTGGGCATAAATTCACGCCGTTGATGACTTGTTATCTGACTGATTCACTTGATATCAATGAGTTGACCGCCGGTTTTGAGCAAGGCGTATTTACGGCGGCAAAACTCTATCCAGCCAATGCCACTACCAACTCAAATCATGGTGTATCCGATATTCCAGCGATTTATCCATTGTTTGAGCAAATGCAAAAAATGGGTATGCCACTGCTTATCCACGGCGAAGTCACCGATGCCGCAGTCGATATCTTCGATCGTGAAGCGCGTTTTATTGATCAAATCATGGAACCGATCCGCCGCAACTTCCCCGAGCTGAAGATTGTCTTTGAGCATATCACCACCAAAGATGCCGCCGACTACGTGCTGGCAGGCAATCGTTTCCTTGGTGCGACCATCACCCCACAACATCTGATGTTTAACCGCAATCATATGCTGGTCGGTGGCATTCGCCCCCATCTGTTCTGTCTGCCAATACTGAAACGCAGCACGCACCAGGCAGCATTGCGCCAGGCTGTCGCCAGTGGCTCAGACCGTTTCTTCCTTGGAACCGACTCAGCTCCACATGCCAAACAGCGTAAAGAGTCATCCTGTGGCTGTGCTGGTGTGTTCAATGCCCCCTCAGCACTGCCTGCTTATGCGACTGTTTTCGAAGAGATGAACGCACTACAACATTTGGAAGCATTCTGTTCCTTAAATGGTCCACGCTTCTATGGCCTGCCAGTTAACGACGATTTTGTTGAGTTGGTTCGAACGCCCTGCCAACAACCGGAAGAGATCCCGCTGGGAAGTGAGTCGATCGTCCCTTATCTAGCCGGTCAAAGCATTAACTGGTCAGTTAAAGGTTAATAATGATCAGAGGTAGGGAGCCTCACTCCCTACCCTCAAAAATTTTTATCTCAGCCAGTTGCAACCTGAATACTTACACTGTATAAATAACCAGTATAAATATTCGGAGGGCCAGATATGCGTGTTGAAGTCAGTATTGATAAAAAAAACCAGTTACCCGCCGGTGCTATCGAAGCGCTAACCAATGAATTAAGTAAACGACTGGATTCGAAATTCCCGGACACCAGCACCACAGTGCAAGTGCGTTACGCTGGAGCAAATAACCTTTCTGTTTTGGGCGGAGCTAAAACAGATAAGGACCTGATCTCTGAGATATTACAAGAAATATGGGAAAGCGCTGACGATTGGTTTGACGCAAAATAACCCACTACAATGCTGTTTTTGCCGGGGGTCGCTCCTCGGCTTTTTTATATCAATGGATATATCCCCCCTTTCTCCCAGCACTTTCGTCACTCGCCTGCGATTAATTAATCATCAGAAAATAAATAATTTGTAAAGATCCGTGGATAATCACCACATTTATTAGCCGTTGCGTATACTGAAAAAGCTCACTTGATAATGAGCCGCATTGATCCTCATTAGTCACTCCAGTCAGTAACTACTAGATAAGGGGTCTTTATGCACAGAAATGATGAAGTTATTCAGACTCACCCGCTTGTAGGTTGGGATATCAGCACGGTAGATGTATACAACGCGATGATGATACGTCTTCATTACCTGTCTTCCATGAATCAACCGCCAGAAGATGCACTGGTTGATAGAACACTCTGGTTAACAACCGATGTTGCACGCCAATTAATAAATATTTTAGAAGCAGGCATTGCAAAAATTGAGTCATCAGAATATCAAGATCTGGATCACCGTAAGCATTAATTTTTGTCCACCAGTTAATTGTTCAATGCTCTCAAAAACAGGCACCAGTGAATATCACTTGGTGCCTGTTTATTAACCACTCCCACCGCCATAGGGCTAACACCCCTTTTTCTCCCCTCACTCCCATGCTATTACTATCGTTTTAGTTTTTATTGTTTCTGAATTGAAATCGTTTTGGCAAAAACCACGATAAATACGCGCAGCTAATCCAAAACGTGTTGAATTAAGCCCGTAACGATATTCTCCAAGGTGCAAAATATGGATTACGATTTGATTGTCATTGGTAGTGGTTCTGTTGGCTCTGCCGCGGGCTACTATGCCTCACAAGCCGGCTTAAACGTGCTAATGATTGATAGTGCGATGCCTCCCCATCAGGCTGGCAGCCACCACGGCGACACCCGAATCATTCGCCATGCATATGGTGAAGGCGAGAAATATGTGCCCTTAGTATTACGTGCTCAAGCGCTTTGGGATCAACTGTCAGCCGAAACCGGTGAGAGGTTATTTCAGGCCAGTGGCGTGCTTAATTTGGGGCCAGATGACTCAACTTTCCTGCAAAATGCACAACACAGCGCGCAACAATATCATTTGCCGGTAGAGACGTTAACAGCAGCGCAGGTTCGTGAAAAATGGCCAGTATTTACTGTACCGGACAATTATATTGGTGTGTTTGAACCGCAGGCTGGTTTTTTGCGTTCAGAATTAGCTATCAAAACATTAATTAAGGCGGTCACTGAGGCTGGCTGCGGTATCTTATTCAATTGCCCGGTCACGGCGATTGTCCCTCTGGAGGAGGGGGTAGATGTCGTCACCATTGATGGTACTTATAGTGCCAAAAAAGTCGTCGTTACCGCCGGCACATGGGTCAAAGAGTTGTTACCTACATTGCCCGTGACAGCAATACGCAAAGTTTTCTCCTGGCATCATGCCGATGGCCGCTACAGCGAAGGTAATCATTTCCCGGCATTTACCGTAGAAACACCGGATAACATCCATTATTACGGTTTTCCCTCACAAAATGAGGAGCTTAAACTCGGCAAGCATAATGGCGGGCAGCCTATTGAGTCAGCGGCTCAGCGCAAACCTTTTGGCAGCTATGCAGAAGATGGCACGGAAGTTTTTGGATTTTTACGGAATTTCTTACCCGGTGTTGGCGTCTGCCTGCGTGGCGCCGCATGTAGCTATGATATGAGCCCCGATGAAGACTTCATCATTGATACCCTGCCTGATAACCAGAATATTATGGTGGTAACGGGTTTAAGTGGCCATGGGTTTAAATTTGCGACAGCATTGGGAGAAGTTGCGGCGCTCTTCGCACAAAACAGAGCTTCCCCCATTGATATATCTGCTTTTTCTTTGTCTCGTTTCACTCACTCCGAGCCTGAGAACTGACTCTTAACCCACATATTCTTACCGGCGACTATTTTAATAAAAAATAGCTCGCCCGAGTTTTATTTATATTATTTATACCTATTTTTTGGTATAAACAGTCACCCTATTAATGGTAATGGTAATATTTATTCGTGCATTCCGTCGAAATAAGTCGATAATCCCGAATTGACGTTTAAGGCATCTGAGGACTACCTTATCCTTGTATGCAGCCAGGTATGGTTGCAGTTAGACAAGGATGTATGTCTCATGAAAATATTAATTATTGATGAATGTTTTTATACCCGATCAGGGGTAAATACTTATTTTAATAGCTCTGTATCACTTAATTTAATGGATTCGCCTACTGTTGAGCAGGCGACATTGACTGTTAATGATTTTGCTCCAGATATAATAATTGTTAATCTTACCAAATATTGCCGTTTCGGCGGCTATTGCCCATTACTCGAACAATTTTTAAGTTGTTGTGGCCAAGCTAAAATCTATATTTATTTGGATGCCTCCTATCCATTCAGTGAAACGCCAATTCCCTTGACTGATTCAGTCTCAATTTTGGCAAAAAGGTATTTGCCGGAGCTGCTGAAAAAGCTTTCTAATATCTCAAATGAGATGCGTAAACCGCACTCACCTTGCCCATCATCACTGTTTAGCCCACAAGAGCATAAAGTGATGTGCTACTGGATGATGGAGATGCCCAATTACCGTATTGCCAGAAAATTGAATATCAGTGATAGCACCGTTTATTCACATAAGCGGCATATTACCGAAAAAATCAAAGTCAGAAATCGGCTAGAGCTGTGCTTTATCTATAATGTTTTTAAATATTTATACTAAATTTATTATTAATTAAGCCGATATATAAGTAATTTTGATAGAAAATGTAGCCGGATTAATATAGCTAACGATAGATTGCAGTTAGAGAAACGGTTACATTTGATCTGATAATTCTAATAAGAAGAGATGTCCACAACTGACTATTTTATTACTCTGGCTATCTAACCTCCTCATCCTCTTGCCAGATTCCAGATACCGGAATTTAATCTGCTAGCTTATTGTTTGCTAAATTAAAAATCCCTATAATGAGCAACGATTTTAACCGCAGGCAGTCAGCATGTTAAATAAATTGCTCTCGATGGTTATCAATAATGTCCGAGAGCACCTATTGCTCTATATCTGCCTATGGTTGATTTTGTTGGCGTTAGATATTTATTTCTTTTTCTATTAGTTTAATTAATACGTCTACGCTACTGTATCTAGTGGGCCTACGGGTATCAATCCACCCGAGGCCCCAAGCCGATAACCACTAATCTGGTGTTACTCCGCTTTGCTCGGTTTACCATCACTCAGTAAAACTGCAAATTTATAGCCCGCAGGGGTGAGTTCAAGTGCAATTTTGGCAATGATGGTTAAAGGGACAGAGAGCAGCATACCAATTGGCCCTAATAGCCAACCCCAGAAAATCAATGATAAGAATACCACCAACGTTGATAACCCCAAGCCACGGCCCATCATACGTGGATCAATAATATTACCGCCAATCAGATTGATTAGAATATAGCCGCCGGTTACCGCAAAAGCATCGGCAAAGCCGTTAAACAGCAGCGCCTGAATAATCGGCGGAATAGCAGCCAATACTGAACCGATATTAGGTATGTAATTCAGGACAAAAGCTAGCAGGCCCCATAGGAAAGCAAATCTGACGCCCATCGCCGCCAGGAATAGCCAAATAACAATCCCCGTCGCGATACTAATAACTGTTTTGATGACCAGATAGTGGGTTACACCATTTAGCGCACGTTTGAGGATAGCATTCCCCTGCTCTGGATTATCAAACATCAGCTGCATTTTATAAGGCAGACGTTCCACTTCAAATAACATAAACACCACGGTCATCAGCAACAAGAACGTGCTGGCCATGGCACCAGAAAGATGGCTAAGCAGCCGAGTAACAAAGTTCACCGCAGTGCTAGGATCGACATGTTTCATGATGTCATCCACCGAGAATTCGATATTAAAGCGCATGGCGAACTCTTGTAGCTCGCGCATTTTTTCCAGCATCATACCGCGATATTGCGGTAATGATCGGGCGAACTCATTTAATGAGGAACCCAGGCGGCTAAAGAGTAGTGCCATCAGTAAAATAATGAGGGTGACTAATAGGACAATAGCCAGTGTGCGGGGAATTCTTATTTTCTCGAGTAATTTAACCAGCGGATTCAGTACAATAGCGAGAAAAATAGCCAGTAAGAATGGCACAACGATGGGTGATGCAGCCTTTATTCCGGCCATAATTACCACCAGCATTGCCAGCATTGCAACTAGCCGTAACCCTTGATGACTTACCACAGGTGTTGTCATTATCAATCCTTGTATTAGAACCGCCACCGCTCAAAATGGCAAAAAAAAGACGCTGTCGAATAAAATAACCGACAACGTCTCTATTTAATAGTATAACCAGCAGGTTAATACTCGGATTAATTGAGTATCACTCTTTATTATCCGTACCCTTTTCTGGCATTGGAATATGCATGGTTGTTTGCAACAGCCCTTTCGATTTATTAAAAATCTTGACACCGTTTTCGCGCCCAGCCCTGCGGGAACGCTGCTCTTCCTGCGGCAATTTCAGCTCTTCCTGGCAAATCGGGCTACAGCAGCCTTCAAATTTAGTCGCACAAACCGGACACTGAATAAACAGCAAGTGGCAACCATCATTTTTGCAATTGGTATGCGCATCGCAAGCGGCACCGCACTGATGGCAATGCGCGATCACATCGTCAGAGATCCGCTCCCCCATTCGCTCATCAAAAACAAAGTTTTTGCCGATAAATTTCAGCGGTAAACCTTGCTCTTTCGCTTTGCGGGCATATTCGATGATCCCGCCTTCAACGTGATAAACGTTTTTAAAACCGTTGTGCAACATATAGGCGCTGGCTTTCTCACAGCGAATCCCACCAGTGCAATACATAACAATATTCTTCTCTTTGTTATGTTGCAGCATATCAACCGCCATTGGCAGTTGCTCACGGAAGGTATCGGAGGGCACTTCTATCGCGTTTTCGAAATGGCCCACTTCGTATTCATAGTGGTTACGCATATCGACAAACAAAGTATCCGGGTCATCAATCATTTGATTGACCTGATCCGCTTGCAGATAGTGCCCCACATTGCTGGGATCAAAGCTATCATCATCAATACCATCGGCCACAATGCGCTCACGAACTTTCAGGCGCAACACCCAAAATGACTTACCGTCATCTTCATGGGCCACATTCAGCCGCACTTGATCCAGTGCGGGGTGTGCGGCGAACAGCGCGACTTTAAAGTCGTCATAGCGGTTAGCAGGCACACTAATTTGGGCATTAATCCCCTCTTTCGCCACATAAACCCGGCCAAATACCCCGAGTTTAACAAATTGGCTATAGAGGCTATCGCGGAAGGCTTTGGCATCTTCTAAGGTGAAATATTTATAAAAAGAAACTGTGGTGCGCGGTTCGGTTTCAGCCAACATGCGCGCTTTAAGTTCCTCATTAGAAATTCGGTTATGTAACACTGGCATGGTGTACGTTCCTGTCTTTCAAAGAGGTTACTGATAGATATTTAATTACTGCTCAATGGGTTACGTAAGTCATTAGACAACTAACCAAGGTAATTCATCGCGCAATAGAACTGATATTTCCGGCACCGGTTGCCCCGTGCGGCGCATATAATACCTGAAACAGCGGGGTGGCACATCATTAGCGCGACTGGTGGTGGTGCACTTGACGCCAATGGTATGTGGGTATCGGGTTGGTGATGGTTGGCATGATGGTACATAGCGTCGCCCCATTTATTGGTCAGCGGGCGGCGTTGAAATCAGCGGCGGCACCCGCTATTTGCCGCGATGATCCTCACCCGTAAAACTCGCGCGATCAGTAAAACCAGAGACCATGATACCGGCCAGCAGGGAGATGCCCGCCGCGATCAGCAACGATTTTGTCTGCCAATAGGCGCCGACATAGCCCAAAAGGCCGCCAACAGCCAATAGACCCGCACTGAATTTTGCTGCTGACATTGCCGCTTCTCCGCTAAATACTGATTATGCTGATTTATACATCAAAATTATCATAACCCAGAAATGATAAATCCCTCTCCAGTGGTGAGGGATTTATGCAAAAAATAGTCAGCCGTTAATCGGTAGGTTAAAAATGACGTTTTTTAGCTGATCAACGCCAGTTTCGCCGGTAAGCCCTGCCGGACAGCAGCACCACTCACCCAGTCCAACCAGGTGTTGGGGATCTCCCGCGTCGGATCGGTAAAACCTAACTCATTTAGATTGCTTCCCTGACCAATGCGCGGGTCTGACGCCATCATTTCGCCATCAAGGAAGTGGGTTCTGGCCCCCATTTCGCGATGCCCATAACCATGCTCAATAGCCACCACACCAGGCATAACGCCATCCAGTAGGCTGACTTGCACCTCCATCTGCCCTCCTGGTGTCATCAGTTGCACGATATCACCCTGCTGTATGCCATAGCGGCTGGCATCTCCTGGATTAATGGCAACCAGATTTGTGGGTTTGACCGCCCGCAGCCGCTCAATCATCGCCGTCGAGCTACTCATCAGATGTGACTTAAATGACATCAAGCGCAGCGGCCACTCCGCCGCCGGATAGTGTTGGAACAGATCCGAACCATCAGCTAAACGTGGTGGATACCAGGTCGGACAACCACTGTAGCGCTCGCCGGTAATGGCATGGTGATGTTTCGCCACATTCTCATTCCAGATTTGCAGTGGCTTTTTCCACTGCGGCCCGGTGGCATCACCGCTCCAACTTTTCTCATAGGGGGCAAAACGGCCACCGCGCGCCAACAGATAGGCGACACGGCGCTGCTCATCCACCTGCAAGCTGCGCTGTAATGCCGGCCACAAGCGATCCACGCCGGTTAATTTTAGCTCATCATCCGCCGCCGCTGGCAGGGGTTTTTCGCCACCATAGGCAATATTAGCCGCCGCCCGTAAGTAGTAATCCTCTGCCCTTTCTAGCGGCCAATGCTTGCCCGCACTGTCCTGCATCGCATTGGCCCCAAAACCCGGCAGTTGCAATGTTTTCGCCACCGCAATCAGGAAACTCTCCATCGCCACCGGTTCGCCCTGTGCGGTGCGGGCAGTGCGCGATTCAACTACCGGCCAACGGGCGGTGCTGGCCTTGACCAACACCCCCGCCCACGGCGCACTGAAGCCCCAACTCTCAAAATTGTGGGTATCCGGTACGATATAATCCGCCAGTGCGGTGGTTTCATTCATAAAGGCATCGATGGCGATAAACAGCGGCAGGTGGTGCGGGTCTCGCAGCTTCTCCTCAATCAGATTGCGTAGACCCGCCACCCCATACAGGGGATTGGTCATGTGGCTGATCCAAGCTTTTAACGGGTATGGGTATCCGGCCAGCGCCGGAGCCAACTGCTCGGTCAACTGCCCGCCAACAAAGGGATACCACGGGCCGCGAGCCGGATAACCGGAGTGGCCCTGCTGAATTTTTTGCTGATACTCGGCTGACTGCTCATAGGGCTGTTTGCTGCGCGAGAGCGGCAAACCTTTGGGTTTGACCATGCCATCAAAGGTCGCCAGTTGATAGCGCGGCCCATCGGCAAAGCCATCAAATTTACCGCCGCCGACCGACACCCCGCCTTTGAGATTCAGGTTGCCAATCAGGGCATTGAGCATCATCACCGCCCAGGTGGTATAGAAGCCATTGCCGCCCATCATCCCGCCATGGGAGATCACCGCCGCCTGCCGCTGATACGCGGTAAATTCACGCGCCAGACCAATCATCGTGGCCTCTGGCACACCGCATTGTTGGCTATATTCTGACAGGGAGAAGCGCGCCGCCGCCTGTTGCAGGCAGCTCATGCCCGATTGCACCTGCACACGCAGCCCATCATGCAAGGTCACTTCTCGGGTGACGAACAACTCTGCCTGTAGGGTGGACGTGGCGGGTTGCAGTGCCGCGTCTGGTGCCACTTGTACCAACACCTGGCTCTCTTCCCCCTCCGCTACCGATTCACCACTTAAATGACTCGCACGCAGGAATTGACCGCATAGCGGATGAGTTGGCGTCATAATCACCAGATGGCTGGCATTAGTCCAACTGCGCTCTGCGGCAGCCTGCATGGCGCTTTCACCGGGCAGTGACAGGTAACCATGATTGAAGCGATTTTGTTCGATAATCCAGCGGATCATCCCCATCGCCAGCGCCGCATCACTCCCCGGCAACACCGGCACCCAGCGGTTATGCTGATTGGCCAGGGTGGTGGTGAGCGGCAAGGCGGGGGCGACCACCACATAGTTGAAATCATCACGCTGGCGCGCATTGGCGAGCTGACGCCCCTGGCGCTTGAATGGATTACCCGATTGCGCCGGCGAGGTGCCGAGGAACAGAGCAAAACGGAGGTGATCCCAATCGGGCTTCACGTGGGCATTTTTGTCTAAATCCCCCATCAGCGCACCGGAGCCGGCACGGTAAGCCAGCCCGCAGTACGCACCATGGCTACCGAGATTTTTAGTCCCGAAGGCCTGGTTGGCAAAGCGCTGGATAAAGGCATCGCGGCCATCATCACCGGCATTGGTCACCAGCAGTTGGTTAGCTTTCGGGCCAAGGGAGGGTTGTTTGGCATCAATGGGAGTGACCAGATCACGGATCGCCCGCAGCCCCTCAACCGGCCCCTCACCGAAGAGATCACCGCCCTCGGTCACTTCTGCCACCAGTTGCTCAAAGCTGATGCGCTGCCATTTACCACCGCCCCGTGGGCCGACTCGCTTCATCGGCTCAGTGATGCGGTAAGGGCTATCGACCCCCTCCAGTAGCGTGGCACCACGAGCACAGGCGGTCGAGCGCCCCTCCATACCCTGTTCACCGCCGAGGCGTTGCAGTGCTTCGCTCAGGGGTAGTTGATAGGGGAAGTGGTGGTCATGGGATAAGGGATGGTAAGGATTACCGGCGATCCGCAAAATTTTATTTTGCTGGGTATCAACTCGCACCCGCAGGCCACACAGTGTCCAGCAGCCAAAGCATTGCGTCATTGATACCGCCTGTTGTGGGTTGGCCTGCCACTGCGCCCCGACACGCCCTTCGGGGGGTAGAGCATTGGCGCTGATAGGGTCGAGTGTGAGCTTGCCGGCACTGCCATCCAGCAGTCCGGCCACGGTTTTGCGCGCCACCTCATGGTAACTGGCAGCAAACGCGGCCACGCCACCCAAAGCTAAGCTGCCTTTTAACCATTGACGCCGTGTAAACTTAGCCATGATGCATTTCCCCTTCAAATGTTTTTCCGCCCGACACTTTTTGTTCCAGCCAACTGACACCTTCGCGCACCGCAATAATCACGGCTATCCATAATCCGAATGTGCCGATAATCGCCAGCAATCCCTCACTGCCGAGCGGCAAGGAGTAGGGATTGACTAAGATATTGTATTTAGGCAAGGTTTGCGTTTGCATCAGCAGCAACCAGCGCACCGACCAGCAGAGGCTGAGGGCTATTCCCCCCTGTGCCACCAGCAGCGGGATTGATAATTTTTTTTGTAAATTGGCCCCTGCCAGCCCAAGTAGTAGCAACCACAGCACCATGGGGAGTGCCGCCAACATTGGGGTGTGGGTGACCCACGCGCGCAGCGCCTGTCCAGACAGGCTATCGCCACTGGCCCACAGCAAGGTTACCGCCGCCAGTGCCACTAAATTGATCAACTGCCAGCGCGCTAATTTGTGCTGATATTGCCGATTGCGCCATAGCCATGCGGCCAGCCATGACGGAACAGCCTGCCAGGCGCTAAGGAAGATAAACAGCGGCAGCCACAGACTAAACCACACTGGCTGAGCGCGTAATATCGACACCTCGCGGCCGGTGTACAGCAAAATGCTGACGGCAGAAAGTGCACAGAGCAGTGCCAACCCCGCCAGTAGCCGTGGTAGCGCTCGCCCCCACAACCGGCTATAGGTCAGCACCATAAAATAGGCCACTACCAGCAGGCTAAATAGCGGTAAGAACAGTGAGCCCCATGACATCCATGACCACGGCGTAAAGTGCGCATAAAAGTGCCAGACACGGGCCGGCTGATGAAGATCGGCATTTAACGCCAGCGGCGCGACCACCACCGCCGTCACCGCTAATATCAGTGCGGCGAACTCCAGCGGATTAGAGTGCTGGCGCGAGACGACCCGCTGCCAACCGGCAAACAGCACCGCGCTACAGGCCAGCCCGATAAAGAAGAAGTACTGCACCGCCCAAGGTAGCCAGGCGATATCCTGCGGGCGGGCTAAAATTTCGCGGATCATGGATGTATCTCCTGCCACAATGCGGGCTGGCCCTGTAATGGGCGGGTAAATAGCTCATTTAAGCCAAGGTAAAACACCTGCGGATGAGTGCCCTGTTCTGGCTTCAACACTTTGATATCCGTCGCATGTTCCAGCAACATTTGGCGTAATTTGCTATCGCCATCGCGCAGATCGCCAATGATGCGCGCCCCGCCGACACAAGACTCAACACAAGCAGGCAGTAGCCCGGCGTCCAGTCGATGCACACAAAAAGTACACTTATCGGCGGTTTGGGTGCTGTGATTGATAAATCGGGCCTCGTAGGGGCAAGCCTGCACACAATAGGCGCAACCGACGCAGCGGGTATTGTCGATAACCACAATGCCATCTTGCCGCTGATAGGTGGCCTGCACCGGGCAAACCGGCACACAGGGTGGGTTATCGCAGTGGTTACACAGCCGTGGCAACAAGACGTTGGTGACACTCTCCGCCCCCGACAGTGCTATCTGATACTGATTGACCGTGGTGCGAAACTGCCCCTGCGGCAGTTGGTTTTCGATAGCACAGCTAACAGTGCAAGCTTGGCAGCCGATGCAGCGGCGCAAATCAATCAACATGGCATAGCGCCGTTTGATATCACCCTGTTTGCGCGCCGGCTCCATCTGCCAGCCCGCCTGCGCCAACGGCACCAGTGCGGCTCCGGCGGTTAGCACCCCCAACCGCTGTAAAAATGCTCTCTTCCCGTGATCCATTTTTCTGCTCATCTTTTTTGATAAGAATCTTCTTGGTGACAAGCAGTGTAGAAATCTGCCAGCAGAAGCCCTATTGTGGTTTTCCACATTCCCTTTAGGGACTTGATCCAGGACAATTACCCACCGCGATCGGGATCATAAAAAGGACAATGCATGTATTTCAGAGTGCTGGCGATAATGCTCTTTTGCAGCATTTCAGCCGCTGATGCCGATGAATGGACCATCGGGGTTTTGGCACTGCGTGGCGATGCGCAGGCGCAGGCCCATTGGCAACCGCTGGCCGAGAGGCTAAATCAGCAGTTGCCGGATCACCATTTTCAGTTGTTGCCGCTGGATTTGAATACGATGAAGACCGCCGTGGCGCAAAACCGAATCGATTTTCTGCTCACCAATCCGGCGCAATATGTGCAGATTGATAGTCACTACCCCTTGCGGTGGTTGGTGTCACTGCGCTCCAGCCACCAGCCGGACAGCACCAGCCGCAATGTGATTGGTAGTGTGATTCTGGTGCGCGCTGACAGTGATATCCATAGCCCGCAGAGTCTGCGGGGCCTGAGGGTCGGCGCAGTCTCACCCGCTGCGTTTGGCGGTTATCTCTTGGGCTACAAAGCGTTGCGCGATGCCGGGCTTCAGCCCGAGCAGGATTTTCAGTTACATTTTTCGGGCTTTCCGGTGGATGCCTTGATCTATCTGCTGCGCGATCGCGCCATCTCCGCCGCCATTGTCCCCACCTGCTTGCTGGAGGATATGCAAGCCGAGGGATTGGTACAGGCGGCGGATTTCCGGCCACTATTGGCAAAACAGACCCCGATCCCCTGCCTGACCAGCACCGAGTTGTACCCTAACTGGTCATTTGCCGCGTTATCCCACGTGCCTGATAAGCTGGTGGACAGTGTCACGCGAACTTTACTCAGCCCCGATAGCAGCAAAAATCCACAGTGGGGCGCGGCCTCCTCCACCAGTCAGGTGGAAAGCTTACTGCGCTCGGTGAATCAACACCCGCGACAACCGCAGATTTGGCAGCAGATGGTCGATTGGGCGCAGCAGCATCGGCTATTGATCGCCACTATTGGGCTGATTTTGCTGTTACTCGGTGCCAATCATATCTGGGTGGCTTTTTTGGTGCGCCGCCGCAGTCGCCAGTTGGAGCAGCTACATCAACAGCTGAGAAGCCGAGAGAGCGCATTGGAGCAGGCGCAGCGCCTGAGTATTCTGGGGGAGATGACCTCTGGGTTTGCCCATGAGTTGAACCAGCCGCTCAGTGCCATTCAGCACTATGCCGAGGGCTGCTCCATCCGCTTACAGCGGGAACAAGGGGATCACCCGTTGCTGCCGATCCTCGGGCAGATAGCTCATCAGGCCCAGCGCGGGGCCGATATCATTGCCAACCTGCGGCTGTGGGTCGGGAAACAGCCCGCGCCTAATTCAGCGGCGAAGCATTCAATAATCAGCCAGCCACTGCATACGTTGCTCAACCATATCTGGCAGTTATTGGGGGCCGAGCAGCATCAGCCGCCCTGTCAGTTACAGCTGGATATCGACACCACATTGACACTGCATTTGCCGCCCACCTTACTCGATCAAGTTTTATGTAACCTGATCACCAATAGCTTGCAGGCTGGTGCGCGTCAGTTAACCTGTCATGCCTATCAGCAAGCTGGCGTGGTCACCCTGATATTGCAAGATGATGCTGGCGGCTTGACCGCTGAACAACTTCGCCTGCCCTTTATCCCCTTTCGCTCCACTAAAAGTGATGGACTGGGGCTGGGGTTGGTGATTTGCCAGCGATTGATCAGCAGTCAGGGCGGCCATCTGACGCTACTTAACCAGCGGACTACCAAAGGTAAAATGGGGTTGCAAGTGACCCTAACACTGCCACTTAACCCACACAAGGAGCTGACTTTTGTCACTGATTCATCTGGTTGATGACGATATTGCCGTCACCGACGCCTGCCGTTTTCTGCTCGACAGCCTGGGCTATAGAGTGAAGGTGTGGCACGACGGTGCGCGTTTTCTGGCGCAGGCTGATTTGTATCACGCCGGGGTGGTGCTGCTGGATATCCGTATGCCATTGCTCGATGGCACTGAGGTCTATGCCCGGATGCGTCAGATAGAGAGCACACTCGCCACTATCTTCCTCACCGCCCATGGCGAGGTGCCGCAAGCGGTTGAGCAGATGAAGCTGGGGGCGGTGGACTTTTTACAAAAACCGGTGGCGACTGCACCATTGATTGCCGCCTTGCAGCAGGGTTTGCTGCAATCTGAGCAGTGGGTTGCCCGCCGACAGGTCGCGCTGCGCTATGCTACTCTCACATCACGGGAGCAGATGATTGCACAATGGGTGATGCAGGGTTTGATTAACCGCGATATCGCCGACAGAGCTTGTGTGTCGGTCAGAACGGTAGAAGTGCATCGGGCTAAAGTCATGGAGAAGATGGCGGTTAACAGCCTCGCGGAGCTAGTCAGCCTGCTGAGTCCGATAAAATAGCCGGATGAAATTTTGCTTATTTTACGTTCAATTTGATGATTTAGCTGTCGGGATCTTCAACAAGGCGGCATAAAAATGGCTTTTTGGTGCGGTCTTTTTTCCCGTAGCCCACTAAAAATGCCACAATGGTCTATCTTAAACCACTGATGAGACAGCTAAACAGGTTGGCATGGAGTGCCCATCGAGATTCACTAATGCACCACATCTCCGCCATCAAGACTAATTGTTAACTGTCCCGATGAATTACAATGACGCTGAGAATAGATATGCAAGTTCCCTCTTTTGATCGTTCACTGCTGCACCCCCGCTATTGGCTGACCTGGCTCGGCCTGGCTACTCTCTACCTGCTGGTGCTGCTCCCCTACCCGGTTATCTATGCCATGGGCACTTCCCTTGGCCGCTTCTCTATGCGCTTTCTCAAACGGCGCAAGCAGATTACACAGCGCAATCTGGAGTTGTGCTTCCCGTCGATGCCGCAAGTGGAGCGCGATCAGCTACTGGTTAAGAATTTTGAATCGGTGGGGATGGGGCTATTTGAGACCGGTATGGCGTGGTTTTGGCCCAACTGGCGCATTGAGCGCTGGTGTAGTGTCAGTGGGCTAGAGCATATCCAGCAAGCCCGCGATGAAGGCAAAGGGGTGTTGCTGATTGGCCTGCATTTTCTGACTCTGGAGCTGGGCGCGCGTATTTTTGGCATCTACAATCCGGGGATTGGCGTCTATCGCCCCCATGATAATAAAGCTATGGATTGGATGCAGACCTGGGGCCGGATGCGCTCAAATAAGGCCATGCTAGACCGCAAAGACCTGAAGGGGATGATCCGCTGCCTAAAACAGGGCGAAATTATCTGGTACGCGCCGGATCACGATTATGGCCCGCGCAGCAGTGTCTTTGTGCCGCTATTCGCCGTCGAACAAGCCGCCACCACCACCGGGACTTATCTGTTGGTGCGCATGGGCAAACCGGCGGTGATCCCATTCACGCCACGGCGCTTGCCGGGTGGCAAGGGCTATCAACTGATTTTGCAGCCTGCCGTTGAAAACTTCCCGCTGGATAGTGAAGTGGAGGCTGCGGCCTTTATGAATAAAGTGATCGAAAAAGAGATTACTCAAGCCACTGACCAATATATGTGGTTGCACCGGCGGTTTAAGACCCGCCCGGAGGGGGCACCTTCGCTATATGAGTAACACGACTTATTCTGAAAAGTAATAACATAAATGATAATGAGAATTATTTTATATCAGTTTTTTTGATATAATCTGTCAGTTTTATCCACTAGAAATGTAGTATCTATCTGACAGATAATTAAAAGTAATTAATCGCAGTTATTATAGGGTTATTTCTTAATAAGGATACACTCATGTTGGCAACTCTCAATCTCTGGTTCACCCGCTTAACTGATCATCAAGATGGCGGTAAGCTCTTATTGCGCCTGACGTTCGGTATTCTAATGTTGTTCCACGGCGTGGCAAAAATTCAGCACGGTACCAGTTGGATCGCTGACTCTTTACAGGCGCAAGGCATTCCCGGTTTTGTGGCTTATGGCGTTTACATTGGCGAAATCATTACCCCACTGCTGATCATTCTTGGCCTATTCACCCGCCCTGCGGCTTTTGTTTATGCGGTTAACCTGCTGGTGGCGGTATTGATGGTCGGCACAGGTAAATTCTTTACCCTGACTCAGGTCGGTGCATGGGGTCTGGAAAACGAAGCGATGTACTTCTTAGGTGGCGTTGCCATTATGTTGCTGGGCAGCGGTCGTTACTCGGTGACCAAAAACGAAGCTTACCGCTAAACTTTCAGCGGTGATATTGAGCCACTCCGCGCATCTCGGGGGTGGCTTTTTTTATGTTATTGACCCTGCTTATAACAGTGGGTTAGGCGTCAATTCAGACTTATCACCAAAATGAATAAGCATATTCCGACGATTCAAACTGGCTTTCCATTTTAATAAAAACTAACATTCATCTTATTGATGTCAATGCCCCAAAAGCACATACTTATCAAGCTAACACCCTCTTTTTCCCACTTTTTTCAGCTTCAAACGCCATCACTGTGATCCCACAAGAAAAAGCTGAAAAAATAGTCACATTCTGCTTTAACTGGTTGATAATTGTTATGAGTGTCGACTTTTCATCTAAAAATACGATATAACCCAGCGTGAAAACAAAAATATAACGTGATCACTGCGTTAAATTCTTATGGGAAGACCTTATGCAAACCTCTGTTAAATCTGAAGGTGGCCGCACGTTCTTTGGCCACCCTTATCCGCTGAGCGGACTGTTTCTTTCCGAAATGTGGGAGCGCTTTTCGTTCTACGGCATCCGCCCACTGTTAATTCTGTTTATGGCCGCCACGGTTTTTGACGGCGGTATGGGGCTGCCGCGCGAGCAAGCCTCGGCTATCGTTGGGATCTTTGCCGGTAGTATGTATCTGGCAGCTCTGCCCGGCGGCTGGCTGGCGGATAACTGGCTTGGTCAGCAACGCGCAGTCTGGTATGGCTCGATTCTGATTGCACTGGGCCACCTGTCGATCGCGCTATCCGCCTTCTTCGGCAATGACCTGTTCTTTATCGGTTTAGTGTTTATCGTGCTCGGCACCGGCCTGTTCAAGACCTGTATCTCGGTGATGGTAGGGACACTGTATAAGCCCGGTGATGCTCGCCGCGACGGCGGTTTCTCACTGTTCTATATGGGCATCAATATGGGGTCATTTATTGCGCCGCTGCTCTCTGGCTGGCTGCTGAAGACCCACGGCTGGCATTGGGGCTTTGGTATTGGCGGGATTGGGATGCTGGTAGCATTACTGATCTTCCGTTACTTCGCCATCCCCTCAATGAAACGCTATGATGCCGAAGTCGGCTTAGATTCAAGCTGGAATAGACCCACCAATAAGCGCCAGGGGGTGGGCAAGTGGGTTACGGCTATTCTGCTGTTAGTTATGGCCATCATTACCCTGATTTCACAGGGGATTATCCCCATTAATCCGGTGCTGGTTGCCAGCTTGCTGGCCTATATTATTGCCGCCTCGGTGACACTCTATTTCGTCTATCTGTTCGCCTTCGCCAAGTTGAGCCGCAAAGATCGCGCCCGCCTGCTGGTGTGCTTTATTCTGCTGGTTTCAGCCGCCTTCTTCTGGTCAGCATTTGAACAGAAACCGACCTCATTTAACCTGTTCGCCAATGACTATACCAATCGTAATTTGATGGGTTTTGAGATCCCAACCGTCTGGTTTCAGTCCATTAATGCCTTGTTTATTATCATTTTAGCCCCGATATTCAGTTGGGCCTGGCCGGCACTGGCGAAGAGAAAGATCCAGCCAAGCAGCATCACTAAATTCGTTATTGGGATTTTATGTGCCGCCGCCGGTTTTGCGGTGATGATGTACGCGGCGCAGCATGTGCTTAACAGTGGTGGCGAGGGGGTTTCCCCGCTGTGGCTAGTGATGAGTATCCTGCTGCTGACCCTTGGCGAGTTGTGCCTCAGCCCGATTGGCCTGGCGACCATGACCTTACTGGCACCAGACAGAATGCGCGGTCAGGTGATGGGGTTGTGGTTCTGCGCCAGCTCGCTGGGTAACCTGGCGGCGGGTCTGATTGGCGGTCATGTTAAAGCTGACCAGCTTGATATGCTGCCGACTCTGTTTGCCCGCTGCTCAATTGCCCTGGTTATCTGTGCCGCGGTGTTGATTCTGCTTATCGTGCCGATTCGTCGGATGATGAATAACACCCAAGGGCAGCAAGCCGCCTGATAGTGATGGTGTTCTGTATTGATAATAACCCGCCTGATTGGCGGGTTTACTGCCCCCATGCCCGTTGCTGCAATACCACCCGATAACCATCGCTATCTTCGAAGGTTTTGCCGCTAACATCCCAATAAGGGTTATAAGACGCCACCGCGCGAAACCCGGCGCTGAGCATTTGCTGGCACTGATGGCCCCACAGCACTTCGTCCGGCAGATAAAAAACCAACAAATTATCTTGTGTTGGCGCTCGCCCCACCTGAACACCACGGTGGTGAGTAAATTCTAAATGATAAGCGTGGTGTGGATGACCGAGGATCACACCATCAAATCCCTGATGGTCAGCAAAACGACCCAGCTCGGTGAATCCCAAACCACGGCAGTACATCTCACTGATGGCATCAAGATTATCAGTGGGTCTGGCGACCCGCATCACTGAGGTTGGCGGCAACACTGGTGAATGAGTTTCGGACGATTTAATTGATTCTGCTGGCATCTTTTTATCACCTAATCAGTGCCTAAACTCGGCACCTGACACTACTCATATGGCCCATGCTGGGCATCAATTGGCAGCATAAAAGTATCAACAATCATTGACAGCGGCACGTCAATCACCGTGATGTATTTCCACGCCCCCTCCCGCATATCCCACTGCACGCCGGGATAGTACTGGTGCCCATGGCCCTGCCCCGGCACGATGCGGCTGATGATGCTGCCACACCCTGACAGCAGGATAATCCCCAGCCCCAGTAAGAGCGTGCGGAGGATGATATTGGGGCGTTGTATCAGTTTAACGATGAGATTCACGTAATCACTCTTTTAGCTTCGCAGAACAAAAAAACGGGCAATACCAATGTATGCCCGTTTTTAGTCCACATGACAATCACTCTGTTGCCGTTACTTCGCGGCGGGGAGTGCCTGCTGATTATGCACCCGTTGGCGATAATAGCCGCTCCAGACTTGATACTGCTCCGGCTGCTGCCAGATTTTCTGGTGCAGATCTGAGATCAATACCGGATCACTGAGCAGCACTAAACACTGATTTTTAGCCAATTTATCCGGCCCGGCAACCAGTGCCTGCGCCACACGCTCGGCGCGAACCTGCTCGATAATTGCACGGCGCTGGTGACGGGCGGTGGCCATGGCACTGGCGAGGGCATTATAGGATGGGTCCATTACCGCGGCCAGGAAGCCATGACTCAGCGCCCGTTGATGGTTCAGCTTCAGATAGGTTTCCGTCGCCAGCAGCTCCTGCGGCGGATGGCACTCCTCCGGGATCAGGAACAATTTAGCGCGCTTACTGGCCAGCCCCAGAGTCCGGCGACTGGAGAGCACCGAAACCACCGGAGAGAGGATCAGCGAGAAGACGATGGGCGATAGCCACCACAGGAAGCGCAGATCCAGCCAGGCAACACCGCCGGCCCACACCAAGCCCAGCAGCAGTTGCGGGCCGTGGCGCACCATGGCTTCACTCCACGGCGTGGCATCATCATCACGCTGCGGCGAGTTCCATTGCACTGACCAGCCGAGGAAGGCGCTGACCACAAATACGGTGTGGAATAGCATCCGCACTGGGGCCAGCAGTACCGAGAACAGCATCTCTGCCAGCATCGACAGCAGCAGCCGAATCGCCCCGCCATACTCTTTCGCCCCTTTGGCCCAGATCAGAATGATGCTGAGTAGCTTCGGCAGGAACAGCAACACCAGGGTGGTGGAGAACAGCCCAATGGCTAACTCTGGTCGCCACTGCGGCCAGACCGGGAACAGCTGACGCGGTTGCAGGAAGTACTGCGGCTCCATCAGGGTATGCACCGCTTGTAGCGCGGTACAGAGCACCAAAAACATAAACCACAGCGGCGCAGAGAGATAGGACATCACCCCGGTGAGGAACACCGCGCGGTGAACCGGATGCATCCCCTTCACCAAGAACAGGCGGAAGTTCATCAGGTTACCGTGACACCAGCGGCGGTCACGTTTTAGCTCATCCAGCAAGTTAGGCGGCAACTCTTCATAACTGCCCGGCAGATCATAAGCTATCCACACCCCCCAGCCGGCGCGGCGCATTAATGCAGCCTCCACAAAGTCATGGGACAGGATGGAGCCGGCGAACGACCCCTCCCCCGGCAGCGGGGCCAGAGCACAGTGCTCGATAAAAGGTTTCACCCTGATAATGGCGTTATGGCCCCAGTAATGGGATTCGCCCAACTGCCAGTAGTGCAAACCGGCGGTGAACAGGGGGCCATAAACCCGCGTCGCAAACTGCTGAATGCGCGCGTAGAGGGTATCCATACCGGAAGCTTTCGGCGCAGACTGAATGATGCCGGCATTCGGATTGGCCTCCATCAACCGCACCAGCCCGGTCAAGCACTCACCGCTCATCACGCTATCGGCATCCAGAATCACCATATAGCTGTACTGGCCGCCCCAACGACGGCAAAAATCATCAATATTGCCGCTTTTGCGTTTCACCCGGCGGCGACGGCGGCGATAGAAGATGCGGCCATGGCCCTCAACATCACGGCACAGCTCCAGCCAGGCTTTCTGCTCCGCGACACAGATATCGGGATCATAGCTGTCACTCAGCACATAGATATCGAAGTGCTCAAGCTGACCGGTCGCCGCGACGGACTCGTAAGTGGCGCGCAAACCGGCAAACACCCGCGCCACGTCCTCATTACAGATTGGCATAATCAGCGCCGTCCGGTGGGCCGGATTGAGCGCCTCATCCCCTTTGATGGTGGAGGAGATGCTATATTTATCTTTGCCAATCAGTAGTTGCAAAAAGCCCATCAGCGCAGTCCAGAAACCCGCCGACACCCAGCAGAACAGAATGGCAAACAGGATCAGGATGCCGGTTTGCAGTAAATAGGGCAGCAGTTGCAACACGGAAACTTGCCAGTTCTGCTGCCAGATCTCGAAAGGATCGAGTAGCGCCCAGCCCTGATAAGGCAGGATGGTCTTCATATAGCTGGTAGCAATGGCAGTTTGCAGCACAATCAATATCAGCAATATATAGCGCCGCAGAGAGCCGACACTGCGCCACTTTTTCTCCGCTGCGGCCTGCTCATCTGTTTGCTCACGTGACACCGGATTGCGGCCCAACATTGAATCCCAAAAACGCCCGACCGGATTGGTTCGCCAGGCCTGCGGTGCCATGCTGGTGCGCTTGATGGGGGGCGTGGCATGGATAACCGTGCGCCCTTCACTGTCTTGCCCCAACACATTATCGCCCTTTACGGCGTCCGGCCATGCGGCTTGCAGACGGGCATTGACTGACGCCAATGCACCCTCCTGTGCACTAAAAGTGGCACTTTCAGCGGTGCTGGCCGCCAATTGTTGATGCAAACGCAACATGGCATCAGGCGTGCTATCGAGTAGCACATCTGTTGGGAGAGCATCACGCAGTGCCTCTTGTTGCTGCGCCGTCAGGGGCAACTCCGTGATATAGTCCTGTACAGGAGATTGAGTTGACTTATTCATTGGCAGGTAGCTGATAGCTCCAGGTTTCAGTCAGAGTTTTATCACCGTTAGCCAGCGCCGCGCGCATCTCTATTGGTTTTTTAGCGTCCTTAACTTTCAGCCGCAGTGTCAAACGCCAGCCCTTGGTGACCGGGTTGTAGCGCACACTGTTCTCGATCAGTTCACCGTTATCATCAATACTGACTTGCGAAGCCAACGGCGTACTCTCATCCAGCGCTTTCAGCGACGGGCCGACAAAATCAATCAGGAACGCCACACTGCCGTCGGGTTGACGAATCAAATTCGACTGCTTCACATCACCGGTTGAGCGCAGAGTCTGTTTAACATAGGCCACATCAGCTGAATGTAACTTATCCTCATCGCGGGTGAAGTGCAGGCGATAGTTGAGATCGAGTGATTTTTTCGCATCCGGCAACAGATCAGGTGACCAGAACGCCACGATATTATCGTTGGTTTCATCGGCCGTTGGGATCTCCACCAGCTCGATTTTACCTTTGCCCCAATCGCCACGCGGTTCAACCCAGGCACTTGGACGCAGATCGTAGCGGTCATCTAAATCCTCATATTGTGAGAATTCGCGGCCACGTTGCAGCAGACCAAACCCTTTCGGATTTTCAATCGTATAGGTGCTGACCGACAGATGTTTTGGATTATTCAGTGGCCGCCAAATCCATTCACCATTACCTGCATGAATAGAAAGGCCGTTGGAATCATGTAATGCCGGACGATAATTCAACACCGCCGACGGCTGGCTTGGGCCAAACAGGAACATACTGGTTAATGGTGCAATGCCCAATTTCTCCACTTTATCGCGCAAGAAAACTTTGGCCTGCACATCAATAGTGGTATCGCGGCCCGGATAGATAACAAATTTATAAGCGCCGGTGGCACGCGGGGAGTCTAGCAACGCATAGATAACCAGATGTTTATCATTGGGTTTTGGTCGCTCAATCCAGAACTCACGAAAGCGCGGGAACTCCTCACCGGAAGCCAGGGCGGTATCAATCGCCAACCCGCGCGCCGAAAGACCATAAACCTGACCTTTACCAATCACGCGAAAATAGCTAGCACCGAGCATACTGACGATTTCATCTTTTTTATCCGCTTTATTAATCGGATAAAGGACTTTGAAACCGGCAAAGCCGAGATTTTTAACTGAATCAGGATCGTGCTTCACCGAACCGAAGTTGAAATAATCGGGGCTGTAATTGATAGGTTTAACACTGGTCGCGGTGACTTCATTAATCTGCACCGGCGTGTCGAAATACATGCCCTGATGATAAAACTCCAACTTAAATGGCGTATCCAGTTTGCTCCAATAGGACTTATCATGGTTAAACTGAATCTGCTGATAGTCGGCAAATTTCATTTCGCGAAATTGCGATGGCAGGTTACTTTTCGGTGCTTCGAAGCTTTTCCCCGCCAGTGCCTGCGCCTGTTTTGCCACATCATCTAGCGAAAAAGCCATTGCCGGAGAGGCCAATAGCGACAACAAAAGAGTCAGCCCTAACCATCCGGCACTGTTTGGCCGTGACCCTTTTGACATTTTATTCACGTTTGAAAAAATATTAACTCGCACATCTCCCCCTAAATCATAACAGCCAAATTATTGACGATTTATCCAACAGGTCAGGCAGATAAGCTCAGGTAGCGGTGATGTCCGGAGTTATACTGCCAGCTTATTGTGCAAACCAGTGGCTAAGCCACGAGCCATGCTAAAATACGCGATGGAAAATTATTAACCCTTATAGTAGTGTTTCTCGCCGTACTGATCCATTAATAACGTATAACGTTATCAGCGATGTGCTTACTATAAAAAATATGCTGGTCAAAAACCGACACGTTATTCTATTTTCGATAACAACTTGCGAATAAGTATGAAAAAAAACACTAACCAGCGGGAGTACTTTCTAGACGCTATTCGCGCCTATTTGATGTTACTCGGCATTCCTTTTCATCTTTCTCTTATATACTCCAGTCATCATTGGGCGGTAAACAGCAGCCATCCCTCACTGGTATTTACTCTGCTAAATGACTTCATTCACGCCTTTCGTATGCAGGTGTTTTTTATTATTTCCGGCTATTTTTCGTTCATGCTATATCAGCGCTATGAGCGCCAGCACTGGCTACAGGTCCGCCTTGAGCGGGTGGTTATCCCTTTACTGGCGGCCATGGTGCTAATTACGCTGCCACAATTTTTCCTTCTCAAAAATTACACCAGCAAATTACAAGATTGGAATTTATTTACAATTTATCAAAAAATAAATATTGCTATTTGGGAGCTGGTTTCGCACTTGTGGTTTCTGTTAACACTCGCTCTACTGACAATTATCTGTTTTTATCTGTTTAAAAGAATAAAGAATAGCCTACCGACAGTCCCAATATTGATAAAGAGAATGAATAACATAGGAAAAGTCTCACTATATGTGTTTCTATTTGTATTAGTTTATTCTGTAATACGCAGAGTAATATATCTTCTTAACCCTGAAATACTCTTTAATAGCATCCTCAATTTCGCCGTTATGGAGACACTGTTTTATCTTCCTTTCTTTCTTCTTGGTGCCTACAGCTTTATCTATGCGCCACTCAAACAACTATTTCTTCGGTTTTCACCCACTGCGATGTTGGCCTCACTAATACTATTTGCTGCTTACGTTGTGAACCAACATGCTAATAGTGCTGAATTTTTTGTCTTTGAATTGGATCTTATCATCAAAGCATTGATGGGGGTGACCATGACCAATGTGATCTACTCCCTCGGGTATAAGCTATTAAATTCCCCCTCCCCTCACATCACCTATCTGGTGAACGCATCACTCTTCATTTATCTGGTGCATCACCCATTGACCTTGATTTATGGCGCATTTATTACGCCACAGATTGGCAATAACGGCTTCGGATTTCTCTTAGGCATGGTATTTGTTTGCCTGATTTCATTTTCACTGTATGAGGTTCATCGCCGCATTCCTGTGCTTAAATACTTGTTTTCTGGCAGAAAGCCGCAGCAAAAAGCGTAATCAAATTATTATTCAAACGAATAAGGTTATTGCTAAGCGATATTAATATCCGAATATCGCTACTGTGATAAACCCGCTACACTGATCAACCATCATGTAGATGCGGGATGGCTAATGCCTCACTGTGCGCTCTGCTTTCAGAGCAAGTATCCTGTAGATTCCTTATCAGGATTTGTTTCACTTGCAGTGACAACAAAAAGAGGAATTGTGATGAATAAGCAAGAATCTATTGAGAGTAATCCCACCTCAGATACGCCAGCAGTTGCCGAGTTTGCGACCCTGCTCGCCCTGGTGAGTCGTCTTAGCGGCGCACTGGACAGTGCAATCACTGGGAAAGATCGCAGTGTTTTGGTCAATGAGCTTTCACAACTTTCTGTCGATAGTCTGCCTGAGCCAGAAAAAACGCTGACCACTGAGGCGCTGAAAAGGGTACTGGCAACACTCAAACGCGACTAGTTTTATCATCCAACGCTCACCCTTGATTCCCCGTCGGGCGATTAAAGGTGAGCGATCCTTAATCCCCCCCCCTCTGTATGCGCCCTATCTTTCGATCCCCAAACTATTATGTGACTGCCAACACCGCTGCGGCGTCAACCCAGGAGATCCCCAAAGTCATTGGCGTTGCAGCAAGGCGGCAAGCGAATAAGTCCCGATGAGCTTACTCAGGTAAGTGATTCGGGCGCATGAGTGCAGCCAACACCGCTGCGGCGTCAACCCAGGAGATCCCCAAAGTCATTGCCGTTGCAGCAAGGCGGCAAACGAATAAGTCCCGATGAGCTTACTCAGGTAAGTGATTCGGGCGCATGAGTGCAGCCAACACCGCTGCGGCGTCAAGGACGCAGGGGAATGCGATTTAACATATTGAATTAGGTCATATCTTCCCATCGAAACCGAAAAATCTGTGTATAATAATTTTTCATTAACATTCACTCGCCACCCATTCGTTTGCGTATTACATCAGGAGAACTCCCACTTTGGACGCCATCACTATTAATAGCCTCTTTTTGATCGGCGCGGTGCTGGTGGGAGCCAGTATTTTACTCAGCTCATTCTCATCGCGATTAGGTATCCCTATTTTGGTTATCTTTTTAGCTATCGGGATGTTGGCTGGCACTGACGGGATTGGCGGTATTGCCTTTGATAACTACCCCGCAGCCTATCTGGTCAGTAACCTGGCATTAGCCGTGATCCTGCTGGATGGCGGTATGCGCACCCGTGCATCATCCTTCCGCGTCGCCCTCTGGCCGGCTCTCTCTCTCGCCACTGTCGGCGTGATAATTACCGCCGGGCTAACCGGTTTGGCTGCCGCCTGGTTATTCGATTTGGATATCATTCAAGGGTTATTAATTGGCGCAATTATCGGTTCGACTGATGCGGCGGCGGTTTTCTCACTGTTAGGCGGCAAAGGACTCAACGAGCGTGTCAGTGCCACACTCGAGATTGAATCCGGCAGCAATGACCCGATGGCGGTATTTTTGACCGTCACCTTGATTGCGATGATTTCAGCGGGCGAGAGCAGCCTGAGCTGGATGTTCCTGGTGCACTTGATTCAGCAGTTCGGCCTGGGAATTATGATCGGGCTGGGGGGGGGCGGATTACTGTTGCTGCTCATCAACCGCATCGAGCTGGCGAATGGCCTGTATCCACTACTGGCGGTCAGTGGTGGGATTTTAGTCTTCTCACTTGCCACCGCGATGAACGGAAGCGGTATCTTAGCGGTCTATCTCTGCGGCCTGCTGCTCGGTAACCGCCCCATCCGCAACCGCGCGGGCATATTGCAAACCTTCGATGGGCTGGCATGGCTCAGTCAGATTGGTATGTTTCTGGTATTGGGCTTGCTGCTCAACCCGAGCGAATTGTTGCCGATTGCCATTCCAGCCTTGATCCTCTCATTGTGGATGATTCTGTTTGCCCGTCCGCTCTCAGTGTTCATCGGCTTGTTGCCCTTCCCAAGCTTTAATCTGCGCGAGCGGATCTTTATTTCATGGGTGGGTTTACGCGGTGCCGTGCCGGTTATTTTGGCGGTATTCCCGATGATGGCGGGCATCCCCAATGCGAATTTATTCTTCAATGTCGCCTTTTTTGTGGTGCTGGTATCACTACTGTTACAAGGCACCAGTCTCTCATTTGCCGCACGCAAAACGAAATTGGTGGTGCCGCCCGCACTGGCACCCGTGGCACGTATTGGCTTAGATATTGATAAGAATAATCAGTGGGAACAGTTTATTTATCAGCTCAGTTGTGACAAATGGTGTATCGGTGCCGCCTTGCGCGATTTAGAGATGCCCCATGGAACCCGTATTGCCGCCCTGTTCCGTGGCAAAGATCTATTGCACCCCACCGGCAGTACCCGCCTAAAAGAGGGCGATATCCTGTGCGTCATTGGTCAGGAACATCACTTACCTGCACTGGGGAAACTCTTTAGTCAGTCCCCAAGTATCCAGTTAGATGAGCGTTTCTTTGGTGATTTTATTTTGGATGCCGATGCAAAACTCGACGATATTTCGCAGATCTATGGCCTCAATCTGGAACCGGGTATCGACAAGCAACAAACGTTGGGTCAATTCGTCCTCTATCTGTTTGGTGGCGAACCGGTTATCGGCGATCAGATTGAGTGGGATGGTCTGACCTGGACCATTGCCGAAATGGAGTCTGATCGCGTCATCCGGGTTGGGGTGAAAATCGTTACCGATAAAGCCTGATTATTTTTGCTAGCTACTGAGCCATGCTAACCGAAATTATTTTCATAAAATTCCGGTTAGCACTCACCTCCATCGTAATAGCCGCTAGACTCTGCTCTGCTTAATTCTATTCACCAAAACGATCCCCACACAGACCAAGAGCAGTGCAACGGCGTACTTCCATTCTAAAATACTCTCATTGAGGAAGATGGCGGAGAGAACAGCGCCAGATACCGGGATGAGGAAATTAAATGGGGCTACCATCCCCACCCGATTATATTTCAGTAATAAGCTCCACAGCGCAAACGCTGCTGACGACAACAGCACCAGATACCCCAGTAATAACAAAGCGCGCCAGCCAAAGTCAGCCAGATTACCGCCAAACAGATAGCCCCCGACCGTCAGTACCAAGCCGCCGATAGCCAGCTGATAGCCCGTCATTATCGTGGTATCCATGGTCTGCGAAATACGCTTCCCATAAATAGTGGCAGCGGAAAGAATGAAAGCAGCCAGCACCACCGATCCCTCACCGATGAGTGAAAAATGAAAATCCATTAAATCTGAACCAAAGTTCACCACCATTACCCCAGCAAAACCCAATGCGCAGCCAATAACTTTATTGAAGGTTAACCGGTCATTTTGATAAATGTAGTGCGCCAACAGCACACTGAAAAATGTCCCGGTCGCATTCATGATGGAGCCTTTTACCCCGGTGGTGTAGGCCAGGCCAATATAGAAAAAGATATACTGTAGTGTGGTCTGTGTTAGCCCCAGAATAACTATCTGCCTATATTGTCTCTTTTGGAGGCGGCCGATGGCCTTACCGCTAGCCATCGCCACCATCAGCAATACCAATCCTGCCAACAAAAAGCGATAACCGGCAAATACCATCTTGCTCGGAATATCATCAGGCGCAATATGAAACAGCACATAGCCATTTTTTATCGCGGGATACGCACTCCCCCAAAGGAGGCAACAGAAGCTCGCCACGAGGAAAACAAATTTTTTATTGGTAAAAAGCGGAGAACTGCGGTCCACGCGAACATCCTTTTCGAACAAAAAAAATGGAATAATGTTTCGTTATAACTATTCCCTGCCGAAAAGTCTTGCCTGATGTCACTTTTCGCTTAAAAACAGCTCAATTGCCCCGAGGTTTCGCACTAATAGAACATACTGACTGAAAATGAATTGTATGCAGCCTTCTGATTGGTAGAATTATTGTACCGTGAATATGACATTAATTGGTTATTCATACAGTAGCTAATCTCGTTCAATGTTTGCACTGACCAACAAAGATCGTGTACGATGCTGGTTTAATTAAATAACTTTGGTTTTCATTATGTTAAAACTATTTAACGTAAACTTTAACAGTATGCCTGAAAGAAAGTTAGACGAGATCTTCACACTGAGAAAAATAACTTTTAAAGATCGGTTAGATTGGAAAGTAACCTGTATTGATGGCAGAGAAAGTGATCAATATGATGATGAGAATACCAATTATATATTAGGCACAATAGAGGATACGATTGTATGTAGTGTCCGATTTATTGAAATGAAATACCCGACGATGATTGCGGGGCCATTCTCGCCTTACTTTAGCGATGTTGACTTACCTATTGATGGTTTTATCGAGTCTAGCCGTTTTTTTGTTGAAAAAGCATTAGTCCGAGATATGGTCGGTAATGACAGTTCACTTAGCACGATACTGTTTTTGGCGATGGTTAATTATGCCAGAAGTCGTGGATATAAAGGTATATTGACCGTTGTAAGCCGGGGCATGTATATCTTGCTGAAGCGTTCTGGATGGAATATTACTGTATTAAATCAAGGTGAATCAGAGAAGAACGAAATTATTTACCTTCTAAGTCTGGGTGTTGATATTGATAGCCAACAAAAACTCATAAATAAAATATCCAGAAAACATCAAGTCGAGCCTGATATCCTGAAAAGCTGGCCATTAGCTGTGCCTGATATCATTAAATAGGCTTGATTAACTTTAACTCGATGCCAAGTCTAATTGCGTGCTTGGCATTCAAAACACCTAGCTTTCTAACTACATTGCCGATGTGGAATTTAACCGTACTTCTTTTTATTCCCAGAATGATAGCGATTTCTGAATAGGTTTTACCGACACTAGCCCAATATAGAATCTCGTTTTCTCGTGGAGAGAATATCTCCCTTTCAGCAGCAGATCTCCCTAGCTCTTTGTTTTCATTATTATTTTTTTGATACAGCCCCAGCATTTTATCATGGGTCAAAATCAGCAACATTTGGATTTTTTCTTTATTTATTTCGATACTTTCATCAAAATAAATACTATCATCATTTCCATTGGAAATATTCAGTGTTGCCATATTATGGTTATTATCATGCAGAACAAAGGTATAACCATTAATGATATTATACTCTCTCGCTAAATTAAACACCGCTGAATCAGTTGATTTTTTATTGATAACTGAATTGTCGTCCCAAGCAAAGGGGGCAACTTTATCTTTTGCCGTCAAAATAACAGGATCGATAAGGTGATAACTATTCTTCTTATATTCCTTTATCCAATCCAATGGATAGTTAGAAATAATAGCCGGGTGCAATGGTGTTTTCTTATTCATGACCAGATAAGAGTAACGAAGATCACCATAAGCTTTTATTCTTCTTTGAATATAGTTCTTTATGTCTTCATTAATGCTTTCATTATCAAAATAATCAATTATCATAACAAACCAAACTCACTATATACATTGCGCAACAATACAATTTTATCACATTGTTTTCAATAGAAATCAGTGTATAAATAGAGTTGCAGATATTCCTTAAATGGGGCGAGTCCGCCTGATAAAAATAAAAAACCTAGACCAAAGGATAGTTTTGCAAGCTAGACCTAAGGTTAGCTATTATTATAGCCCCATGTTAATTAAACTGTTTTTGCTTTAAACAATTAGCTTTGAATATAATTGAACTAATATCTTAGCGCACAGATGCCAAGAAAGTTAGTCTGAAAAGAATATAATTTCGCCAATACCAGGGGACTTTTTAAGTCCAATAGTACCGTTTTACCCCGCCATCTGGATGTCTTTACATTCAGATGGCTGTAATCTCTAACCTGCGCTACCCCCCCATCACACAGTGACAATAGCTGATTTATTAACCTTATTTGACAACATACCCAGTACTGTAAGTGCAAACATAATGTTGCTGCATGATGTGCTAAAGATCACACCCTCGCCATATCGTTTAAAAATCAAACAAATAGCACACTCTCCTGGCTGATACTCACCTATTACAATGGATAAATTCTCTTTTTACGCATATAAACATTAAACTTATTTATGTAATTTTGATAAACTTGACTTAAGTCATGTCCGTAACCGAAATTAATCGTATGATAAATCAACGGTTATAATGTTTCCCTGGTGTTGGCCGAATTGGCATCCCTTACCAAATGAGATTGGTAAGGGTTTTTTTTGCCCACAATTTAGGCCAGGCGCAGGTTTTAAGCGGCCTTTTGCAGCATCCGAGCTAATGTTAGCGCTTGAATAATCACCGCACGATCGACCTCAGGATTATCGCTATCCAGCAGCCGCTGCCAAATAGCGATGGCGTCAGCATAATGTGAATTTCTATATTTATCAGACGCTTGTAACATTAGCGCTGTGTATTGCAACGGATCTTTCGCCAATGACTGCTGTATCCAATAAGTCACATCAGCGGTCATGTTTTTATCCGACTGGTAATACAAGATGGTGGCGCGAGCCGCATCCAGTGCGGCATTAGCCCCCTGTAGATGCTCCGCCTGCTGCAACGCGATCAGCGCATCGTCAAACTCATTACGATATAAATAGTGTTGAGCCAAACTAAACCAGCCAGCACCATTATCAGGGGATTGGCGGATGCGCTGTTGTAAGCGATATAACGTGGGGTCACTGCTCTGCTTATCCAGCATATTATTTAATCGTCTGGCCTCTTGCTGTCGCAGCCCCTCCTGCTGCACCAGGGTATAGCCACCCAGTTGTTGATAGCCTAAAAGAGTCAGGGCCAGCACCACCAGTGTAAACCCCACCGGCCAGCGCCAGCTGATGCGGCCATATTGCGCGAACCATGGCCCCCATATCGCGATGAGGATCAGCAGCAGCAGTGCCGCCAGTCCGATTGCCAGCACCATCAGCGCTCCCCTCTTGTCGATGAGACGGCCCGCCTGCGTATTTTGAATATCAACCCGCCCAACAAGCTTATCAGTAGCACTCCAGGCCCAAACCAGAGCAGCAGTGTGGTACTGCGCAGCGGCGGCTGATAGAGAATAAAATCCCCATAGCGCTCGGTCATTGAGGTCATTATCTGCTGCGAGCTATGCCCGGCTTCGACCAAATGGTAGACCTCTAACCGCAACTGTTGCGCAATGGGCGATGTCGACTCCAATAAGTTCTGATTTTGACACTGTGGGCAGCGCAGCTCTTTTGCCAGCGCCAATGCCTGTTGCTGACGTTGCGGCGAACTAAAGGTGTAGGTGTCGACCAGATCGGCTAACACCCAAGGGGTGATGAGCAGTGATAGCATCAGCAAAATGATTTTCATGATCTCTCCGCGTTTGCCCATTGCGCCAATAGCGGCATAAATTGCTGCTGCCATACTGCTGCTGTCATTTCTCCTGCATAGCGCTGACGAATAATCCCATTGGCATCAATTAGCCAGGTCTCAGGTGTGCCATAGACCCCCATCGCCAGTGCTAAGGTGCCCTGCGGGTCAAACAGGCTCTTTTGGTAAGGGTTGCCATAACGCTGGAGGGTATTCAATGCCGACTGGCGCTCATCGCGGTAATTCAGCCCATAGAACTGTACCCCTGGCATGCTACTGGCGATCTGCCCGAGCACCGCCATCTCCTGCTTGCAGCTGGCGCACCAACTGGCCCAGACATTAATCACCGTGACCTTACCCAGCAGTTGATCCCGCGTGATGAGCTGTGTGGGCTGCTGCAATTCAGAGAGTGAAAACGCCGGAAAAGGCAGATCTTTTGCCGCTAATTCAATGCGATGAGGATCGCGCTTTAAACCACTGTAAAGCAGCACACCTAAGAGTAAAGCCAGCAAGGGAACCATCAGCCAGGGCCAACGTTGTCTCATTCATCCTCCGCCGTGTCATTGAAATGCTGAATTCGGTGCCTAAGTGCCAGCAATCCGCCCAATACCATCATCAGCGCGCCGCCCCAGATCCAGCTCACCAGCGGCTTATGATACAAACGCACGCTATACTCCCCGGCCCCCAGGTTATCCCCCAACACGGCATAAAAATCGGCCAGAGGGCCACTGGCGATCGCCGGTTCAATCATCAATACCTCACGCACGCTATAGCGCCGCCGTTCTGGTAATAGTGTGGTTATCGGTTGCCCCTGTTGGCTAACCAGGATGTGCGCCCGTTCGCTGGTGTAGTTCGGGCCAACCCGCAGCTCGGTTTGCTGATAGGTAAACTGATAGCCCGCCAACGTGATCTGCTGGCCGGGAGACATTCGGCTACCCAGCTCCACCGAGTGATACGACGCAAACAGCATCCCCAGTAAGCTGACGGCAACACCGCCATGTAGCAGCCAGGAACGCCACGCTATTTTTGGTGCAAATAGGGGGGCCAGCAAGGCCCACAGGGCAAGCGTGACACCCGGCACCATCCCGGCTTGCCACGGTGATGCACCCAGCCCGGCCGTGAGTAATGCCGCAAAGATGGCGAGTAAGGCGGGGAGCGCCAGCCGCCAGAGGGCAGTTTTGGCGCTTCGCTGCCACTGAGCAAAGGGCATTAATCCCATCAACAGCAGCAGTAACAGCACAAAGGGGGTGAGCGTCTGATTAAAATAGGGGCGCCAACAGAGAGAGATCCCAAGCCTAACGAGCTGAAAATCAAGGGGTATAAAGTGCCAATCAACACCGTCACCGCCGCGACACTCAACAGTACCAATGCCGCCAGCAGCAAGGTTTCCCGCGAGAACAGGTTGAAATCAGCAGCGCGACTGCCCCCCCTCACCCGCAGTGCAAACAGCGTCAGTGAGGCTAAGGTGACGACACCAAACAGCAGCAGTAGAGCTTCGCCCCGGGCGGTATCCACGGCAAAAGCGTGTACCGAGGTCAACACGCCGGAGCGCACGATAAAGGTGCCGAGCAAGCAAAGCTGGAAGGTGACCAGCGCCAGCAGAGTGCCCCAGTGAGGATATAAGCCACGCCGCTGGCTGATAGCCAGCACATGCAGTAGCGCGGTTGCGGTGAGCCAGGGCAGCAATGACGCATTCTCAACCGGGTCCCAAAACCACCAGCCGCCCCACCCCAATTCACTGTACGCCCACCAGGCGCCCAGCAAGATCCCGATGGTCAGCAAGCTCCAGGCCGCCAATACCCACGGGCGGCTATAGCGCGCCATAGATTGACCACTTTGCCCCTCCAGCAGCGCCGCGACGGCGAAAGCGAAACTGATGGCAAAACCGCTATAGCCCAGATACAGCAGCGGAGGATGGAAGATCAGCGCCAAGTCTTGCAGCATCGGATTTAAGTCACGCCCCTGTGCCAGGGTGGGGAATAAGTGCTCAAAAGGATTGGAGAAAAAGAGGATAAATAGAGTGAAAATCAGCAGTAGCCAGCCCATCACGCCAAGCGCGCGGGCAAAAAAACGCAGCGGAAAATGGCGACGGAAAAAGGTTAGCGCGGCACTCCAGAGACTCAATGCCAAGAGCAGGAACAGCATAGAGCCTTCATGCCCACCCCAGATGGCCGCAATTTTGTAAAACAGCGGCAGCTGAGTATTCGCGTGCTGCGCCACATAGAGCAGCGAGAAATCGTCAGTCACAAAACCGCCGCCCAGTAAAAACAGCGCCAGTGAAATAAAGAGTGTCACGCCATAGCTGAGCGACGGTAGCCAATAGAGCAGTGGCAACCGCCGCCCCTGTAGCGCGATAAAGGGCACACAGCCGAGCAATAGCGCCAGTGACGCCGCCGCCAGCAGTGACAACAGCCCTAATTCACCAATCATATCCGCTCGCTCATCACACCACCGTCATCTGGCCAGCATAAAGAATGAAAAAACGTAAAACGAAGACGCCAAACAGACTCAGGCCCGATACTGTGAGCAAAAAAGAGAGCCGGTGGCGCAGGTTAGGTCTGCAGTAGCGGTTTAAGATCAATGGCAGCACCATGCCGCAACCAATCACCCCAAACCAGAACATAGTGGCCCAGAAGCCGCCGCCTAATGCGACCGTCACCGCCACCGCTTTCTGACCGCCGCCAAACCATAGCCCGGTAAAGAATGCCAGCAGCAGAAAAAGCTCCAGCCAGACCACCGGTTTTTCCAGCCGATGGAGATACGCCAGTGCTGGGCTATCTACCGGCTCATTAAACAATGTCACCGCACATAGCACCATTGCCGCGATCCCCGAAGAGAGACCTGAGAATAGGAACAGCACCGGTAACACGGGGTTATTCAGCAGCGGATAGCTCTTCAGCGCGGACAATAGAAAACCGGTATAGGCCCCCAAAGCCACGGCCAGTAACAGCATAAATGGCTCAAGCTGGCGCTCAATCGGCGCTATTTTATTGAGTATCGTGCCCAGCCAGCTCAGTTTTGGATAGGGCTGTAGCTGGGCGGTTAGCCAGTGGCGGAATATCACCGCCAGCCAGAGCAACAGCACCACCATGTAGAGCTGAAAGAGCATCACCCCCAGTGACATCACAGAACTGGTGCTGTAGAAAAACATCAGCTTCCAGAAGGTCCATGGCCGCGTGAGATGCAGGATTAAGATGAGTAAGCCGAAGATAACCGCCAGTGGCGCAATAATTGCCGTGGATTTGAGCAGCCCGCTCTGCGCCGCATCCTCCCTTAGCACTCGCCGCTTAACCAGCAGACTCACCACCACCATCCCCGCAGAGACGCCAATCAAAAACAGATAGATGGCTATCGGCCAATCCCACACTAACGACTCAAAGTGAAACGGCGTATTCGGTTTATGGCTCATCCGGTAATCTCCCCATACTGAAAAGGCACACGGTACAGCTTCGGCTGTGTCCCCAGATGTAGTTTGGCGCGATACACCGTGCGCTGATGCAGTAGCTTCACCAGCTCACTATTGGCGTCGTCCAGATTGCCAAATACCAGTGCTTTGGTGGGGCATGACAGCACACAGGCCGGCTGCTTCCCCTGCTTTAGATTGGTCTTGCGGCAAAAATCGCACTTGTCCGCAGTTTTTGTGACCGGATGAATAAAGCGCACCCGGTAGGGGCACGCGGCGATGCAGTACTGGCAGCCGACACAGAGGTCAGGATTGACATCGACAATGCCGGTCGCCTTATCGCGATAGGATGCGCCGGTCGGGCAAACATCCACGCAAGGGGCTTTATCACAATGTTGGCAGGAGTGACGATAAAACTGATATTTCACCGCCGGAAACTCCCCGATGGGCTGGCTGCGAATGATAGTGAGCCGCGAAACCCCAGCCGGAACCTGATTCACTGCGCGGCAAGCATCCATACAGGCGGTACAGCCGATACAGCGAGTCTCATCATGTAGCATCCCGTAGCGAACGCCGTCGATAGTGCCGCTAAATGCCAGCGAACCTCTGGTGGAGCCGGTGATAAAGATCAGCGCCCCCATACTGATAAGAAAGTGACGACGATGGCTATTCATGGCCTCTCCTTCGGAATCAGCTCCTGCTGGCGGCGGTGGCAATCAACACAGATTTTGACCCGCCCTTTATCATCCAGACCCTGCATCGGATCAGTTTTAGGGTGCAACTGATGACAACTGACACAAGAGAGCTTCAACATATGCACATCATGCGGCCAGAAAGCTTCGCGCAATTTTTCCGGCTGATGGCAACTCATACAGACACTATTTTGTTGCGTGACGCTGTACATCGCCTTATCGGCATTCAACATCTCACTGTTGAAACGCATCACATCTTTGACGCCGTTACGATGCAATACCGACGCCTTGCCGTGACAGTTGGTACAGGTGACCGCCAATTGGGTATTCGGATTAACTGCACCCGCATGTTTGCCGTGCAACTCATCTTTTTGCTCTTTATGGCATTGGATACAAGCTGCATCTGGATCCCGCTGCGGCTCCACCACATGACGCGAGGCAGCTGTTTTCGGCGGCGCGGTCTGTGTCGTGGCGTGAGTGGGCAGCGTGCACAGAGTCAATACGGCCAGCAGCGCTGCTGAACAGAATGAACGTAAAACGCGCATAGTGATTCCACCTTTGCTATGACCCCAAACTGGGGTCAGTTGGTCCCTGGAAGAGAGCCGGTGAGCGGGTTTCGCCCACCGGAACGCCGCTTACTGGCTCAAACGGCCCGCTTTTCTGGCTTGATCATCCCAGGCTGGCACCACTTGTTGCAGAAACTCCTGCTTCTCCCGGTTCAGCTTATCCATATCCATCCCCAGTGCTTTTTGCGCATTGAGTTTGGTCGAGATATCCGGCAGCACAATTTCGTGGCTAATCCCTTTAGTCGCCAGCAGACGCGCCAGCTTAGTGCGGGCATCGGCGGCTTTATTCAACGCGCCGCCCAGCACTTTCAGGCCAATATCCGGGGCATGCATATGAATGCCGTGGGAGGCGATGGCATAATCCCAACGCCACTGGGCATGACGGATATCTTGCAAAATAGGCTTCATCTCTTGCTCAGTCGCCCCCGCATCCCACGCGGCTTTCGCCTCGTAATGGGCATGAACCAGCTGCTTCTCAACATTCAATTTCAGTTCCTGAATGCTGGCTTTGCGTTCAGCAACAATATCTTGCAAGGTTTTTTTGTCTTGGGTATGGCAGTTAACACAGGTGCTTTCAAAGCTATCGAAGGGATTGCGGATCTGATGATCGGTGTACACTTTGCCCGCCGCATTCTGGATTTTCGGCATGTGGCAATCGATGCAGCTGACATTATTCTTGCCATGGATCCCTGCACGCCAGGTTTCATACTCAGGATGCTGCGCTTTGAGCATTGGGGTTTTCGACAGCGGATGAACCCAATCAGAGAACGCAATTTCATCATAATATCTCTCCATTGACTCCACATCGGTGCCTTGATCCCATGGCAGTTTTACCGTTTTATCTTTGCCCGCGAAGTGATACTCAACGTGGCATTGACTGCACACCATGGATTGTTGATCCAGACGGCTGGCGTGCGCGAAAGGCTGATTGATGGATTGCAGCGCGCGTTCAGTATAGGGGCGAGAGAGCACCAATGCGGGTTTGCCGGCGGCAAAATCGGCCGAGGCGGTATCATGGCAATCGGCACATCCCAACTGATTGACCACTTCTGGGCCGCCTCTGGCCCATGTTCCCTTGAAGTAGCCCTCTTCACCCTGCTCATTGATCAAGCGGGCGACATCCGGACTCTTACAACTCCAACAGGCCATCGGTAGTGGGCCATCTTCTGCGGTTTTCGGCGCGGCGGTGCGCAATGTTTCCCGCACATCGGTCACGGCATAATAGTGCCCGCGGGGTTTGTTATAATCTTTCGCGAAGGGATAGCCCGCCCAGAGAATGACCAAATTAGGATCATCCGCCAGTGCATCTTCACGCGGCCCACTCTCTTTGGTTTTTAGCCATGAGGTGAACTGATCAACATGCTGCTCAGCGAATTTATCGTTGCGGGCCTCAATCGGCGGTGTGGGGGCAGCCGACAGAGAAAACACGCCCCCTATTGCCAAAAGAGCCAATATCCCTACTGACATCTCTCTTATCAATTTGCTCACAATATGTACCCCAGTGTATTTTTCCATCCCGGGCGATATCACTGCCCGCACCAGATAGTTATTTTTATTTTTAAGCCCACATAGGATGAGAAATGCTCAGCCAAGAGACAGTCCATGGCCAATATCACCCACTGGGGTAAGGCGATATTAAGGAGGTTTTGCGGCAAATTATTTGTAGTAGTGAGAATGCTTGTTTTAGATCAAACAATTTTTGTATGGGTATTCACTTTTATGAAGCAGCTCAAATAAAAAGTGCCTATCGATCATTTTTTACATAAAAGTCAATGGAATACCTCTTTATAGGTAGGGTTGATGATATTGGTCGTCGTGGGGCTGATACTAAATGGTGTTGCCGAGTATTAACCTGTTTACAAAATCACTTATACCCGCGAGCACAATAACTATCTCACCAATAACTATCTCACCATTAACTATCCCACCAATCTGCTTGTCACCGGGTTTCTCCACTCACCTAAAACAGATCAATTCAATACAATTAATTAACAGGCCAGATACGTTTTTCCATATCCCTGGTTACAACAGATTATGTAACACAAATATCGTAACACCTTGCTTTTCCTTAATTATTAATGTTTCCCCCACTCCTGCCGATACCCTGTGCTCGGATAGTCGACGTGAACTTAACGCGACAGGGCCGAAGGTATTTCTGATGACTTTGAAATGTTGTTGCCTTTGGAAACTCACAGGAAAAGGATTATGTGGTTTTACAGATTTAAGCACGCTTTTATTGCGCTGTTGCTCCCATGGATACTGGTTGTGGCCACCCAGCTAGCAGGACGAGTCTATCTGCTAACAGATTATGGTGACCCCGAGTCACTGGCTGGTTTATCAACTGACGTACAGCGTATGTTTTTCATCGGTGGGCTGTTTGATGTTCGCATCGCCAGCTTGATGTTTGTTCCCTGCTTATTAATTGCGGGTCTGCTGGCGCTCAATAAAAGCAGCTTTCACCTCTGGCAGCGTTTTTGGCCCTGGTTTGCCACCCTCCTGGGCACCCTCGTCACCATACTCACCGTGGGAAATATTTTCTATTACGCGACCTATCAGCGGCCGATTGATATCTTTATTTTCGGGCTGGCGGAAGATGATACCGTCGCGGTGCTAAAAACCCTGTGGAGTGACTATCCGGTTATTCGCAGCGTGATTTGCCTAACGCTGTTTGTGGTCGCAATTTTGTGGATCTGTCGCCGCTGGCAGCAAAAAATTAGCAGTTGGCCTGAACAACGCAGCTGTATCGCCGTGGCCGCCATTTCAACGTTGGTTATTCTGGCCGTCAGTTTTATCGGCACCCGCGGCTCTCTGGGGACCTTTCCGCTTCGACAGTCAGATGCCCAGGTTTCAGATGTTAACTTATTGAATATGCTGACGCCGAGCGGCCCAATGGCCCTGACCTGGGCGGTTAAGGCCCATCGTGAATATAGCAATTTCCCTCCAGCCACCAACCAGCAGGGGGAAGAGCTACTTAGTCAGTTTTTAGCTCAGCCCACCGAGGCGAGTTTCAAGCCATTTATGGCGAAAACGCTCCCTAACCCTATCGCGAAAAAATCCCCACCTAATGTTGTTTTCACCGTGATGGAGAGTATGGGCTATCACCTTGAAGAGTATGACCGCCCGGATCGTGACCTATTCGGCGCACTAAAACAGCACTGGCAAACTGACTGGCGCTTTAGCCGTTTTATCTCCGAAGGGAATGGCACTATTGATAGCCTAAGCCGCTTCTTTGTCCGCAGCCCAAACAGTAACATTAGCCAGTCCTACGCTCAAAATACTGATTTTTCTAGCAATATGTTTAAGCCCTTTCTGGCTAACGGCTATAAAATCATTTTCGTCACTTCAGGTAACGGCTCCTGGCGCAATCTGAATCAGTTCCTGCCTCACTTAGGCGTCAGTGAATTTGTTGAACAAAACGGTTTGAAAAAGCGCTATCCAGAAGCCGAAGCCAGCACCTGGGGTGTCCCTGATGAATTTATGTTCCGCTACATCAAAGAGCGTTTAGCTCAGGCCGACAAAGTGGGTGAGCACGTCTTGATCATGTCAATGTCGACTACCCATCATCCGCCATTCAAAGCGCCTAATAGCTATGCGAAGACCGATATCAAATTGTCCGATGCGGAAAAACTGCGGCTGAGCAATCTGGCTAGCGGTAAGCAGCTGGATGAGGTATTCCATACCCTGCGTTACACCAATGATCAGCTAGGGCAATTTATCAGTTGGGTAAAAAAGCAGCCATTAGGTGAGCACACGATTATTGCCGCGACGGGTGACCATAATATTCGTGGTATCAGCTATCCTGACAACAGAGAACTGGCCCTTAGCCGCGCAGTTCCATTCTATCTTTATGTCCCTCAGGGCTATCGTCAGAACCGCCATTTTGATGCATCCCGTGTGGGCAGCCATAAAGATATCTGGCCGACGTTGTATCAACTTAGCCTGTCAGAAGCCCCCTACTACCGGACCGGTTGCGATTTGCTGTCTGAAAAGCCGGATGCGCTCTGGTGTCAGGGCTACAACCCTGAACTGTTGATCACTGAGCAAGGGAGTTTCACTTTAGCGGGCAAAGGGGAGTTCCATCCCTGGGCTGATAAACAGGGGCTATTACTGGGCGCCGCTCAACCAATGGACGCGGAACAGGAGAAAACCTTTAATCGGTGGCAAGCATTTACGCCACTGCTGTCATGGCAATTAAACAAACAGGTTCAGGAGTTGAAATAGCTGAAATAGAAAATAGAAAGCAGCTGTGAGGGTGGCAATAATGTTTATATCTGCACTATTGCCATCAAATGGCTTTGTTGAATAAATCGAACTTTTACTGAGTTAAAGGATCAGATCACGCATCATCCGGCAACACTGGTCGTCCCATGACAAAGCAGAAGTTTAAAGTCACTAACTGGCGCAACTACAACAAGGCCCTCATCAACCGCGGGGACGGCCTCAGCACTATTCTGATCTCGCCATCACCACTGTCCTGGTCGTTAAACGTGTATTCCGCCTGACCCTGCGAGCCGCACAGGGCTTTATTGATTCCATTTTTGCCATGATGGATGTTCCTCTTCGCTGTCCGGATTACACCAGTGTCAGCAAGCGGGCAAAGTCGGTTAATGTCAGTTTTAAAACGCCCACCCGGGGTGAAATTGCGCATCTGGTTATCGACACCACCGGCTTAAAAGTCTTCGGTGAGGGGGAGTGGAAAGTCAAAAAGCACGGCAAAGAGCGCCGTCGTATCTGGCGAAAACTGCATCTGGCTGTTGATGCGAGTACGCATGAAGTCATCTGCGCGGACCTGTCGCTGAACAACGTCACGGACGCTGAAGCTTTCCCGGGACTTATCCGGCAGACCCACCGAAAAATCAGGTCAGCGGCGGCGGACGGAGCTTACGATACACGGCGATGTCATGACGAACTACGTCGCAAGAAAATCAGCGCGCTCATTCCTCCCCGGAAGGGAGCTGGCTACTGGTCAGGTGAGTATGCAGACCGTAATCGTGCTGTTGCGAATCAACGGCTGAGCGGGAGCAATGCACGGTGGAAATGGACAACAGATTACAACCGTCGGTCGATAGCGGAAACGGCGATGTACAGTATAAAGCAGTTGTTCGGTGGTTCGCTGACGTTGCGTGACTACGATGGTCAGGTTGCAGAGGCTTTGGCCATGGTGCGTGCGCTGAACAAAATGACGAAGGCAGGCATGCCAGAAAGCGTGCGTATTATCTGACAACTGCAACCGGCTACGAAGATGCTTGCCCAAAATCTGATTTATTCAACAAAGCCACGCGGGGTCATCAATTTATTCAAAGGATTATCCTGGCATTATAAAACCAACAGTCCATGCCAATTTGGCAAAAAAATAATCATCAGCAATTTGGTCAGTTGCAACCGATGGGGCTTTACCCTGAACCACGGTTCCCGGCGAGACCTGGAGCGCATGTTGCACTTGCTGGACGGTAAAGTGATCCCGGATAACCGGGGCGATGTGACAAGCCGGTTGTATGAGCATATTAGTGCCAATCCGCATATAGCGAAAGTTTATGAAGACGATTACTTTTCGATAAAATACTTTATGAAGGGATCAGCGCACCTGACATTTAGAAAACTTTCATTGATTGACAAGATGAATGCTATCGTGGCGAAACATTACCCAGGCGTGCTGCCGGAACGTACAACCAGGTAATGCGACCTCCGTCTTACTTTCTTTGCATGGCTGGCAAGTACGTCTCTGGCGGATCATAAAACCTCTGTAGAAAACTGAAGCGATAGCCCAGATCTTACCGGGTATGTTGAAGATCAGGCTAATTGAGTCGATCACTCGTTAATTAGCATTTGACTTAACTTAGCTTAAAAGGCAATATTTCTCTATAGAGGAGTATTCTGTGTTTAATGTAATTTTACATGATGAAGTGCCTGATGAAATAGCAGGTTTACCGCCAGTCATCAGGGCTAAAATGATCCGCCTGATTGATAAGCTTAAAATGAATGCCACGGCATTACGAGAGCCCGACAGCAAACCCGTCAGAGACGGTTTGTTTGAACTCAGAACGATGGGAACCGATATTGCCAGGGGATTGTATGTTTACCAGAAAGGAAAAAATATCTATCTACTGCGCGTGTTCATCAAGAAAACGCAGAAATTACCGTCAGGGGAGATAACCCTCGCGTTTGAGCGATTAGAGGAGATGCTACATGACAAAAGTTAAAGGTATTGCCTGGGATACCGTCAGGGCTGATTTAATGTCTGACCCAGAAGTACAAGCCGCTTATGAAGCCGAAGAGCGTAAAGAGCGTTTACAGATAATGCTGGCAGAATGGCGTCGCCATGCAGGATTAACCCGTGCGCAGGTTGCAGAACGAATGGGGGTAACACCGCCCACAGTTTCCCGCATGGAGTCTAATATCGTTAAAGCGAGCCTTGACACATTAGTCAGGTATGCCCATGCATGCGGTATTAAACATCCTCAGATTACATTATAGTTGATGTTCAGGGTGGTTCCGTGATGCGGCCCCCCCTGAATGATATGTAATATTCTCGCAGGAGAAAAAATCATCAAACCTATTCCCTTTTTGATGCAAAACATTCCGGGGGCCTTAACGGGGGCCTCTACATTTATCGAATACAATAATATCGTTTAATAACAACGCATAATGTAGTTTATTTCGATTCCGAGTCCGGGCACCATATTTAGAGAAACCAGCTTAACGGCTGGTTTTTTGCTTTCTGGCGTTTGACTCTCCATCGAACGCCGTTCGATTATTCGCCCTGCCAGCAGGACTCACCCCTTCGGGGCCGTCGCAAGCGACGTTCAACACCGCTGCGCGGGTTGTCCGAGATCGACGCATTCCTGCTTAAGCTCATAATAATGGCAACCCCTAAATAGATAGTATATTCTAATAGACTTTCAAAATTCGAATCCGGTAATCCATGGTTTCAGTAAAACTTCATGATGGACAGACATTCAGTTCCGACCTTGGCACTTCGCTGCTGGACAGCGCCAAAGCAGCGGGCATTACATTGGAATACAGCTGTCGCACGGGTCGTTGCGGCGTGTGCAAAGCCACCGTACTCAGCGGTGATACTGAAGCTCACAGGGAAGAAACGTCACTGACTACCGAGGAAATTGCAGCGGGAGTGATTCTTACCTGCTGCCGCCATGCCATAAGCGATGTCGAGATTGATGCCGAAGACATTGGCGCTCTGGGCGACATCGAGGTCAAAACTCTCCCTTGCCGCATTGATACGATCACCCGTTTGGCTGATAACGTTGTGGAAGTACTCTTGCGAGTGCCTCCCGCCAGCAAGCTGCATTACCTTCCGGGTCAATATCTGGATGTGATCGGTGATGGCGGCCTGCGTCGCAGCTACTCTATTGCCAATGCCCCACGCACCGACGGTAAGCTGGAACTGCAGATCCGCGAAGTCGAACAAGGCGCGATGTCAAGATACTGGTTCGGCAGCGCCAAACCGAATGATCTACTTCGTCTAGAAGGCCCACTCGGCACCTTCTGCTTGCGAGACAAAGACGCCAGCACAATCGTGTTTCTCGCTACTGGCACCGGTATTGCGCCAGTGAAGGCGATGCTTGAGCAACTGCTAAACAACCCGGCTCTGGCAGAAGGTAAGAAAATTCTCATATACTGGGGCGGGCGTACCGTAGATGATATTTATTGGGCCCCCCATTTCGAGAGTCTGAACGCGGTGTTTATTCCGGTATTGTCGCGAGCCGGCGCGGACTGGCAGGGGCGTACAGGCTACGTACAGAACGTCCTGCTGGATGATGGAATCGACCTCACTAAGGCGGTGGTTTACGCCTGTGGTTCGGAAAGCATGATTCATTCCGCCCGCGAAGCACTGACTATTGCTGGGTTACCTGTGAAACACTTTTACTCCGATGCATTCGTGAGTTCGAACTAATACTAATAAGGAACGGTTATGAAAGCGGTCATTCTGGCTGGTGGGCTCGGCACGCGTTTAAGCGAAGAAACCGGTACGCGGCCGAAGCCTATGGTTAAAATCGGCGGCAAGCCGATTCTGTGGCACATCATGAAAATGTACTCTTCCCATGGCATCAATGATTTCATCATTTGCTGTGGCTACAAGGGTTACATGATCAAGGAATACTTCGCTAACTACTTCCTGCATACGTCGGACATCACGTTCAACATGCGCGAAAACACCATGAAGATTCACGATCAGCGTGCTGAAGACTGGCATGTGACATTGGTCGACACGGGCGAAACGTCGATGACCGGTGGCCGCCTGCGCCGTGTGGCAGACTATGTGCGCGATGAAGAGGCTTTTTGCTTCACCTACGGTGATGGCGTGGGAAGCATGGACATCAGCGCTGCCGTCGCCTTCCACAAGAGCCACGGCAAAGCTGCCACGCTCACCGCGACTTTTCCACCAGGCCGCTTTGGCGCGCTGGATATGAATGAAGGCCAAGTTCTGAACTTCAAAGAAAAACCTAAAGGCGATGGCGCCATGATCAATGGCGGCTTCTTTGTGCTTTCTCCTCAGGTGCTAGATTACCTAGAAGGGGACAGCACGGTCTGGGAACAGGGCCCGCTGATGAGCCTCGCCGAACAGGGCCAACTGATGGCCTTCGAGCACCCGGGCTTCTGGCAACCGATGGACACCCTGCACGACAAAAATCTGCTTGAGAAGTTGTGGCAGAGCGGCAACGCACCTTGGAAAACCTGGGACTGAGAACGATATGAAAGCTTCTGTCTCCGCTGACTTCTGGAAAGGTAAAAAGGTCTTCCTCACCGGTCATACTGGTTTCAAGGGTAGTTGGCTGGCTTTATGGCTACAGGACATGGGTGCTCAGGTGAAAGGCTTTGCCTTAGCGCCGCCAACTACGCCTTCATTGTTCGAACAGGCACAGGTTGAAAGGGGTATAGAGTCGCAGATAGGCGACATTCGTGACCTACATGCCGTTACTGATAGCATGGTTGCCTTCAATCCAGACATACTGATTCACATGGCGGCTCAACCGCTGGTTAGACTGTCGTACCGCGAGCCTGTCGAAACCTACTCCACCAACGTCATGGGCACCGTTCATGTGTTGGAGGCCGCGCGTAAGTGTCCCGCCCTACGTGCTATCGTGAATGTCACCACCGACAAATGTTACGAGAACCAAGAATGGGAATGGGGCTATCGCGAGAATGAACCCATGGGTGGCCACGATCCGTACAGCAACAGTAAGGGCTGTGTGGAATTGGTCACCAGTGCTTATCGCAACTCATTCTTTAATACCGAACACTCCGCTGTATTGGCCTCGGCACGCGCCGGCAATGTCATCGGGGGAGGCGATTGGGCCGACGACCGGTTGATTCCGGACATCCTGCGTGCTGTCGAACAGAGCAAGCCCGTTGTCGTGCGTAACCCGAAGGCCACCCGCCCTTGGCAGCACGTACTTGAGCCGCTAAGCGGTTACCTTGTTCTGGCCCAACACCTATGGGAGCATGGCCAATCATTTGCTCAGGGCTGGAACTTCGGTCCTCGCGACGAAGATGCTCAACCAGTCGAATGGATACTCGATCACATGGTGCAGGCCTGGGGGGATGGCGCTAGCTGGCAGCTTGACAGCGACCCGCAACCGCACGAAGCACGCTATTTAAAACTGGATATATCCAAGGTCCGCACTCACCTGAAGTGGGAACCAACATGGGGCTTGGAGACGACACTCACTCGCATCGTCAACTGGCATCGCGCCTGGTTGCAGAGCGATGACATGCATGCCCGTTGCATCGAAGAAATCAATAGCTACATGGCAGCTATGCCACTGGCACTTAACCGATAATTAGATTGAACAGGAAATACTATGACCCCCGATATGCTCCGTCAGGAAATCAGCCAACTCGTTGAGCGCTACGCCCAAACTGCCTTGGCGGCTAAACCTTTTGTCGGGGGCGAAACTGTCATCCCTCCATCGGGTAAAGTAATCGGCGCACGTGAACTGCAACTGATGGTTGAGGCCTCGCTGGACGGCTGGCTGACCACTGGTCGTTTCAACGCTGAATTCGAGAAGAAACTAGCTGCGTTTTTGGGCGTGAACTACCTGCTGACCGTGAACTCAGGTTCTTCGGCCAACTTGGTTGCGTTCAGCACCCTAACTTCACCGAAACTGGGTGATCGTGCAATCAAAAAAGGCGACGAAGTCATTGGCGTTGCTGCGGGTTTCCCGACTACTGTTAACCCGATCGTTCAGTTCGGCGCGATCCCTGTGTTCGTCGATGTTGAAATGAACACCCACAACATCAATGCAGACTTGATCGAAGCCGCCATCACGCCGAAGACCAAGGCCATCATGCTCGCTCACACCTTGGGCAACCCATTCAATCTGAGCAAGGTGAAAGCACTGTGTGAAAAGTACAACCTGTGGCTGGTCGAAGATTGCTGTGACGCGCTGGGCGCGACATACGACGGCAAAATGGTCGGTACCTTTGGCGATATCGCCACGCTCAGCTTCTACCCTGCCCACCACATCACCATGGGTGAAGGTGGCGCTGTGTTTACGAACAACGCTCAACTGAGACTGATCGCCGAGTCGTTCCGTGATTGGGGCCGTGACTGCTATTGCGCGCCAGGTTGCGACGACACCTGCGGCAATCGTTTCGGACAGAAATTCGGTAGCCTGCCACAAGGTTACGATCACAAGTATGTGTACGCACACTTGGGCTACAACCTGAAAATCACTGACATGCAAGCCGCCTGCGGCTTGGCCCAGTTGGAAAGCGCGCCGACATTCATCGAGACCCGCAAGCGCAACTTCAAGCTACTGAAAGAGCGTTTGTCCAGCCTCAGCGCCTTCTTGGAAATCGCCGAGCCTACGCCTAACAGTGACCCATCTTGGTTCGGTTTCCCAGTGACCTTGAAAGAAACTGCAGGCGTTAAGCGTGTAGACTTGCTAAAGTTTCTTGATCAACACAAGATCGGCACTCGGCTTCTTTTCGCAGGCAACCTGACTCGCCAGCCGTACTTCCATGATGTGGAATTCCGCGTGGTGGGCGAACTGACCAACACCGATCGCACCATGAACCAGACCTTCTGGCTGGGCGTACAACCGTCGTTGGGTCAGGAACATTTCGATTACGTTGGTGAAAAACTGGAAGAGTTCTTCGGGATCGGTTTCTAACTTATGAAAGCATCAGATGCAGTAGCAAAAGTCCTAGCGGACACCCAAGTCATTTATGGTTTTGAGCTCATTGGTGGAATGATCACCCATTTGGTGGATAGCATTAACTTGCTTGGCAAAACCAAATTGGTATCAATGCACCATGAGCAAGGCGCCGCCTTCGCTGCATCTGCTGTCGCACGTGCGACAAATCACAAAGTGATGGGCGTGGCATTGGGCACTAGTGGCCCAGGTGCCACGAACTTGATCACGGGAATTGCCGATTGCTGGCTGGACAGCCACCCGTGTCTGTTCCTGACCGGCCAGGTCAATACACATGAGCTCAAAGGGGAACGGGCCATCCGTCAACAGGGTTTTCAAGAGCTCGATAGCGTCGCGTTGGTGAAGAGTATCACCAAGTATGCTCATCAAGTCGGGCACATTGATGAACTGATTCCCTGCTTGCTCAAAGCGATTACCATCGCTCGATCAGGTCGCCCAGGCCCTGTATTGCTGGACATACCCATGGACATCCAGCGAGCCGAGGTGGACGAGGCAGTATTGGATGAATTATTAAGCGTCTGGGCCTACGAGTCTTCGTTGGCACCGGAGCAAAGCGCCCCGTACGACGATGTATGGGCGTTGTTGGAAAAAGCGCAGAAACCCGTTTTCCTTATTGGTGGCGGCGCAGTAAATGTACCTGGGTTCAGCCAATGGTTGAGCGAGGTCAGTAAACTGGGCATCCCTCACGTCGCAAGCCTTAAGGGTGCCGAGAAACTACCTGCCAGCGAGCATTACCTTGGAATGCTGGGGGCCTATGGCACCCGAGCGGCTAATTATGCAGTGCAGAACTGCGACCTGTTGATCGTGTTCGGCAGCCGCATGGATGTGCGCCAAACCGGCGCAAAGACGGAAACCTTCGCGCACAATGCGCATATCGTGCAGTTCGATCTGGACGCTGCCCAGTTGGATAACAGGGTAAAAGCGCAACAGTCGATCAATGCCAACCTTGAGGCGGTATTTGCCTCTTTCGTCACCCATGCTCCAAACCTACGATCCGTCCCCACTGCTTGGCAAACGCACCTAGCGCAGGTGTTCGAGCAGTCGTTCAAGGACGAGTATACGGACTGGAGTATCAGCCCTTTCAAACTGTTCAGTACCCTCAACGAGCTGGCTGAAGGCCAAGCGCTAGATTACGTCGTCGATGTGGGCAACAACCAGATGTGGGCCGCGCACACCTTGCGCCTAGGCTCTCGTCAGGCTATGCACCATTCTGGTGGCCTAGGTACGATGGGCTTTGCCATTCCCTCTGCGGTGGGTGCCTGTATCGCTGGTGGCAAGCCAGTTGTGGTGATTACTGGTGATGGCGGCGCCCAACTGAATATTCAAGAGCTGGATATCATCGCCCGTGAGCGTCTCCCCATCCTCACGGTGGTATTGAACAACCATTCCCTAGGCATGGTACGAGGCTTTCAGGAAATGTATTTCGAGGGTCGTAACTCCTCCACTTACTGGGATGGCTACACATCGCAATTCCAAGCACTGGGTGCTGCCTATGGCATCGATTCGCGGAGCTTGAGCGACCTGGAAACCTTCAAGGCAGCGGTGTCTGAGTTCCTAGCGAGTGGAAAGCCGATGCTGCTTGAGGTATTGATGCCAGATGCGCGAGAGTGCCGACCACGTCTGGAGTTCGGCCGTCCCATCAACGAACAGTCGCCGCTACTGGAGCTGGGTCAATGAGACTCGCCATCCTAGGAGCGAGCAGCCATATCGCCAAGGACCTGATAGCCAGCATTCCGTCGACGACTTATCAGTGCACCCTGTTCGTCCGCGCGTCCAGCACGTTGGATGCCGAGCTTCAAGAGACTGCGGCGCGCAAGGGGTTTGCCGTCGTCACCTACGACAGTTTTGATGATAGCGACCAGTTCGACGCGATCATCAATTTCGTTGGCGTAGGCGATCCGGCCAGAGCGTTACAAATGGGTCAAGCCATTTTTACCGTCACCGAACACTATGACAACTTTGCCTTGGCCTATCTGCGCAGCCACCCTGAGTGCAAATACATCTATCTCAGTAGCGGCGCCGCCTATGGTTCCAATTTTGCAGCCCCGGTCACAGAGACCTCGACGGCAGTTTTTCCAATCAATGCCCTATTGCCCCAGCACTGGTATGGCGCTGCCAAATTCCAGACTGAGTGTCGTCATCGAGCACTGCCGGATGCGGCTATCGTCGATGTTCGTGTATTCAGCTATTTCAGTCATCGTCAGGCGCGCGAGGCACGGTTCTTCCTTAGTGACATCCTAAGGGCACTGCATGCGGGGACGGTTCTGGAAGTTGCACCGGATGACATGCTGCGAGACTACCTTACCCCTGCTGACTTCATGCAGTTAATCGACCGAATACTGCAAGCGCCTGCATGCAACAGTGCTGTGGACTGTTACAGCCTCGCGCCCGTAGGGAAATTTGAGTTGCTCGCAGCTTTGGGCGAGCAGTTCGGTCTGAACTTTACGATTGTCGGTGAGCAGTCTCAGGTGAATGCCACAGGCCAAAAGGCTCATTACTATTCGTACAATCGCAAGGCCGAGCAATTATTCGGCTATGTACCCACCGATTCTTCGCTGAGCGGTGTGATGCATGAGATCAGGCAGGCACTGCATGCAGAAGACTGAAAAAGCATGCCCACGGATTAGCGCACTTCTAGAGGTAAAGCTGGTCCGTTTTTTGTTGGTGGGGGTGATGAATGCAGCGTTCGGTTACGGCTGTTTTGCTGCCTTTCTCTACCTCGGTCTGCATTACAGCATGGCTCTACTACTGGCCACGATCCTCGGCGTCTTGTTCAACTTTAAAAGCATCGGTGCCTTGGTGTTTGGCTCGAAAAAAAATAGTCTCATCTTCCGTTTCGTGGCCGGGTATATCGTTGTCTACGGTGCCAACGTGGCGGGTATTGCTGCGCTTACATCACTGGGCGCGACCCCCTATTTAGCTGGCATCGCATTAATTGTGCCGATGGCTCTACTCTCATTTGTCATTAATAACAGGTATATATTCAATCATGCGTAAACTCATCAGCATAGTGACACCTTGCTACAACGAAGAAGCCAATATTGATGAACTTTACCAGCGCATCGTCGACGTTATGGCACGTCTTGACTACGATTACGAACATATCTTCATCGACAACTGCTCAACTGATAACAGCCTCGTCAAGTTGCGTGCATTGGCGGCCCAAGACAAGCGGGTAAAGCTCATCCTGAACGCGCGAAACTTCGGCCATATCCGCTCGCCGTACTATGCTTTGCTTCAGGCTCGGGGCGATGCCGCAATATTGATTGCCTCTGACCTGCAAGACCCGCCCGAAATGATCGAAGAGTTCGTGAAAAAGTGGGAGGAAGGTTTCAAGACAGTCATGGCGGTGAAACCGGAAAGCGAAGAGTCGCGCCTAATGTTCTTCGCACGCCGTACCTACTATCGCTTCGTCACCCGTATCTCCGAAGTGCCGTTGGTGCAAAATGCCACGGGAGCAGGTCTATTCGACCGGGCCGTTCTGGACATACTGAAGAAGATTGACGACCCTTATCCCTATTTCCGTGGTCTGCTGTGTGAGATAGGCTTCCCGATCGCGACCGTGCCATTCAAGCAACCACGGCGCATGCGCGGCATAACCAAAAACAATTTCTACACGTTGTATGACATTGCCATGCTGGGTATTACCAATCACTCCAAAGTGCCGCTACGGCTGATGGTGATAGGCGGCGCAATGCTCGCAGGGCTCAGCCTGTTGGCCGCATTTGGGTTCTTGATCGCGAAGTTGGTATTCTGGAACTCCTTCCAAATGGGTATCGCGCCATTGCTCATTTCTTTGTTCTTTTTCAGCTCGGTACAGATCCTGTTCTTGGGGATGCTTGGGGAGTACTTGGGATCGGTTCACACCAAAATCCGCAATATGCCGTTAGTCATCGAAAGCGAACGCGTGAATTTTGACTAACCTCCCTGGGGAATGCATTGAAATCTATACTTAAACCAAGTACATATAGTGAGACTGAAATGAGCGCTTATCCAACATGGCGGATGACGTTTGCTGCCGACTGGAAGCTGATAATCATCGGTACGATTGCGACTTTCTTCCTCGCAAGCATTTTCATGAGTGGCCTGCCCGACGGCTTGATACCAAACTTGACAACCCCCTATGGCTATTCGGGTGATGGATTGTTCCATGCATGGATGGCGCAAAGAGTCACGGAAGGCTGGCTATTCGATAACGTCCGAAGTGGTTATCCATTCGGTTCAAGCTTCCTAGATTTCCCAGGTTCAGATTCGGGCGCTCACTTATTGATCAAAGTATTCGCGCTGATGAGTGGCGGCTGGGTGGGTGGAGTGAATCTATTCTTTTTGTTTGGATTTGCTTCCTGCTTCGTTGCCACCTACGTGACCGCTCGGGCTTTCTCTCTGAATCGCAGTTTTGCCGTGGCGATGAGCGTACTTTACACGTTTGTCCCTTTCCACTTCCTTCGGTTAGGACATCTTTTTTACACTTGCTATTTTGTCGCCCCGCTGTTTTTCTATCTGGCATTAGATATCTACCTGACCCGCGGGCCTACAGGTCGCACGGGACTTAAATCGACGCTTCGCAAACTCGTGGCGTCCGCTGCAGGCATGCTGGTTCTCGCCTCCTTCGGGGTGTATTACGCTTTGTTTGGGGTGATTATTCTCGCCACAGCCGGTGTCATGAGCGCTATCAAATCTCGACGCTCCCACGGTGCGAAAAAAGCGGCGCTACTCATCAGTGCAACCATTTTAGGTGTGATGTTAAACCTCGCGCCTAACGTGCTAGGGACTTATAAGAACGGCCCTAACCTGGAGATGGCTCAGCGTTCAATTGTCGAATCTGAAACCTATGGGCTGAAGATGATGCAGCTGTTGATGCCGCGGATAGACCACCGGATTTCACAATTTAGAGCGGTCGCCCAGAAGTATCAACAAACCCCTTTAGTCAACGAAAATGCTAGTTCGTCGATGGGTATCATCGGTGCTGCGGGCTTTATGATGGCGTTGCTTTACCTAATCTTCATCCCTGCACGGACGAGATATGATGATAAGCTTCGCCTTCTTGCGGTCACGACATTTGTGCTGTTCCTGTTTGCAACAGTAGGCGGCTTAGGTTCGCTCTTTGCAATGGTCATTTCCCCGTTGATAAGGGGTTGGAACAGAGACAGCATTTTCATCGCTTGCGGCGCCCTGCTTTTCTTCTTCATTTCGCTCCAGCTTTTATTGCAGAAGAAAGCACCTCGGCTTGCCAAGCAGTCGGTAGCCATTGCAGTAGTGCTGATGTTCGTAGGCTTGTACGACCAGACCGTGTCAGCCTGCAAAAACTGTAATGCGACCGTTAAGGCTTGGTTCGATAACGACAGAGACTTTGTCCAATCTATCGAAAAAGCGCTCCCTGCGGGGGGGCGGTTTATCAGTTGCCTTACATAGGCTTTCCTGAAACACCGATAATGCACCGCTTACGCAGTTACCAAATGATGGCTGGTGTGCTGCATTCGAAAGACCTGCATTGGAGCTACGGCGGTACGAAGGGGCGGCCAGGTGATTTGTTCTATCGTGCGCTGGCACAAGAGCCAATGTCGCATCAGATTGAGGTCATCCGCAAACTCGGCTTTGATGGCATTTATATCGATCGTCGTGGCTATGCAGACAACGGCGAAGCGATTATTCAAGAATTATCTCAGTTGCTACAGCAACCGCCGCTGCTTCAGAGTGACAACAAAGAAATGGTGTTCTATAAGCTGGATAACAGCGCGCATCCCGACTTGGCCAGTCTGACAACAAAGCAAATTCAGCGAGAGGCAGGGTACATTGCAGACGCTTTAGGCCCACGCTACAGCGCAGACCTGATGAGCGGAATAGACTTTACCCGGGCCAACTTGCCTGACTTTATAGACGACGCCCAAGGTCTGTATGCAGCCGAGCCGTGGGGACGCTGGTCATCCCAACAAGCCGTCTTCAAATTTACCGACCCACTGCCACAGAAATTCTCTCTTATACTGAATGCTCGGATTTTTGACGCGAAAGATCATGAACCGACTCTCGTCAGGATAGGCAGTCGTGAATACCGTATTCCGCTCACTACAGGTGCCTCTGAAATCCGTCTGGATGTTGACCTCGAAGGTGAGAGCGCCGATAGCATCACTTTCATCCCACCCAAAGCGGTATCGCCTATGCAGCTTACCGGAAGCTCGGATTATCGGATTCTTGGTATCGGTTTCGTATCAATGCGAATAATCCAATGACAAAGTCGACCTGAGGCATGAATCGGTATTATTGAGTGTGAGCAGTTTTATTGCCAAAGTAAGAAAATATAAAGCGCAGCTATTTCATTGGATAGCTGGCTTTGTTGAATAAATCAGATTTTGGGCAAGCATCTTCGTAGCCGGTTGCAGTTGTCAGATAATACGCACGCTTTCTGGCATGCCTGCCTTCGTCATTTTGTTCAGCGCACGCACCATGGCCAAAGCCTCTGCAACCTGACCATCGTAGTCACGCAACGTCAGCGAACCACCGAACAACTGCTTTATACTGTACATCGCCGTTTCCGCTAAGGCTATCCCCGATAATCGGGGCGATGTGACAACTCGGCTTTATGCGCTGATCAGTGCCAATCCGCATATAGCGAAAGTTTATGAAGACGATTACTTTTCGATAAAATACTTTATGAAGGGCTCAGCGCATCTGACATTTAGGAAGCCTGAATTGATTGATAAGATGAATGATATCGTGGCGAAACACTATCCACAGATGCTTTCGACAAAAATTTAGCAGCATCTAAATTCGATACTCTCAGAACCGATTGACCCGATTTCTATCGGGCCGAATTGTGGGTACTTATCTTCATCGCAGACTGTATCTATCCTAATCTCAATCAATTCAGTCTAATCACAGCGAATGGGACATGGCATACCCGATGGCATACCAGAAAAAGTCACAAACAAAAAATCCCAATCTTTTCAAGGGATTGGGATTCGAAGATGGCGGAGGAGGAGAGATTCGAACTCTCGAACGGTTACCCGTCGACGGTTTTCAAGACCGTTGCCTTCAGCCACTCGGCCACCCCTCCGCAACGGACCGAACTATAAACAGAGCACTGCCGCTTGTAAAGCTTGTTTGTGTTTAATCGGCCAAAAAGCCGCCATCTGAATATCGAGTGATGAATTAATCGTCATGACTGATGATTCGCTGCGCAACAACCCGCACTTTTATCTCGTACTGCCGCCCCTGGCAGATGAATAGAGAGATTTCTTTGGGCTGTGGGCAAATATTTGCTAAATTAGCGTCCGTTTCATTGATTTAATCACCGAGGTGATATGTTGGAGTTTGAAGGTCGGAGTATTGAGACCGACGCGCAGGGTTATCTGAAAAACAGCGCAGACTGGAGCGAAGCTTTAGCCGCGATTTTAGCTGAACAGGAGGGCATCACACTGACAGATCCTCACTGGGAAGTGGTGCGTTTTGTGCGCGCTTTTTATCAGGAATTCAATACCTCTCCCGCCATCCGTATGCTGGTTAAAGCCATGGCACAGAAATATGGTGAAGAGAGAGGTAATAGTCGATATCTCTATCGTTTATTCCCCAAAGGGCCAGCAAAACAAGCGACGAAGATTGCAGGTTTACCCAAACCCGTAAAATGTATTTAATAGGCGGCACCATTGCCGCCATAGCACCCGCCGACTGGCGAATTAATAGCGAATGTCAAATGTTGTAAACGGCGTGGCGGGATGAGGTTCGGTCAGCAAGCGATCCACCCGCGCCCCACGTGGCCCCCCCTGCTTAATCCACGCCATCAAGCTATCTACGGCTTCTTGCTCACCGTAAGCCAGCACCTCTACACTGCCATCATCACAATTTCTGGCATAACCTGTTACCCCCAGTCTCTGGGCCTGACGTTGTGTGCTATAGCGGAAACCGACCCCCTGGACGATGCCGTAAACATAGGCAGCCGTGCATATTTTTGCCATATCAACCCCTCATCAACGTGATAATTTGCATTTTCCGGCTCATACTCCGACAATACCGCTCTTTTTTAGCTAGCTGGCAGCCACTTAATTATGACCTTACGCCTGATTCTTGCCAAAGGACGTGAAAAGTCCTTACTTCGTCGCCATCCATGGATCTTCTCTGGGGCAGTTCTGCGCCTTGAAGGCGATGCCCTTCCCGGTGAAACTATCGATATCCTTGATAGCCAAGGTAAATGGCTGGCTCGCGGTGCCTACTCTCCGGAATCACAAATTCTGGCACGCGTCTGGACGTTCCAACAAGATGAAGTGATAGACCGCGAATTCTTTGTCCGCCGTCTACAGCAAGCACAGCGCTGGCGGGATTGGCTGGCACAGCGAGATGGCTTGAATGGCTACCGTCTGATTGCCGGTGAATCTGATGGCCTGCCGGGTATCACCATTGATCGCTTCCAGAATTTCCTGGTATTACAGTTGCTATCTGCCGGTGCCGAATATCAGCGGGCTGCACTGGTCAGCGCGTTGCAGCAATGCTACCCGGAATGCTCTATTTACGACCGCTCTGATGTTTCGGTACGTAAAAAAGAGGGCTTACCACTGACCCAAGGGACAGTTTGCGGCGAAATGCCCCCTGCTCTGTTGCCAATCAGCGAAAACGGTATGCAGTTATTGGTTGATATTCAGCAAGGTCATAAAACAGGCTTTTATTTGGATCAGCGCGATAGCCGCCTGGCTGCACGTCGTTACGCCGATGGCCGCCGTGTTCTGAACTGCTTCTCCTATACCGGGGCTTTTGCTGTCGCCGCGCTAATGGGCAATTGCCAACAAGTTATCAGTGTTGATACTTCGCAATCAGTGCTGGATATCGCAAAGCAAAATATTGAACTGAATCAGTTGGATATGAGCAAAGCTGAGTTCGTGCGTGATGATGTGTTCCAACTGCTGCGCAATTATCGCGCACAGGGGGAGAAGTTTGACATGATCATTATGGACCCACCAAAATTTGTGGAAAATAAGAGTCAGCTGGCGAGCGCCTGTCGTGGTTATAAAGATATCAACATGTTAGCGATACAGCTATTGCGTCCGGGTGGGATCTTATTAAGCTTCTCCTGCTCAGGATTAATGCCAACAGATTTATTCCAGAAAATTTTGGCAGATGCCGCGTTAGATGCAGGCAATGATATACAATTTATAGAGCAGTTCCGTCAGGCCGCAGATCATCCGGTAATTGCAACATATCCGGAAGGTTTGTACCTAAAAGGCTTCGCTTGTCGGATAGTGTGACTTGAAATACCCCGCAATGCCCTCATATAGAAGGCAGGGTAATGTTTTTCAGGAGGTTATCATGATCGCCAGCAAATTTGGTATTGGGCAACAGGTCCGCCACAGCCTGCACGGCTATTTGGGTGTGGTAATTGATATCGATCCTGAATATTCTCTTGAGCCACCTGAACCTGATGAAGTTGCAAACAATGATACTTTGCGCTCATCACCCTGGTATCACGTGGTCATTGAGGATGATGAGGGGCAACCGGTACATACTTATCTCGCTGAAGCACAGCTGACTTATGAAGATGTGGATGCTCACCCAGAGCAGCCGTCGTTGGATGAACTGGCGGCGTCCATTCGCCATCAATTACAGGCCCCACGTCTACGAAACTGAGTCTCCAGACACCTTAGTCTCAAGGCATATCAATAAAACCCGGTGCACCCTGCCGGGCTTTTTATGGCGGGGAGTTGCCCCAATAGGTGCGAATATTACTCTTTTTCTAAGCCCAGCCGAGGTATTTCAATTTTCGGGCAGCGATCCATAACCACCTTTAGCCCCGCATCCGCCGCCAATGTTGCCGCCAACTCATTAATCACACCGATTTGCAGCCATAGCACTTTAGCACCGATGGCTATCGCCTCCTGTGCCACGCCATACGCAGCTTCGGTGTTACGAAAGACATCCACCATATCAATTGCATGAGGGATATCCGCCAGTTCAGCGTATACCTGCTGCCCCAGTAACGTTTTTCCCGCTAGTTTCGGACTGACAGGGATAACCTGATACCCCTGCTGTAGCAGATAAGCCATAACACTATAACTGGGACGCGATGGGTTATCACTTGCCCCGACTAGCGCAACTGTTTTTACCTGCTGGAGAGTGTCAGCAATCTCTTTATCGTGCATTTTTCAGCTCCTCTGATGCGCTAAAAGAATATTCCTATCCATTTGCATTTAGGTGGAATGATAAATATTAGGCGACGTCTAAGTGTACATCATGTGGAAAATTGAGAATAAACCCGGTCTAATTGATTTCGTTTAATAGATATAGCACTAATAACTGTTAGATTGCCTCTTTTATCTTTAGAATTCATTAGGATAATGATGACACATTTATACTGAATATTTCAGAAAGTAAATAAGTGTGGGCGCACGGAAAGACTTTGACACATAATCTAGCCTGTCTGACAATGTAAGTGGATATCACCTTCAGGAGCAACACATGAAATTTGGTCTGGTGGTCGCAGGGATTTTGGCCGTTTGCTGTAGCACTTCAGCGTTAGCCACGACCTTAAAACTTGCACCGGAAATTGACCTGTTGGTGGTCGATGGCAAAAATATGTCTGGCTCCTTGCTAAAAGGGGCCGATAGTTTGGAGCTAAACAGCGGCCAGCATCAAATCCTGTTCAAAGTGGCAAAACCGCTGCCGGCAGAACCGAAAATATTGTATGCATCTCCGCCACTGGTGGTGGTGTTTAATACCCGCAATATTCGCTCAGTTGCCATCAAACTACCCGCTATCGAGACTGAACGAGATGGGAATAAGTTCTCTAAAAACCCTATATTTCAGCTTATTGGCGATAATGGCCGCCCGTTGTCGGTGCGCCACGATGTGCTGCACGAAGAGAATCTCAACACTGCGACAACACTTGAAACCGCAATGGCCACCTATAACGTCGGGCAATACAGTGCTTCCGTTCCCTCATTTGCCACAATACCGCCGTCACCAGTAAGTGCCGTGCCGGGGACCACCATTGCGGTTGCAGGTACAAATGCAACACAGAAGACAACCCGTCTGCAAGGTGAGAATGTCGCTGAACAGATGCTGCAATATTGGTTCCTGCAAGCCGATGCCGAAACCCAACAGCGCTTCCTGCTATGGGCAAAAAAACCACCCGCTAAGTAGTGAGTCCCGTTTAGGCTGCTCTTAAATATCAGGTTATGCTTGTTTCTTCGCATTTCTTTGCGTTAGCGCTATGCACAAAATAGCCATTTCAGTAATCTGTCAGCAAACCGCTGGCTCTTATTGAAGGATATTTTGATGGAACTCACCACCCGCACTATTGCGGCACGTAAGCATATTGCCCTTGTTTCCCATGACCACTGCAAAAAATCACTGCTTGAGTGGGTCATGGCAAACCGAGATCTTTTGGCACAGCACGAACTTTATGCCACTGGCACCACCGGCAATCTGGTTCAAAACGCCACGGGGATTGATGTCCACTGTTTGCTTAGTGGCCCAATGGGGGGGGATCAGGAGGTGGGCGCACTGATATCTGAGAAAAAAATCGATATCCTTATCTTCTTCTGGGACCCGCTCAATGCGGTTCCCCATGATCCAGATGTAAAAGCCCTGCTGCGCCTGGCGACGGTTTGGAATATTCCCGTGGCCACTAACCGCTCAACCGCAGATTTCTTAATTGGCTCAGCTTTGTTCAGCAGTGAAGTGACCATCGCTATCCCTGATTATGATCACTATTTGAAGCAACGCCTGAAATAATCATGAAGCCCGGTGATGACCCATCGGGCTTCATTTTAGCTAGGGTTTGCGCTGAACCGGGACACCTAATTCACCCAGTTGCTGAATAAAAACAGAGGGATTAGCCGTGTCTTGCAGCAGCCATACTTGATGTTTTGCTCGGGTCATGGCGACATAAAGCAAACGCCGCTCTTCTGCATCAGGGAAATCCTCCGGTGCCGGTAGCAGCACATCTTCCAAAATTGACTCCCGTGCCACGGCAGGAAAACCATCACTCCCCTGATGTAAACCAGCAATAATTACATAATCAGCCTGTTGCCCTTTACTGGCATGAATCGTCATAAAATCAATGATTAACTTTGGCCAGCGTGTTGCCGCCTTTGACAAAATATCGGGCCGCAGATGATGATAACGCGCCAAGATCAGAATACGCTCGTCACCCTTAACAAAGCCACTGAGCTTATCCAGCAATGTCTCAAGTTGTTCGCTCGGTAAAATCATCACCGACTTTTTATTGCCTTTGCTTAAGCTATTCAGTGGTTTTTTCAATTGATAGGGATTTTGCTGGATAAACCGGTTAGCAATCTCACCGATGCGATCATTAAAACGGTAGGTCGTATCCAGTGCACATTCAGCGCCCTCGCCAAAATGCTGACTAAACGCCGTCGTGAGGGAGAGCTCTGCGCCGCTGAACCGGTAAATTGCCTGCCAATCATCACCGACTGCAAACAGGCAAGTTTGCTTATTTTGCTTACGCAGCGCGGTCAGTAGCATGGCCCGTTGCGGCGAGACATCCTGAAACTCATCGACCAAAATGTGTTTCCACGGGCTAACAAACCGCCCTTTCTCCAGCAAATTTACCGCCTGATGAATCAGCCCGGAGAAATCGACGGCCCCCTCCTCTTTCAGCGCTGTTTTCCATGCTTTTAGTAAGGGTGCCATTAAACGTATGCGTTTCTGGAAGAGATCGCGTACCTCCTCATCAGCCTGCTCAATCATTTCGGCCTGACTACCGCCATGCATCCGCATCAATCCTAACCAGCGCTCAAGTCGCCCTGCCAGCCGCGCCGCCAGTCGTTTATCCTGCCAAAAATCACCTTCACTGACTTCCCATGCCAACTCATGGGTTAGCCACTCACGCCACCCTTTAGCCTGCGCTTTCTTTTCGCTGCACTGCTGCTGCCAATGCTGAATCAACAGCGATCTTCTGGCTTTGCTGTCAGATTCCAATTTACTGATAGCGGGGGTTTTGCGGCTGCCTTGCTGGATAATCTGCAACGCAAGTGCATGGAAGGTTTTGGCCTGAATATCATCCACCGCCAACCGCTGCTTGATGCGGCTATTCATTTCGTCAGCCGCCTGGCGGCCAAACGCCAGCAGCAAGATCTGCTCAGGTCGTGCTTCATTACGGCGTAATAGCCAGGCCGCGCGGGCCACCAGCACCGACGTTTTACCACTGCCCGCGCCTGCCAGTACCAACACCGAATCTTCACCGTTGACCACCGCACGACTCTGCGACTCATTCAGTGGCGAGCTTTCAACACTCTGGAAGAGATCTTGATGCTCCTCCAGCATTCGGTTAGTCCATTGCTGATTACGGCGCTCTACACTACGGTTACCTTGCTGCAACCAGCCCAAACAGAGCTCATAATCCGCACGACAAGAGTCAAACGCCATTAATCGCTGTTCGGGCATAGGTAACGCCGCGAAAGCCTCACGAATAGCGTTTTGTACCTGACCTAATTCGCTACGTTTAAACCATTTATCCTGCTGTTCAATTCGCTTAATTGATTCGACTTGTTTATGCAAAACCTCAACACAAACCCGGCTCATCTCCTCACTCCATTGCTGCCAGATGCCCAGTAAGTGATGATAAAAACGTTGGGTCTCCTGCCATTCAGTGCCATGCAAACGCACAACCTGCTGATTTGGCAGTTCAAATTCCATCTCGCCCCAGACAATACCGCGCTTACATTGAATGTTAACCAACTGGTTAAACGGAATCAGGTATTGATGTTTATCACCGCATACTTCAATGCCCGCATTTAGCAAGCGCACCCGATTATAGGGGTGCTGAGCCAGATGCTTGCCAAAAGATGTCGCTTTAAGTTCCATATCTGCGCGCCAAACTCGTATTAAGTGAATTGAAATAACATAATGGAGTGTAAATAAAATAATTGAGTTTAAACAATAGGTATCCGATAGTTGAAAAAGGAAACTCACCCGTGCTATCCGTATAACATGGTTAGTCGGTGTTATCACTCATCCGCATTGCGGTTTTTATATTCAGCCTGGTAGATTAATCATTATGCGTACTGTACTGAACATTCTTAATTTTGTTTTAGGTGGTTTCTTCACCACGTTGGGCTGGCTGTTAGCCACAGTCGTCAGCGTCATTCTGATTTTCACCTTACCATTAACCCGCTCTTGCTGGGAGATTACCAAGTTATCATTTCTCCCTTATGGCAATGAGGCGATCCATGTCAATGAATTATACCCAGAAAAAAGTAATGCTTTGCTAACTGCGGGTGGTTCTCTATTAAATATTGTCTGGTTTGTGCTATTTGGCTGGTGGCTCTGCTTATCACATATCGTCACCGGTATTGTGCAGTGTATAACCATCATCGGGATCCCGGTGGGGATTGCCAATTTTAAGATTGCTGCTATCGCACTATGGCCAGTGGGTCGCCGTGTCGTTTCAGTCGAAATGGCGCAACAGGCAAGAATAGCCAATGCTCAACGCCAGTATCAGCAACGCTGAATTTCAGTTTTAGAGGTTTTTTGTGCTCACTTTCGTCACTGCTTTACGCCGTTATGTCTACAATAGTAGTCTGCTTTATCATGTCCGTATCTTTATCGCGTTGGCGGGAGTAACAGCGGTTCCATGGTGGATTGATCAACCTAAACTGACCATTCCACTGACCCTAGGCGTTGTTGCCGCAGCACTGACTGACCTTGATGACCGCCTGACCGGGCGGTTACGTAACCTATTCATTACGCTGATCTGTTTTTTTGTCGCCTCAGCCTCCATTGAGCTTTTATTCCCTTATCCCTGGCTCTTTGCCCTTGGCCTGACCTTCTCAACCTGTGGTTTCATTCTGCTGGGTGCCTTAGGCCAACGCTACGCAACCATTGCTTTTGGTGCATTGTTAATCGCCATCTACACCATGCTCGGCACCTCGATGTACCATATTTGGTATCAGCAGCCACTGTTACTGCTGCTGGGTGCCGTTTGGTACAACCTACTGACCTTGTGCGGGCATCTTATTTTCCCTATCCGCCCCTTACAGGATAATTTGGCCCGCTGTTATCAGCAGCTTGCCCGCTATTTGGAAGCCAAAGCCAATCTATTTGATCCCGATATTGAGCCAGGGGTCGATCAACCTATTATTGATGTGGCGATGGCCAACGGCACTTTAGTCGCAACGTTGAATCAAGCCAAAGCCTCGCTGGTGACGCGGCTAAAAGGTGACCGGGGCCAGCGTGGGACGCGGCGCACTCTGCACTACTATTTTGTGGCGCAAGATATCCATGAACGTGCCAGTTCATCGCATGTCCAATATCAAGCGCTACGGGAGAAATTCCGCTATAGCGATGTGCTATTCCGCTTTCAGCGCTTATTAAGTATGCAAGCCAGAGCCTGTATGCAGCTTTCGCAATCTATCTTGATGAGACAAAAATATCAGCATGATCCTCGCTTTGAGCGAGCCTTTACTTTTTTAGATGCGGCACTGGCCAGAGAGCTGGCTCAAAACGAGAATGTGCAGCAAGTTAAAGCACTTTCCCATTTGCTGAAAAACTTGCGGGCGATTGATGCTCAACTGGCTGGAATTGAATCAGAGCAGGTACTCGCCGAAGGCCCACAGCCAGAAAGCCGTTTGTCTGACGACCACCTCACCGGTTGGAGTGATATTAAGCTGCGCATCAGCCGCCATCTGACACCAAAATCGGCACTCTTTCGCCACGCAGTCCGCATGTCCGTCGTGCTCTGTATCGGCTATGCATTCATTCAGTTTACCGGTATGCGCCACGGCTATTGGATCTTGCTAACCAGCCTTTTTGTCTGTCAGCCCAACTATAATGCAACACGCCGCCGCCTTGCACTGCGCATCGTCGGTACTCTGGCCGGCATACTTATCGGTTTGCCTATCCTCTATTTCGTGCCATCCATTGAGGGGCAATTAATTCTGATTGTGATTACCGGGGTGCTCTTTTTTGCCTTCCGTAATGTGCAGTATGCTCACGCCACGATGTTTATTACCCTGCTGGTTTTGTTATGTTTTAACCTGCTAGGTGAAGGGTTTGAGGTTGCCGCACCACGAGTATTCGACACTTTACTGGGGTGCGCTATTGCCTGGGTCGCTGTGAGCTTTATCTGGCCTGACTGGAAGTTCCGCCAACTTCCGACGGTGGTCCACAAAACACTTAATGCGAATTGCCGCTATCTGGATGCAATTCTGGTGCAATACTATCAAGGTAAAGATAACAGCCTGCCCTATCGCATAGCGCGCCGTGATGCTCATAATTGTGATGCCGAGTTAGCCTCCGTCATTTCAAATATGTCAGCAGAGCCCAAGAGTGATAACGAGACTCAAGAGGCGGCATTCCGTTTACTCTGCCTGAACCACACCATGCTCAGTTATATCTCCGCGCTGGGCGCTCATCGTGAGAAACTGACCAATACCGCCACACTGAATTTACTTAACGATGCTATTTGTTATATCGAGGGCACTCTTGAGCAAGAGCAACCAGACAGTTCGAAAATGGCACAGGTATTAGCGGGCTTATCTACCCGACTGCAAGAGTGTAACCCTGAGCCGGAGAGTAAAGATCAATTGGTTTTACAGCAGATTGGTTTACTGCTGGAGCTGTTACCTGAACTTAGTGAACTGAATAAGCAAATCAGCCAGACTCGTTAGTTAACCACGGGCCATCCTCGATGGCCCGTGGTTATGCTGTTTCATAGACTGCGCTGATGTGTGTCTCAAACCATTCAACTAGCTCAACACGTATCATCAACGGCAATGCAGCATAGTGGTAGCCACTGATAGCCCCCGCCAGTGACAACAAAACATTTATCCCAAGCGAGTGTCGTACCGCACGTAATTTCAAATAACAGCGCTTAGCGCCCTCAAGCCGCAACTCCGCTGCATTCTTAATGCCGACCTTCCATAATAACCGCTCAAGGCTAGCACTAAGATTGGGTAAATCCTTCAGTCTGACTGTGGGGCCTTTTTTGCTTAAAACCTCAGTTCTGGCCTCCTGATAAGCGCGCTCTGCAAAATTACGCAGCGTGCGTTCATCCTCCCATAAAAAAGCATCGACCCGATAGTAGCGCAGCAAAATCGGTATCCCACGTTTGGCGTAAACAAGGTTCGTCATCCCCCTCGCGCGAAATAGCCCCTCAACCTGATCATTGGCACGTAAATACAGTTCCCCCTCAGAAACCACAGCAAACATAATCCCATTAGCCAATAGTCCATAGCCGCCAAACAGTGAGCGAACTGTGATCTGGCCTAAAAAATTAAAGCAATCTCGTGCCTGCATGATTTTGTTTTCTGATGCGTTTTCCATAACTACTCCTTTAGTAAAAATCCGAACTAACGTCCCTATTTAGTTGCAATAAGTGTAAGAGGAACAACTAATTAGAAAATACGCAAAATGGATTGCCTAGCCAAATACAAAATGAATTTGCACGGGTTTACTTCGCAATTATGCGAAGCGTCTTGTAAAAATTTAGTTGATCTTCGAATAAACAGCGACTACTGTATATACATACAGGATACTACAGGCGAGGTTCATTATGCGTACTCAATCACTAAAACCTTATCATGCTAATTATCATTCTCTTGTTACCCGCGATGCCGCACAAAGAGTTGATGCTCCAACAGATAGTGGCCTTATCAGTGAACTTGTGTACAGTGAAAACCAACCTGCGGTAACCCAGCTATTACTCCCTTTATTACAACAGCTTGGTAAGCAATCTCGATGGCTCTTATGGTTAACACCGCAACAGAAATTGAGCCGTATCTGGTTACAGCAATCAGGTTTACCAGCGCATAAGGTTGTTCAGCTAAGACAAATCAATCCATTGTCGACTGTTGATGCGATGGAAAAAGCATTATTGACGGGAAATTATAGTGTTGTGCTTGGCTGGCTACCGGAGCTATCAGACGATGATCGTATCCGTTTACGTTTAGCAGCAAAGTTAGGAAATGCTTATGGGTTTGTTATGCACCCTTTGAATGACACAAAAACGGGTCAAGGACAGTGCGCAACGTTAAAAATTCATTCTTCTTTGTATCATTAAGTGAATTTAGGATTTATCCCATGAATTATTACAATATTTAGCGCTTACTCCTGTGGAACTGACATAAAGCGAGTCGGAATGCGGCTTCCAGCAGAAAATGTCGCATAGAAAAGGCTGCTTTTTACCACTAAATCGTTAAAGATTATGTACTATTTCGCTTTTTTTTCAGGCCGTTTATTACATCACACTTGTAACTTTCTCGCCACGTTGTAGACTTTACATCGCTAAGGTTGCTCTAAAATGCCAAATCATACTGGCAGCGTGCTTAACGGGAGCGTTAAAACCTTAACGAAGAATTTTAACCAAGGGCTTGGCTTTTTAAAGCTCATTGCCTATTTGGATGATAACGAGGCGTAAAATGAAAAAGACAGCTATCGCATTAGCAGTGGCACTGGCTGGTTTCGCTACAGTAGCGCAAGCCGCACCGAAAGATAACACCTGGTACACCGGTGGTAAACTGGGCTGGTCCCAGTTCCAAGATACTGGTTCCATCATTGAAAATGACGGCCCAACTCATAAAGACCAAGTGGGTGCTGGTGCGTTCTTGGGTTACCAAGCGAACCAATACCTGGGCTTTGAAATGGGATACGACTGGCTTGGCCGTATGCCTTATAAAGGCGACACCAACAACGGTGCTTTCAAAGCACAAGGCGTACAGTTAGCTGCTAAACTGAGCTACCCTGTTGCACAAGATCTGGACGTTTACACTCGTCTGGGTGGTATGGTTTGGCGTGCAGATGCTACCGGTTCTATCAATGGCGACCGCACTAGTGGCCACGACACCGGTGTTTCTCCATTGGTTGCTCTGGGTGCTGAATACGCTTGGACCAAAAACTGGGCAACCCGTATGGAATACCAGTGGGTTAACAACATCGGTGACCGTGCTACCGTTGGTGCTCGTCCAGACAATGGCATGCTGAGCGTAGGTGTATCTTACCGTTTCGGTCAGGATGATGCAGTTGTGCCAGTAGCGCCAGCTCCAGCTCCAGCGCCAGTTGTTGATACTAAGCGTTTCACACTGAAATCTGACGTGCTGTTCGCTTTCAACAAGTCAACTCTGAAACCAGAAGGCCAGCAAGCTCTGGACCAACTGTATTCTCAGCTGAGCTCTATCGATCCTAAAGATGGTTCTGTAGTGGTTCTGGGCTTTGCTGACCGTATCGGTCAACCAGCTCCTAACTTAGCTCTGTCTCAGCGTCGTGCTGACAGCGTGCGTGATTACCTGGTTTCTAAAGGTATCCCTGCTGAAAAAATCACCGCTCGCGGTGAAGGCCAAGCGAACCCAGTTACAGGTAACACCTGTGACAACGTGAAACCACGTGCTGCTTTGATCGAGTGCCTGGCACCAGATCGTCGCGTAGAGATCGAAGTTAAAGGCTACAAAGAAGTTGTAACTCAGCCACAGGCTTAAGTTTACAGCTTTCGTAAAAAACCCCGCTTTGCGGGGTTTTTTTTATGAGAATAAGCACTGCTGGGTCACAGAGTCTTTTCTTATGGTGTTTCCGGAGTAATCTCAAATTCCGAATACCAGACAGATTAACTCTCTTTACCAAGAATATCCTGCAAATCCTGTTTCAAAGAGGACATCTGGTGGGCATATTTCTCTTTGCGCTCAGCATCTTCAATCAACTGAACCACTGTCTCCGAAAGCGTATTACCACGACGCCGGGCAAGGGCTGCCAAACGTTGCCAGACCAAAAACTCTAAATCGATTGATTTTTTGCGGGTATGTTGATGCTCTGCATTAAAATGCCGCTTACGTCTGGCGCGGATTGTCTGCTTCATCCGAGTCGCCAGTTGCTGGTTCATATGTGCATCAATCCACTCCAACACCTTCACTGGCTCACTTTCCAGCTTAATCAGTTGCTCTACGGCGTCCGTAGCTGCACTGTTTTCGATATGTCGGGTAATGGCTTCACCTTCACGGTGTTTTTTTACCAAATACGCCCATTTCCAACCACTTTCCAAATTTTCCAGTTGTTGATATTTCATCGTGAGCTCTTTAGTGACCGCGTAACTTAAATCAAGCATAACAGCTTTACACAGAATTTCACCCTACTAAAAGCACATGAATAGATTGTTTTTTGTACGGAATACTGCCGATGTCTTACTCCTTGCCACCAACTGCTACTCTACGTGTATGCAGCCTGCTTTATTCTTGTATAATCGCCCTTTCCCTTTTTGACGATTGCATCTATTACTTTGACCAATAACCGACTTGAATGGCAGTCACTGCTGCCGAACACAACGCCATATGAAGCGTTATTCGCTACTGCCTCCCAATTGGAGCCTGTTCCTTTTGCCGTGATTCAGCCCCGGTTAGAAAATGGCATGACGCTGTTCTGTCATCCACAGTCTCAACCGCGTTTCATGCTGATCAAAGCTCAAGAGAGCACTGAGTATCTGGCACTAATTGCACAGGCGGTTAAAGAGCTGCAACCTGCGGCTTCAGCCCTGTTTGGTGGCGATTATCTGATAAATGGTCACCAAGTCACCTGGCAGCCAGCACAACGTGGTGACGAGCTGTTTGCGGCACAATCACGCTGCCTCTATCAGGAGTGGGTCGAGCCAGAGCAACTGTTTGGTTGTGTTAGATGGCATAAAGATCAAATCAGTTTGCAACCCGGCTTGGTTCATCAGGCTAATGGCGGCATCTTGATCCTGTCGGTACGTGCTCTACAGGCGCAACCATTAATGTGGCTGCGCCTAAAACAGATGATTGCCCAACAACGTTTTGACTGGCTCTCTCCTGATGAAACCCGCCCTCTGCCGGTACAGATTCCCTCTATGCCATTGGATCTGCGCCTGATTCTGGTTGGTGACCGTCTCGGTCTTGGCGATTTCCATGATATGGAACCTGAACTGGGCGAATTGGCTATTTATGGTGAGTTTGAAGTCGAGCTGCCACTGGTCGATATTGATGGCATGACCTTATGGTGCGGCTATATCAATGCGCTATTGCAACAAAAGCAGCTGCCGCCCCTCTCTGTCGATGCCTGGCCGGTACTGTTTCGCCAGGCGGTACGTTACAGCGGTGACCAAGGCAGCCTACCACTGTGTCCACAATGGCTAACCCACCAGCTAGCTGAAGCGGCACTGTATGTCGAAGAGGACACCATTACCGCCAACGCGCTGGAAACGGCACTGAATGCCCGCGATTGGCGGCATAGCTACCTCGCCGAGCGGATGCAGGATGAGATAGAGCTAGGCCAAATTCTGGTGGATACTGAAGGGCAAGTTGTCGGCCAAATTAACGGCCTGTCGGTGCTGGAGTACCCAGGCCACCCTTATGCCTTTGGCGAGCCGGCACGTATCAGTTGTGTTGTTCACTTAGGTGATGGCGAGTTTGTTGATGTTGAACGAAAAGCTGAACTGGGTGGCAATATTCATGCTAAAGGCATGATGATCATGCAGGCATTTTTGCATTCAGAACTGGATCTCGATCAGCCGCTACCATTCTCCGCTTCCATTGTTTTTGAGCAATCTTATGGTGAAGTGGACGGCGACAGTGCATCACTCGCTGAACTTTGCGCGTTGATCAGTGCGCTCTCGCAGCAGCCAATCAACCAACAAATTGCCGTGACAGGTTCTGTTGACCAGTTTGGTAATGTGCAGCCTATTGGCGGCGTGAATGAAAAGATCGAAGGTTTCTTCGAGGCTTGCCAGCGCCGTGGGCTAACGGGCACTCAGGGGGTGATTTTACCCTCCACCAATGTCCGTCATTTGTGCCTTAATCAGGCGGTGATTGAAGCCGTGCAAAATGGTCAATTCCATCTGTGGGCAGTTGATACGGTGGCTGAAGCGCTGCCGATATTAACGGGCGTGGTCTATGCCGATGAGCAACAACCGAGTCTGTTGGGTATAATTCAAGAGCGAATCTCGCAGGTAAATCCGCTGGACAGGCGTCGTTGGCCGTGGCCATTACGTTGGTTGAACTGGTTCAACCAGGGCTGATCGGACTTGCTCAGCGTACAGCTGTACGCTATTCTGCGCACTTCACTAAAATAAGGCTTACTGAGAACATGGTAGATAAACGCGAATCCTATACAAAAGAAGACCTTGAAGCATCAGGCCGTGGCGAACTGTTTGGCGCTGGCGGGCCACCGTTGCCAGCAGGCAATATGTTAATGATGGACCGTGTCGTCAAAATGACAGAAGACGGCGGCACCTATGGTAAAGGTTATGTGGAAGCGGAACTGGATATCAATCCGGACCTATGGTTCTTCGGTTGCCACTTTATCGGTGACCCTGTAATGCCTGGTTGCCTGGGCCTTGATGCCATGTGGCAGTTGGTTGGTTTCTATCTTGGCTGGTTGGGCGGCGAAGGGAAAGGTCGTGCTCTGGGGGTGGGTGAAGTTAAATTCACCGGACAGGTGCTGCCTGATGCCAAAAAAGTGACGTATCGTATTAATTTCAAACGTATTATTATGCGTAAATTAATCATGGGTGTTGCGGACGGTGAAGTATTAGTTGATGGCAAAGTGATTTACACCGCCACCGACTTGAAAGTGGGTTTGTTTAAAGACACCAACGCTTTCTAGTATTTTATCTGCTCTCCTTGTGCGGGGGATCGTAACATCCCCCCACTGTTATACTGATGACTCACTATTTTGATGCCCAACGGCATTTTTTTTACTCAGTAACTACAATAAACGTAGTCACAGGGCGACCTGCTAATTTTCAGGTCATGGGCCAGCTAAATCCACTGTAACCAAGTGAGAGTGCATGGTATGCAAAGAACTCGTTTTGAAGATATGCCCTGCCCGGTGGCCCGCTCTCTTGAGCGAGTCGGAGAGTGGTGGAGCATATTGATCATTCGTGATGCCTTTCAAGGGTTAACGCGATTTGATGAATTCCAGCAAAGTTTGCAGCTCTCACCAACCATCCTCACTCGCCGCTTAAAATATCTGGTGGAGAGCGGCATCTTTGAAAAGCGGCTCTATAATCCCCGCCCCGCCCGCTATGAGTATTTACTGACCGAGCGGGGCACTGACCTCTTCCCTGTCATTGCAGCCCTGTTTCACTGGGGTAATCAGCATTTTGCGCCGGAAGGCCCCGCAGTGCTTCTTGTGGATCGCCGCACTGGCACACCTGTCGAACCCATATTGCTCGACAGACACTCCGGGCAACCTATTCGTGCGCAAGATGTCACTCTTGCGGCAGGCTCCGTCAGGAGCGATATAATTAATCAACGGTTGGCACTGATGCAAGGCAAGCAGTCAGACGATGCCAGGCAGCCACCCCACTCAATTGAGCTTCAAAAGGAAAAATGATGAATACGCGCCGTGTAGTAATTACAGGAATGGGTGTGGTCTCCCCATTAGGCTGTGGTAGCGAAGCTGTTTGGCAACGTCTGCTGGCCGGACAATCGGGCATCCGTGTGCTGCCCGATGAGATTGTCGGCGATTTACCGACCAAAATTGGCGGACAAGTCCCAACTCTTACGGCCGACCCCGCAGCAGGTTTTGATCCTGATAAAGCTGTCGCACCAAAAGATCAAAAGAAGATGGATCGCTTTATTGAATTTGCTATGGCCGCAGCGGATGAAGCCATTGCTCATGCAGGCTGGCAAGCGGATGACGTAGAGAAACAGGAGCGCACCGCCACTGTTATAGGTTCGGGTATTGGCGGTTTCCCCGCTATCGCCCATGCCGTGCGCACCACTGACAGTCGTGGGCCGAAGCGGCTATCCCCTTTCACTGTGCCTTCATTTTTGGTGAATCTGGCCGCCGGTCACGTCTCGATTAAGCATCACTTCAAAGGCCCGATTGGCGCACCTGTCACTGCCTGCGCCGCAGGTGTGCAAGCTATCGGTGATGCCGTGCGGATGATTCGCAACGATGAAGCTGATATTGCCTTATGTGGCGGTGCTGAGGCCGCGATTGATAAAGTCAGTTTGGCTGGCTTTGCCGCAGCACGTGCATTATCAACCGGCTCAAATGAGGCCCCTGAAAAAGCCTCGCGCCCTTTTGATAGTGCACGCGATGGTTTTGTGATGGGCGAAGGGGCCGGTTTGCTGGTTATCGAGGAGTTGGAACATGCCCTGGCCCGTGGTGCGCAGCCTTTGGCTGAGATTGTCGGCTATGGTACTAGTGCCGATGCCTATCACATGACCTCTGGCGCTGAAGATGGCGACGGTGCTTATCGGGCGATGAAGATTGCTTTGCGTCAGGCGGGGATTTCACCGGCGCAGGTTCAGCATCTAAATGCTCATGCAACCTCAACACCGGTAGGTGATCTTGGCGAAATTAATGCCATTAAGCATCTGTTTGGTGAGGGCGATACGCTAGCGGTGACATCAACCAAATCGGCCACTGGCCATTTGCTGGGTGCCGCTGGTGGGCTGGAAACCATTTTCACCGTGCTGGCATTACGCGATCAAATCGTTCCCGCCACGCTGAATCTGGAAAATCTGGATCCTGCGGCTAAGGGGCTGAATATCGTGGCGGGTAAAGCTCTGCCACATGAGATGACCTATGCGCTTTCAAATGGTTTTGGTTTTGGCGGAGTCAACGCCAGTATCTTGCTGAAACGCTGGGTGGGATAATTAGAGTAGCCAACAACACGGCATCATTAAGTACAAGGGCTAATTAACAACCTCCGCAATATGCGCATAAAGCGGAGGTTATCCCTTAGTCTGACAGAGAGCCGCTTAAGCGGTCACAGCCCTGTCCTCCATGGCTTGTCGCCAACCTCCTAACCAATGCGATCTAGCGTCTAAAGCTTGATAGGGACAAATTTCCCTCGAACGCCCTGAAATACCTGCCTGATACCCACGTGACAACGCCCTTTCCAGGCGATCTCTTTTCTGTCTCTTCATGCCTCGTTTCCCTCATCTTTCGGTCTGGTGGAAAGAAAACAGTGACCACTTTATGTGCAATCACAGTTAAGTGATAGTCCTTAAGAAACAGAAAAGCAATGCGCAAAATTCACGCCAATGTCACATTTGTGAGCTATGCCCGCAGAATACGCTAAGTGATTGATTTAGGGTGGTTGGAGGTAATGGATTGATATTTAATGAGAATCCTCTTTCATAGCAATTTTATTATTACCAATGAAAGAGGATTAGATTGTTTTAGAACAATATATTATTTAACCCGCTGCAACTGGGCGGCAATCGTCCCAGCTTCTTGCTGCCAGCCCGCAGCCAGGGTGCGGATCAGGGCATCATAACCATCTTCGCTCTGCTTCAGCTCCAAATCGAATGGCTGCTTAATCAGTTGCCCCTGATGTTTCAGGATCCAGACACCACGGATGATGGCACGGCCATCATAACGCCCATGGAACCCAGTGACGGTCACATTGAGGACATCCTGATCGCTATCCAGCGGCTGGGAAGAGACTAACCAACCCGGCAGTGCATTACTCAGATTGGTGACCAAAGTTTGCTGCAACTGTTGATCCAGTGGGCTGGCCCATAGGTTGTTGGTCGCAATCACATATTGCACATCGTTGGTTTGATAGACCACCCCTGTCGCAGCGAGATAATCAGCGACACCAACATGCTCAATCCACAGTTGCCTTGATGCCACGCTGCTACTGGCGGTAGCAGGCGCACTCATTGCCGGTAACTGATAATAAGTTTTGCTAGGTTCGCTGCTGCAAGCGCTGAGTAACAGCGCGGCGATAACTGCCATCCATTTCATCATTTTTTGGCCTTCTTAGGCTGAGGGTCCTGACTTCCTGCTGCTTCAAATACCAGCGCGTTACTCTTCTCATTCAGCGTCCGCAATACCGGCTGTAACTCACGCAAGACCTGATCTAACCGCTGCATATCGCCGACCATTTTATTGTAGGCCGGAGAACCAGGCTGGAAGCCTTTCATGCTGCGATTCAGCTCATTCAAGGTTTTTTGCAGATCTTGTGGCAGATCTTTCATCGCCGGACTGGTGGTAATAGCCGTCAGTGACTCCAGGGTTTTCTGCGTCTCACGCATGGTTCTCTGACTCTCAACCAGCGTTTTTGTGACCTCATTGAGCATTGGGTCTAGCGGCAGATTATTAATCTTATCCAGTGTTTGCATCACTTTTTGCTGCATCTGCGCTAAGCCGCCACTAACTGTTGGCAGCAATGGATAACCCGCCACTTCCAACGGCCCTTTCCACGGTTTGGCATCTGGGTAGAAATCCAGATCAATAAACAGTGCACCGGTCAACAAGTTACCCGATTTCAATGAGGCCCGCAGGCCGCGCTGTTTGGCGGTTTTCAGTAGCTGTTCGAAATTGGCATCTGGACCTAAATCTTTGCGGAAACGGCCTGGTTCAATACGAATAAGCACCGGAATGCGGAAATCATTATCCAGGCGCTGCCTCATCCCATCGGTGAAGAATGGAACATCGCCGACAGTACCCACGCGGATCCCGCGGAACTCTACTGGCGCCCCCGACTGCAAACCACGGACTGAATCGGAGAAGAACAGCAAGAAGTCTTCATGTTCCGTATAGAGTGAGTTTTGGATGCTGCTGCGGTTATCAAACAGCTTAAACTCGGGCTTATCTGCCGTGATTGGCTTGCCCAGTTCTAAACCATCAGGGACATCAAAGCTCACACCGCCACTGAACAAGGTTGCCAGCGATGCCATTTCGACTCGCATCCCCTGCGAGGAGAGGTCAACGGCGACACCACTGTCCTTCCAAAAACGGACATTGGTGGTGACCAGGCTATCATAAGGCGCGCCAATAAATAGCTGATAGCGCATCAGGCGTGATTTAGCATCGAAAGTGCTGGTTTCCACCGAACCGACGCGATAGCCACGGAACAACACCGGGTCGCCAGCATTCAACTGCCCTGCTTGTTCGCTATTCAGTGTGATGCGCAGCCCTTTCGCATCGGGTGAGGCCAGCGGCGGGGAGTCCAGTAAGGTGAACTCATCTAATGTTCTGCCTTTGCTGCCGGGTTGCAGCTCAATGTAAGCACCAGAAAGCAGTGTCCCAAGGCCAGAAATACCCTCGCGCCCAATCTGTGGCTTGACCACCCAGAACACGGTATCGGCGTGCAACAGGGTATTCATACCTGAATTCAGCCGCGCCTGCACGATCACATGGTTGAGATCTTTACTTAGCGTGACCTGCTCAACGATGCCGACATCCACACTACGGCTCTTTATTTTTGTTTTACCCGCTTCAATACCCTCAGCATTCAGTGTGGTCATCACCACCTGAGGCCCTTGATGGCTAAAGTGATAAAACAGTATCCATGCACCAATCAGCGCAGTGATAATCGGGATGATCCACACTGGGGACCACCGCTTGATTTTTTCAATTTCCGCCACATGCTGGCTGGGATTATTGTCCGTCACCTTGCGGCTCCTTTTGGGTTGTGTCACTTATCCGATCCCAGGTTAAACGCGGATCGAACGTTAATGCAGCAAACATAGTCAGGATCACTACCATTGCGAACAGTAGCGCCCCGATCGCCGGGTAGATACTCATCAGTTGCCCGATACGGACTAATGACGAGAGCACTGCAATAACAAAGACGTCAATCATTGACCAGCGGCCAACAAACTCGACGATTTCATAAATAAAATGCATTCGTTCGGTATCAGTATTGCCCTTGCCTTTCGCATCCCAGCACAGCCAGCCGATCGCCAGCATTTTTAGTGATGGCACCATAATACTGGCAATAAAAATCACCAGCGCCACCGGATAGGAGCCTTCGCTCCACAGGAAAATCACCCCGGACATAATGGTGGAACCCATTTGGTTCCCCAAGCTTTCAGTGATCATGATCGGTAGCAGATTGGCGGGGATATAGAGCAGGATTGAAGTAATAAGCAGTGCCATGGTCCACTGCAAACTGTTGCGGCGACGGACGTAACCGTGCGTATGGCAACGGGGGCATTGCACCTGAGATTGCGGCAAAATGGCGGTACAGCAGGAGCAGGAGCGCAGCCCTTGGCGCAAACCGGTACGGCCAGCAATTAATGGATGAGGTAACGCGGGTGCCGGCGCAATATCCTGCCACATCCAGTGGCGGTCAACACATTGGAAAGCGCGCACTTGCAACAAACAGAATAGGCAATAGGGGATAAAACTGCTGCCGATGCCAATTTCACCATAGGCCATCAATTTGACAAAACTCACCAGCACACCGGCGAGGAAGATCTCCACCATGCACCAGGTTTTAAATTGGAATAACGCTTTTGCTATCCACGCCTTCCAGCGGTTGGGCATGCGAACCCGCAGGCAAAGCAGAATAATTGCCACCATACAGAAGGCCGGTATCAACTGCACCAGCACCATAAATAGCGTTGCCATGCTGGCATAGTTATCCGCCAGCATCACTTTGGGTATTTGGATCAGGGTGATTTCACTGGTGATCCCCGCGACGCGCATTTTAACGAAGGGGAACATATTCGCCAGCAACAGCATAAGCAGTGCACTGATAGCATAACCAACCGGGCGCTTACGTGGCTCATCCCACCGCGCGGTCAGTGTGGTCTTACAGCGCGGACATACCGCTTTGGTGCCATAAGGCAGGGAGGGTAAGGCCACTGACATATCGCACTGCCGGCACAGGATCACATCCCCTGACTGCCCGGAGTGCTCGCCGTGCTCAGGCTGAATAATAGAACACAATATCTCATTCCTTACGGCTATATATGCCCTTCATCATTGAAGGGCATAGCTGAACACCGTTCTATCAAGAGGCGTAATATAACAATAGACACAATAGCATTATAACGTGGGCTATTGTGTCAGCTGATAGAGCAGTGATTATGCGTTTTTAGCCATTTTTCTGAGCTTCCAGCTCTTCCCAACGACTAAACGCAACTTCTAACGCCTGTTCGGCATCGGCTAATGCTTTCAAGACCTGTTGTGTCTCTTCATGCGGACGGGAGAAGAAATTTGAGTGGCTAACCTGAGCCTGTAAGCCACTGATCTCATTTTCCAGCTTTTCTAGCTGCTGCGGTAACTGATCCAGCTCGCGCTGCAAGTTATAGCTCAGCTTACCTGGGCGCTTGACCGCCGCTGCATTGCTTTTTGCCGGTGCGGCAGCTTTGGTCTCTTCCACCTTAGCGGCCACCTGACGAATAGGTTTTGCCTCAGCACGCTGTTGGTGAGCATCATAATAACCGCCCACAAAGCTGCTGATTTGACCGTTACCTTCAAAGATCCAGCATTCAGTCACCGAGTTATCAACGAATTGACGGTCATGACTCACCAGCAATACCGTGCCCTGATAGCTATCAACCATCTCCTCCAACAGCTCCAGTGTCTCCACATCCAGGTCATTGGTCGGTTCATCGAGGATCAACAAGTTACTTGGCTTAAGGAATAACTTAGCCAATAACAGGCGGTTACGCTCACCACCAGACAGGGCTTTCACTGGTGTCATGGCACGTTTCGGGTGGAACAGGAAGTCTTGCAGATAGCCCAACACATGGCGTGAACGACCATTGACCATCACTTCTTGTTTACCTTCGGCCAGGTTATCCATTACCGTGCGCTCGGGATCAAGCTCTGCACGGTGCTGGTCAAAATAGGCCACTTCCAGTTTGGTGCCGCAATGCACTTTGCCGCTGTCCGCTTTAAGCTGACCGAGCATCAGTTTCAGCAAGGTGGTTTTACCGCAACCATTCGGGCCGACCAAGGCAATTTTGTCACCACGCTGTACTTGCGCAGTAAAATCTTTCACCAGCACTTTGCCATCAACTTGATAATTGACATTTTCCAGATCAAAGACGATTTTGCCTGAGCGCACCGTCTCTTCCACTTGCATCTTGGCAGTGCCCATCACTTCACGGCGCGCCGAACGCTCCATCCGTAATGCTTTCAAGGCCCGAACACGGCCCTCGTTACGTGTGCGTCGTGCTTTGATGCCCTGGCGGATCCACACCTCTTCTTGCGCCAGTTTGCGGTCAAACTCTGCATTTTGCAGCTCTTCAACCCGCAGTGCCTCTTCTTTGCTAGCAAGATACAGCTCATAGTTACCCGGCCATGACACCAATTTACCGCGATCAAGATCGACAATGCGTGTCGCCATTGCGCGGATAAAGGAGCGGTCATGGGAGATAAACACGATGCTGCCCTGGAAATCTTTCAGGAAACCTTCCAGCCAGTTGATGGTTTCAATATCCAAATGGTTGGTCGGTTCATCCAGCAGCAGCACTTTTGGTGAGCTCACCAGTGCGCGGCCTAATGCTGCTTTACGCAGCCAACCACCGGACAGTGATGAGAGTTCAGCATCGGCCGATAGCCCCAACTGAACCAGCACTTCCTGGATGCGGCTATCTAACTGCCACAGGCCCTGATGGTCAAGAATTTCCTGTAGCGCGGCCAAGCGATTCAGATTCTTCTCGCTTGGATCAAGCTCTACATCGTGCAGCGTGGCATGGTAAGCCTTCAGATGTTCTGCCTGCTCCTGCACCCCTTCCGCGACAAAATCAAACACGGTGCCGGCCACATTGCGCGGAGGATCTTGTTGTAGACGCGCCACAATCAAATCCTGCTCATAAATGATACGGCCATCATCCAGCGGAACTTCTTTGCTTAGAATTTTCAACAAGGTGGATTTACCCGCGCCATTGCGGCCCACCAGACAAACGCGCTCGTTTGCCTCAATATGCAATTCAGTATTATCTAATAAAGGCGCGTCGCTGAAGGAGAGCCAGGCACCGGACATGCTAATTAACGACATAGTTTTTACTTTTCCTCGCGGCGGTGAGTCACCAGCCAGCAGTTGTGAATTTGACGATTACGGGCAAAGTCTTCAGATTGCGTCTGCGCGGTTATCTCTTTCGCTTCCAGCCCCAACGCCTCTATCCCGGCCAAATCCATCTGGAAACCACGCTTATTGTTAGAGAACATGATTGTCCCCTGACGGCGCAGTAACCGTTTAAGTTCTTTTATCAGCACCAAATGATCGCGCTGAACATCAAAGGTGGTCTCCATACGCTTGGAGTTGGAGAACGTCGGTGGATCGATGAAGATCACATCGAATTGCTCATCGGTATTACTCAACCAAGAGAGGCAATCGGCTTGAATCAAACGGTGCTGTTGGCCCGTTAAGCCATTCGCCCGCAGATTCTTCTCAGCCCACTCCAGATAGGTACGCGACATATCGACCGTGGTCGTACTACGCGCGCCACCCAGACCAGCATGGACGCTTGCCGTGCCGGTATAGGCAAACAGATTCAGGAAATCTTTGCCCTGACTCATTTTGCCCAGCATCTGGCGAGCAATGCGGTGATCAAGGAACAGACCCGTATCGAGGTAATCGGTCAGGTTAACCCATAGCTTGGCGTTATACTCACTCACCAGCAGGAATTCACCTTTTTGTGCCAATTTTTCGTATTGGTTTTTGCCCTTCTGGCGTTCACGGGTTTTCAACACCAACTGATTTGATGGTAAATCCAACACCGCGAGTGTGGCATTAATCACATCAAACAGGCGCTGACGCGCTTTTTGTGCATCAATGGTTTTCGGCGGCGCATACTCCTGCACCACGACTTTGCTGCCGTAGCGATCGACGGCTACATTGTAATCGGGTAAATCGGCATCATACAGGCGGTAGCATTCGATACCCTGCTGTTTGGCCCACTTATCCAGTTTTTTCACGTTCTTACGCAGACGGTTGGCGTAATCCTCCGCCACCTGTAAACCACCCGCCCCCTGTGGGTTGGCCGCTAATTGGTAGTTTTTCTGCACACAATCAAGTGGGCCATTTTTAGCTTTAAATTCGCGATCTGCGCGTAATTGCAAGCAGCTTAGCAGCTCTGGCGAAGCACTGAACAGTGACAAGCGCCAGCCACCGAATGCGGTTTTCATAATGCGGCCGAGCATATTATGCAGCGCAATCAACGCCGGCTCACTTTCCAGCCGCTCACCATAAGGCGGGTTACTGATAACTGTGCCCACAGGCCCTTCTGGCAATGGATTTACCAGTTTACTGACGTCATTGGCATTAAAGGTAATCAGCTCTGATACCCCGGCACGACGGGCGTTGGCCCGTGCCATCTCAATCACCCGACGATCAATATCGGAACCGAAGAAACGGGAAGTCGTCTCTTGCAAACCGGTGCGGGCACGAACTTGCGCTTCAGTGGTCAATTCGCGCCAGAGATCTTCGTTAAACGCGCTCCAGCCAGTGAACCCCCAATGTGACCGATGCAGGCCCGGCGCACGATCAGATGCCATCATGGCGGCTTCGATCAGCAAGGTGCCGGACCCACACATGGGATCGACCATTGGCGTACCCGGCTGCCAGCCAGAACGCTGAATGATTGCTGCAGCCAGATTCTCTTTCAGCGGAGCCTGACCGGTCAGGTCACGGTAGCCACGCTGATGCAGACCTTCGCCACTGAGATCAAGTGCTACACTGGCCATATCCCGTTGCAGGAAAACATTAACGCGGATATCCGGCTGCTGCTTGGCGACGGTCGGGCGCTGATCCAATTTGCGGGTAAAGCTATCCACAATGGCATCTTTGACTTTCAGCGCACCATACTGACTGTTGCGGATTTCGTCATTCACGCCGCTAAAGTGCACGGCAAATGTTTTATCTAAACCAAAGATTGACGGCCAATCAATCGCCTGCACCCCAAGGTACAAGTCCAAGTCACTGTAAACTTTAAATTCATTAAGCGGTAACAGGATGCGCGAAGCCAGCCGGCTCCACAGCAAGCTTTGGTACATGAGTCGATCGTCGCCCTGAAAATGTACCCCACCCTGTACTATTTTACAGTCGTGAGCGCCCAGCGCTTCGAGTTCGCTTTTTAACAGTTCTTCCAGTCCACGCGCCGTGCTGGCAAACAGAGAGTTCATATCGCACTATCACCAAAAAGAAAATTGTTGCGCATTATAGCTAATCCCAGCAGCTTGTCATAAAGTTGCTCCCTCTAAATTTTATACACGCACGGAGGCAATGGTGATTACCCTCTCCCGACTCTACGTTCATCCAGTCAAATCCATGCGCGGTTTACAGCTTTCTCATGCTCAAGTCAGCAGCAGCGGATTGGCTTTTGACCGCGTATTCATGATTACTGAGCCGGATGGCACTTTTATTACTGCGCGTCAAAATCCAAAGATGGTGATGTTTACACCGGCATTAATGTCGGACGGCTTATATCTCACCGCCCCCGATGGCGAGAGTGCCAGTATCCGCTTTAATGATTTTTTAGCCAATGCCGAACCGACTGAAGTTTGGGGAAATCATTTTACAGCGCTGATTGCCCCTGCCGATATCAACAACTGGCTCAGTGGTTATTTTCAGCGTGAAGTGCAATTGCGCTGGCTTGGAACGGAATTAACCCGCCGGGTAAAACCGATGCCAGAAGTTCCACTCTCTTTTGCCGATGGCTTCCCTTACCTGCTGATCAACGAAGCATCCTTTAAAGAGTTGCAACAGCGCTGCCCCGGCAGTATTAAGCTGGAACAGTTTCGGCCAAATTTAGTGGTGACCGGTGCGAGTGCATTTGCCGAGGACAGTTGGAAAGTTATCCGTGTCGGCGATATTACCTTTGATCTGGTTAAGCCATGTAGCCGCTGTGTATTAACCACAGTCAGCGTTGAGCGTGGACGGAAACATCCAACCGGCGAGCCATTGCGGACACTGCAGACATTCCGAACGGCGGAGAATGGCGATATCGATTTTGGTCAGAATATGGTGGCCAGAAACAGTGGTATTATTCGCGTCGGCGATGAAGTCGAAATTCTGTCAACCAAACCACCACGGCCTTACGCCGCAGGTATCATCATTGAAAGCGTTAATGCACCACAAGATCAATCCAAAGCGGTATCCATTGAATATAATGGCATCCGCTTTAATGGCAATAATCAGCAGGTATTGTTGGAGCAACTGGAACAACAGAATATCCGTATACCCTATTCATGCCGAGCTGGGATATGTGGTAGTTGTAGAATTACCTTAGTGGATGGCGAAGTTGCACCATTAAAACAGAGTGCCATTAGCAATGACGGAACGATTCTTTGTTGTAGCTGTATTCCTAAGGGCGACATTACACTCAGTGGTAAATAAGCCTCTAATAGAGCCAATCGATTTTAAACTGCCGAGAATTATACCGCCCGGTCAAGGTTGAAAGCTGGTGCGGTATAAATCTCTTCAATCACGAGTGGCAATAAGCGGTCGTTCATTATCTTTATCGCATCACCCAGCACCAACTGGCGGCCAGCTAATACTACCTGAGACTGCGCTAATAAGCATAAGCTGGCGGAGTCACCTGACTCAACCACTAACAAACGAACCTCCTCTCCGCTATCTAATACTTTCACCACGGCCAGTTCAGCATTTTGCGGCGCAAATGATTTAGCCTGTTGAGCAAAATACCAGCTTTTAGGCATTAACGGCTTTAAGTAACGAAATGCGACCAGTGCATTTAACACCAATTCTGAACGTTGTTCATTACTCAACTTAATTTGGCGGCATTGATCTTCAAATTCAAAATAGAGTGCTGCATCGTCAACGCAAAATGCAGATTCATCAAAAGCATCTGGGGTGAGCATTTTAGACGGGAAACGCGAGCGAAATATCATACCATTGGCTAAATCCAACATCAGTCGGTCATGTTCGGTATCAAAATACCAACGCCATTTATCGTCTGGTTTAATTCGCATATTTTTCCTTCCCGCCATGCTGCCACATCATTGACTCAATAACTGAGTATTCACCCATCAAGGGGGATTAAATTCATTTAAGGCTTTCGCTGTATATTTTATCTACCGGAGTAAAATATAGACGAGCCGGAGGAATAAATAAACCCCCCGGCATGTAATGAAGATAAATAATTAGATATGAGTAACGATATGCTTAATCAAACCGGGTCCACGGAAGATAAATCCGGAATAAATTTGAATCAATGACGCACCGGCAGCCATTTTTTCCCGAGCGGCGGTGACTGAATCAATTCCACCGACACCAATAATTGGCAGACGCCCTTGCAACTCTTGTGATAAACGACGAATCACTTCAGTGCTGCGTAATTGTAATGGTCGACCACTTAAACCACCGGCTTGTTCGCAATAATCTAATCCTTGTATTAGAGAGCGATCGAGTGTTGTATTAGTGGCAATAACACCATCTATATTATGGCGAACTAAACTGTCAGCTATTTGGATCAATTCTTCTTCCGTAAGATCCGGCGCGATCTTTACTGCAACCGGAACGTACTTATTGTGTCGTGCATGCAATTCGGTTTGTTTATCTTTAATTGCTGCTAATAGGTCATCTAATGCCTCACCGTACTGTAAAGATCGTAATCCAGGTGTATTAGGTGAGGAAATATTAATCGCAATATATCCCGCGTATGGATATATTTTATCCATACAAATCAAGTAATCTTCTTTACCTTGTTCTACTGGCGTATCTTTATTCTTGCCGATATTAATGCCTAAAATACCGCCAAAATGTGATTTTTTGACATTTTCAATTAAGTTATCAACCCCATGATTATTAAATCCCATCCGGTTGATCAAACCTTCGGCTTCAACGATCCTGAATAATCTTGGCTTGTCATTACCTGACTGTGGTCGTGGTGTCACTGTTCCGACTTCGATAAAGCCAAAGCCCATTGCGCCTAGCGCATCAATACACTCGCCATCTTTATCCAGACCGGCAGCCAAACCCAACGGGTTTTTGAATGACAGACCCATGCAGCTTACCGGCTTAGTTGGCACCGACTGGCGTACCAAAAACTCAAGCGGTGTACCGGTAACACGTTTTAACTGGCGGAACGTAAATTCATGGGCACGTTCTGGATCAAGCTGAAAGAGTGCTTTTTTGACGAGAGGATAGTACATGTGATCTCCTGAGCGACCGGTGACAAACCGTTGGTAGGTATTAATTCTGTCGTTCTACAACCATTGGCGTTCAATTTGTGTGGCGACACCAATTCACAGCGGTTAGTTGACCGACTTCCAACATGCGGATAGATGAGGGAATGGTAAATTCATCTTTCGGGAAAGTAAACGTTTGCTAAGTAAAGCCACGCAAAGAGTCGCAAGCGCCACTTTCTTGCTAACAAAGTGTTAATTATTTGCAGGTAATGAGAGATAAAGGGGGCATTACTGCCCTCTGAGGTTATTGACAAAGTGCCGGTTGCGGAGAGAACAGCTAGATCGTAAAGACGCCGTCAATCCCTCCCTGGAGGCTCGAGCCGCGCCATCCCTGGCGCAGACGCTTTACTCTTCTACCCGTCCTCTCCCGTTCCAGATCGCGTCATCGGGGTTTGTTAGCAGCCTGAGAGGGCATTACTGCCCTCCTTAATGGGGAAGATAATCTGGCTGACCGGTGATTCATTATGGTCAGCCATCTATTTACCCTACGCCTCTTATTTAGTCAGAGACTATACCGCCAGGTTTATGCAGCCAGCGCCTTGGTTATCTTCTCGAACAGATCACCGGATAAGTTTTCCAACGTTTTCAATTGTTCCAATGCCTGACGCATCAGAGCCTGACGCCCTGCGTCATAGCGTTTCAGCCGGATCAAAGGCTCAATCAATCGTGCAGCAACCTGCGGGTTACGGGTGTTCAAATCACTGAGAATCTCCACTAGGAATTGATAGCCGCTACCATCGCTGGCATGAAATGCTGCTGGATTGCCAGAGGCAAAACTGCCGATCAATGAACGAGTCCGATTTGGATTGCTCAAACTAAATGCTGGATGCTTAAGCAAAGCCCGCACCTGAGTCAGAACATCTACCGCCGGACTGGTCGCTTGCAGCGCAAACCATTTATCCATCACCAAGCCATCGTGGTTCCAGCGAAGATCAAAGGCGGCCAGTAACTCATCGCGGCAAGGTAACTGTGCTGCAACTGCTGCGGCCATTGCTGCCAGCGAATCAGTCATATTATCGGCCTGGTGATATTGTGAAGAGACCAGCTTGTTAGCAAACTCCTCGTCACCAAATGCCAGATAACTCAGGCAAGTATTGCGCAATGCCCGCTTGGCGATATCACCGTGTTCAATGCGATAAACCGGCGTTAAATTCGCCACATAAACAGCCAGCAGCTCATCGGACAGTGTTTGAGCCAAGCAACGTGTAATCGCTTCATGCACTGCACTAATAGCCTGCGGATCAATGGTGGTAAACAGTTCTGCAATTTCATTTTCTGATGGCAGTGTCAGGATCTGTGCGGCTAACGCAGGATCAAGATTTTCATCAAGTAATATTGCGCGGAAGGCATCAGCCACGTGGGCAGGCAGAGTCAATGGCTGTTTCTGCTGATATTTAGCAACATTAAGCTTGATATAGGTTGCCAACAGACTTTGCGCCGCATCCCAACGAGAGAATTCATTGCGCGCATGCTGCATCAGGAAAGTGAGCTGCTGATCGCTATAGCTATAATCCAATTTAACTGGCGCGGAGAATTCACGCAGCAAGGATGGGATTGGTGTATGTTCAACATTATCAAAGGTAAAGGTCTGTTCAGCTTCGGTCACATTCAGCACATGATGAACTGGCAAGCCATCTCTTTGCAACGCGATCACATTGCCTTTACTGTCATATAGCTCAATATCCAGTGGGATATGTAATGGCAGTTTTTCTGGCTGATCAGCGGTTGGTAAGGTTTTTTGGCTAACGTGCAAATGATACTGCTGCTTTTCTGCATCATAATCATCACGTACCGTCAGTATTGGAGTGCCAGATTGACTATACCAGCGGCGGAATAAGGAGAGATCAACATTAGATGCATCTTCCATTGCCTGGACGAAATCATCACAGGTCGCCGCACTGCCATCATGGCGCTCAAAATAGAGCTGCATCCCCGCCTGGAACTGCTGTTCACCTAGTAAGGTATGCATCATGCGGATCACTTCTGAGCCTTTTTCATATACCGTTAGGGTATAGAAGTTGTTCATCTCGATGACTTTATCTGGGCGAATCGCATGGGCCATTGGGCTGGCGTCTTCCGCGAACTGTGCTGCGCGCATGACGCGTACATTTTCAATGCGATTAACAGAACGTGAGCCTAAATCAGAGCTAAACTCTTGATCACGGAATACTGTTAACCCTTCTTTCAAACTTAACTGGAACCAATCACGGCAAGTGACTCGGTTGCCGGTCCAGTTATGGAAATATTCATGACCAATAACCGCTTCAATATTCAGATAATCTTTATCTGTCGCGGTTTCTGCTTTTGCCAGAACATATTTTGAGTTGAATACATTCAACCCTTTATTCTCCATGGCACCCATGTTGAAGAAATCAACCGCAACGATCATATAGATATCGAGGTCATATTCCAGACCAAAACGGGTCTCATCCCACTTCATGGAGTTCTTCAGTGAGGTCATCGCCCAGTCTGCGCGATCTAAATTGCCCCGATCAACAAAAAGTTCCAGTGCCACTTCACGGCCAGAACGGGTAATGAACTTATCGCGTAAGACATCAAAATCACCGGCAACCAGTGCAAACAGGTAACAAGGTTTTGGGAATGGGTCTTCCCATTTTACCCAATGGCGGCCATCTTCCAGTTCCCCTTGCCCTACCCGGTTACCATTAGAAAGCAGATACGGATAGCGAGACTTGTCAGCAACAATGCGGGTTGTAAAACGGGCCAGCACATCAGGGCGGTCTAAGTAGTAGGTAATATGCCGGAAGCCTTCGGCCTCACACTGGGTACATAACGCTTCACCGGAAAGATATAGCCCCTCAAGCGCGCTGTTTGTCGCCGGGTGGATATCATTGACGATTGTCAGTGTGAAATATGCGGGTAATTGCTCAATAATCAGCGAATTATCCTGCAGATGATAATGAGGCCATGCTTGCCCATCAATGCTGATACTGATTAATGTGAGATCTTCACCATCTAAGATCAGCGGTGTCACTTCGGTTGCCTGACGTTTTACTTTACTGACCGCCGTTACCGTCGTTTTTTGCGCATCCAGTGCGAAGTCCAGATCGATATCGGTGATGGTGTAATCCGGCGCACGATAATCGTGACGGTATTTAGCTTGCGGCTGTTGTGTCATAGAAACCCTTTTGACGTCATCTGTGAGTATGATTATCAGGTCTGTATTTATAGTTGGTGGGGCTTAAGAACATGACTGCCATTGACTTCGCCCCAGACCCAGATAGCGTTTCAATGTATCACAATTGTTAGAAAAACCTAGTTGAGAACCCGTGCTATTAGGGAAAATCTGGCACTGATTGTGAATTTTTCGCGCCAGTTCGCAAGTCAATGATAGGTTTGCAATTGGTGAGCAGTAGCGCAGTTATTGTCCGGCGTTCATGGCGTCTTTACCCGCGCTGGATACCCACGTTGCCGCCTTGGGTGATATCCGTGAGTGGGAATGCCAAAAGATATAGCTGTTTACTATTTCCGATTCAGAGCTAATGGCACGTTTAAACCTAGACCTCGGATTAGCATTTATGGTGTGATGAAGCTTCAATAACAGGATAATCTCGGTATACTCCCGTGACTTTATCGTTTATGCCGACTACGGAAATGTTGCTACGAGGATGCTGTATAGCGCCATGACTCAAGACGCCTCACCGATTTTGACTTCATTGCTTGATACCGATGCATATAAGCTTCACATGCAGCAAGCCGTGTTCCATCGCTATCGCTATATTACCGTTGCCGCTGAATTTCGCTGCCGTGGTGATGAGCTGTTGGGCAAATATGCCGACGAAATCCGCCACCAGATAGTATTAATGAGCCAATTAGCGCTGACCGATGATGAGTATCTCTACCTCTCCGGCTTACCCTTCTTTCAAGCTGACTATCTGAACTGGCTGCGTACTTTTCGCTTTAATCCCGAGCAGGTCACTGTATCGGATAACAGCGGTAAGTTAGAGATTCGTATTGCCGGCTTATGGTGTGAAACGATTTTATGGGAAGTGCCGCTGCTGGCAGTGATCAGTGAAATTGTCCATCGCCGCCGCTCTGTGGATGTTTCGACCGCCCAGGCGGTCCAGCAACTGCGCAACAAGCTGCAACAGTTTAAGTTGCTTAGCGCTGATATTGATATTACTCACTTTAAGTTAATGGACTTTGGCTCTCGCCGCCGTTTTTCGCGTGAAATACAATATGCCATCGTCAGTAGCTTAAAAGAGGAGTTCCCTTATCTGGTCGGGACCAGCAACTATGATTTAGCACGCAAGTTGGCATTAACGCCAGTGGGCACTCAGGCCCATGAATGGTTCCAGGCGCATCAGCAGATAAGCCCAGTTCTGGCCAACAGCCAGCGCGTGGCGCTACAAGTCTGGTTGGATGAGTATCCCGATCAACTCGGCGTAGCATTGACCGACTGTATTACCATGGATGCTTTTTTACGCGATTTCGATCAAATATTCGCCAATCGCTATCAGGGATTACGCCATGACTCGGGTGATCCAGTCGAATGGGGAGAGAAAGCGATCGCCCATTATGAGAAGCTGGGTATTGACCCAATGAGCAAAACATTGGTGTTTTCAGATAATCTGGACTTGGAAAAAGCATTATCGCTCTACCGCCACTTCTACCAACGAATTCAATTGGTGTTTGGTATTGGTACGCGTTTAACTTGCGATATCCCCGGGGTTAAGCCACTCAATATTGTTATCAAGCTAATTGAGTGCAACGACAAACCAGTAGCTAAGCTTTCTGATAGCCCTGGTAAAACCATTTGTCATGACCCTGCTTTTGTTGATGAGTTACGTGAAGCCTTTGCCCTGCCTTTAGTCAAGAAAGCCAGTTAACCTCGAGCACCGTTTTTTTGTATTTATTGATCAATAGCTGGGTCGCGAAACCGCCCAGCTATTTGCCTGAGTTGCACATTTTTCCGCCACTCTATCCCCCTCAGTTAAAATCAGCCCTGAATTGTGTCGCCTCTATTCAGAAATAAGCACAGAAATGTTGCACTAAACTGGTGATTTCTACTTGTGTCCTGCACTGTCGCAAGTAACATAGCAATATCCCCATTTTCTTGGGTTGTTAACTATTTCTATATCAAAACTATTAAAGAGAGAAATCTATGAGCGTAGTGCCTGTAGTCGACGTACTGCAAGGCCGTGCTGCGGTTGACAGTGAAGTCACCGTACGCGGTTGGGTGCGTACCCGGAGAGATTCTAAAGCGGGTATCTCCTTCGTTGCCGTTTATGACGGTTCCTGCTTTGACCCGTTACAGGCCGTCGTGAATAATACTTTGCCTAATTATCAGGATGAAGTGCTGCATCTGACTACCGGTTGTTCAGTCGAAGTCACCGGGACAGTGGTGGCCTCACCAGGTGAAGGACAGAGTTTTGAAATTCAAGCCACCGCAATTAAAGTGGTAGGTTGGGTTGATGACCCCGATACCTACCCGATGGCGGCAAAACGTCACAGTATCGAATATTTGCGTGAAGTCGCTCACTTGCGCCCACGGACTAACCTGATTGGTGCAGTGGCCCGTGTTCGCCATACTTTGGCACAGGCGATTCATCGTTTCTTCGATGAAAATGGCTATTTCTGGGTTTCTACACCACTGATCACCGCTTCAGATACCGAAGGTGCCGGTGAAATGTTCCGTGTCTCCACCTTAGATCTGGAAAATCTGCCACGCACTGATACCGGTGCTGTCGATTTCAGCGAGGACTTCTTCGGTAAAGAGGCCTTCCTGACTGTGTCCGGCCAGCTAAATGGTGAAACCTACGCCAGTGCGTTATCTAAGGTTTACACTTTCGGCCCAACTTTCCGTGCTGAAAACTCCAATACCAGTCGTCATTTGGCTGAATTCTGGATGGTAGAGCCAGAGGTTGCCTTTGCCTCACTGGATGATGTCGCCGGCTTGGCCGAGAAAATGTTGAAATACGTTTTCCAGGCGGTACTGAACGAACGTGCCGATGATATGAAGTTCTTCGCTGAACGGGTAGATAAAGATGCGTTAGATCGCTTGCAACGCTTTGTTACCTCTGACTTTGCTCAGGTTAACTACACCGACGCTATCGAGATCCTGAAAGCATCAGGTCAAAAATTTGAGAATGACGTCTCTTGGGGCATTGATTTATCTTCTGAACATGAACGCTATTTGGCTGAGAAACACTTTAAAGCGCCGGTAGTGGTTAAAAACTATCCGAAAGACATTAAAGCTTTCTATATGCGTATGAACGAAGATGGCAAAACCGTTGCGGCGATGGATGTATTGGCGCCGGGAATTGGTGAAATCATCGGGGGTTCACAACGTGAAGAGCGCTTAGATGTGTTGGATGCGCGTCTGGAAGAGATGGGCCTCAATAAAGAAGATTATTGGTGGTATCGTGATCTGCGTCGCTACGGCACTGTACCGCATTCAGGATTTGGCCTTGGATTTGAGCGTTTGATCTCCTATGTAACTGGGGTTCAGAACGTTCGGGATGTCATTCCATTCCCACGCACACCGAGAAATGCCAGCTTCTAAGTTCGTCATTTCGAAAAAAAATGTTTATTTGTATAAATAAAAGCCAGCTCAGCTGGCTTTTGTCATTTTTTAAAGTTAGATCTAAGTCACAAAGTTCCCTTAAATTTACATTTAGTAACAAATAGTATCCCACTGAAACATATTCAGGTAATTGGTAGCATTTTCGGTCTGGATTATAAGCCCTGCGAATGGAACACTGCGTTCAGACACAGACGACACCAAACTCTCAACAATAGTTCCAAAAAAATTATTGGCGGCAGTGGCAGGTGTCCGAATAAAACCAATGAGGGTAATAATAATGATGAAGCGCAATATTCTTGCAGTAGTAATCCCAGCATTGTTAGCAGCTGGCGCAGCTAATGCAGCAGAAATCTACAACAAAGACGGCAACAAACTTGACCTGTACGGTAAAGTTGACGCGCGTCACCAGTTCTCTGACAACAAAGGTCAAGACGGCGACGAAACTTATGTTCGTTTTGGCTTCAAAGGTGAAACCCAAATTACTAGCCAACTGACCGGTTACGGCCAGTGGGAATACAACGTTCAGGCTAACCACGCTGAATCTCAAGGCGACAAAGGCAACAAAACCCGTCTGGGCTTTGCTGGTCTGAAATTTGCTGAATTCGGTTCATTGGACTACGGCCGTAACTACGGCGTAATCTATGACGTTAACGCATGGACCGACATGCTGCCAGTGTTCGGTGGCGACTCCATCTCTAACTCTGATAACTACATGACTGGCCGTTCTACTGGTCTGGCTACTTATCGTAACACCAACTTCTTCGGTCTGGTTGATGGCCTGAACTTTGCTCTGCAATATCAAGGCAAAAACGAAGATGGTCGTGATGGTTCTACCACAACAGGTGGTATTACTACCTTTAATAACCTGAAAGATCAGAATGGCGACGGTTTCGGTATCTCCTCTACTTATGATATCGGTTACGGTGTAAACTTCGGTGCTGGTTTCTCTTCTTCAAACCGTACTGACGAACAAAAACGTTTCAGCACTGCTCCTGGCGAAAAAGCTCAGGCATGGAACGTTGGTGCTAAATACGACGCAAACAACGTATACTTGGCTGTAATGTATGCTGAAACTCAAAACATGACTCCATACGGCGATGCTAATGATACTATCGCTAACAAGACTCGTGACATTGAAATCACTGCACAGTACCAGTTCGACTTCGGTCTGCGTCCATCTTTAGGCTATGTACAGTCTAAAGGTAAGGATCTGGATGACGCAGCTGGCGACAACCATGATCTGGTGAAATATGTTTCTGTTGGTACTTACTACGCGTTCAACAAAAACATGACCACCTATGTTGATTACAAAATCAACTTGATGGATAAAGATGCATTCACCGAAGCTAACGGTCTGTTGACAGACGACGTTGTTGGTGTTGGCTTGGTTTACCAGTTCTAAGTTAAACTTAATCAGGCAGTTTATCTGCTGACATAAGTTGAAAAAAGGCAGGGCTTCGGCTCTGCCTTTTTGTTTCTATCCTTAGCCAAAATATAGGGATATTCCGCTGTCAATGGCTCTATTGTGCCGATTTTTCACCCTGAATCCCCCCGCCTCACAACATTCATTTCTTTTTATCGCAAACGGTTGGCAAAGACCGCAACTGGCGTTACCCTGATGGTTCTGTTTGCTTAACGCTAAGCCATGGAAGCCTCTGACATGTTTGAAAAAATCACTGCTGCACCTGCGGACCCTATTCTGGGCCTGACCGATATTTTCCGCGCGGATGACCGCCCTAATAAAATCAACCTGGGGATCGGCGTCTACAAAGACGAAACCGGTAAAACGCCGGTGCTCACCAGCGTGAAAAAAGCTGAGCAGTATTTGCTGGAAAACGAAGTTACCAAAAACTATCTGGATATTGGTGGCCTACCGGCTTTCGCCAGTTGCACTCAGGAACTGTTGTTCGGTAGCCAGAGCGCCATTATCGCCGATAAACGTGCGCGTACCGCTCAAACCCCTGGTGGGACTGGCGGGTTACGTATCGCTGCTGATTTTATCGCCCACCAAACCAGCGCCAAACGTGTCTGGGTCAGTAATCCAAGCTGGCCGAACCATAAAAATATCTTCGCTGCTGCCGGGCTGGAAGTGGTTGAGTATGCTTATTATGACGCAGCGAACCATGCGCTAGATTTCGATGGGCTATTAAATAGCCTGTCAGAAGCTCAGGCTGGCGACGTCGTGCTGTTCCATGGCTGCTGCCATAACCCAACCGGCATCGATCCAACTGAAGCCCAGTGGAGCCAACTGGCTGAACTGTCAGTAGCTAAAGGTTGGTTGCCACTGTTTGACTTCGCTTATCAGGGCTTTGCCAAAGGGCTGGAAGAAGATGCTCAGGGCCTGCGAATTTTCGCCGCGACACATCAAGAGTTGATTGTTTGCAGCTCTTATTCAAAAAACTTCGGCCTGTACAACGAGCGTGTTGGGGCTTGCACTGTCGTTGCAGCAAGCAACGATGTAGCTGATATTGCGTTCAGTCAGGTTAAAGCGGTTATCCGTGCTAACTACTCTAACCCACCAGCGCATGGCGCCTCTGTAGTTGCCACAATTTTGAGCACCCCAGCACTGCGCGCGATTTGGGAACAAGAACTGGCCGATATGCGCCAGCGAATCCACCGTATGCGTCAGTTGTTTGTGAATACGTTGCAGGAAAAAGGCGCGAAACAAGATTTCAGCTTTATCATTAACCAGAATGGCATGTTCTCGTTCAGTGGCCTGACCAAAGAGCAAGTTCTACGCCTGCGTAATGAGTTCGCTGTTTACGCGGTTAACTCTGGTCGAGTCAACGTTGCTGGTATGACGCCGGACAACATGGCTCCACTGTGTGAAGCTATCGTCGCTGTGCTCTAATTAGTGCTTTATGACGGGTCACTGACCGTAAAAGGGTGCCTTTGCAGGTACCCTTTTATTTTTCTTAATATGTCAGATCAAACAACAGCTCTTAATGGAACATATATTTGGCAAATTCGCTCATAGGCATCGGCCGGCCAAACATATAGCCTTGCAGGTAATCAACATTGTGAGCCTGCAAATAACGCATCTGTGTGTCGTTTTCGACCCCCTCGGCAATCGTCTGTAACCCCAGTCGGGTCGCCAAATCAATAACATTACCCACAATGTGACTTGAGAGCGCATCGGAGCCAATCATGCCGACAAAACTTTGGTCTATTTTCAAGAAATCGACTTTAAACTTCTGCAAGTAACTCAGACTTGAATGTCCGGTGCCAAAATCGTCAATAGCAATAAAGACACCAAGAGCATGGAGTTCTGCGAATAATCGGTCAGTCATCTCATCTGCAACAATCAATTTGCGCTCGGTTAATTCCAGCGTAATATTAATTTTATTGCCGCCAAAAGCCTGAATGAAATTACGGCAGTCATCTAATAGGCTCAAATCACGGCAATGGTTGGCGCTAATATTAAAGCCAAAATGGAAACCTTCCGGTAATTGATTTACATAAGGGGCAAATCTTGCACTCACCTGCTGCATAATAGAACGAGTCATTGGCACAATCAGTTCGCTATCCTCGGCCATCGGAATAAAATGATTTGGTTGAATCATTCCCTGCCCAGGATGCTGCCAGCGCATTAATACTTCACAGCCAATCCAATATTTCTCTTTACCCGAAACAATGGGCTGCATGTAAGGAATAAACTCGTTATTTTCTAATGCCTGTTTTAATACCTGAGTGGGTGATGCCGCTCGGCCCGATAACCAAAAAACAAGTACAGCTGATCCGATACTCATTAAGATGAAGAATATCAGGCTACCTTGAGTATATTGCCAAACGTAGGCCAAATATTGCTGATTAGAGAGTGTTGTGCTTAACGAATAAGCAAACTTATCTGACGCCAAATAGAGTAACTCCCCCTTCTTCTGAGGCGCGCCGACATGTACTGCACCTGCCGCGTCCATCCACTGATTACCCACTCTCAGTTGCAACTGAATATCACCACTCAGCAGATTAAGGATACTACGCAGGTAATAGCCATCGACGGCAACCAAAATACTGTAATCACCTCGTTCCTGTCGGTACACCATTAAAGCGCGGTCGGGTGTAACATCATTACCCGACATTAACTCGAGTTGCCCATCGACAAATACATTTAAATCAAAAGGGGCAGAAAGCGGGCCATATATTGAGGAGCAAAAAATGGTCGAACCCTTGGCAAAAGAGACAGAGCGAACATCTGGCACCATGACCACTTGATCCCGTAAGTTCTGTACAACTTGCAAGCAAGGTTTTCCCAGTCCGGTTTCGACTTGGATAGCCGCATGTTGCAAGTTATTAAATATCTGATCGAAGCGCACCCTACCTTGTAATAGTTTGGTCTCTGCATCCTGATGCATATTTGCTTTGGTTTGCCCATAAATCACAACAGCACCTAGCAACAGAAACAGTAAAAATACCATGCAAGAAAAACCAAGCCGGGACAGGAACTTATTCAGTCTGAAACGACGAAATGGCATAGTGGATCCCATTGAAAAGCGCTCGTAATATTACTAGCTCAAAACGGCAGTAAGAACCATGCCGCGTCAATATCAATTACTGCTGGTTAGTGGCGCTATCTGGCCATTATACCCCGTCAATATCGCAGCGATAGCACTCTGCTCAATGGATATCATTATTATGATAACAGCACAAATAAATAGCCGCTGATTGGCTCACAAAGCACATTGTTCACTTATTAAATATAATGCAAAAAGACACCGAATGGTGCCTTCCTTTTGGTTGTGTACTCTTATAATGCGACTAAAATATTTGTCATCACCAAATAGCAGGTTCTTCACGTATAAATGGATTAGTCTGCCGCTCATGCCCTAGTGTAGACATTGGGCCATGGCCGGGGATAAAGGTTATATCATCGCCCAATGGCAGCAATTTAGTCCGAATGGAGTTGATCAATTGCTGGTGATCACCACGCGGAAAATCACTGCGCCCAACCCCGCCATTAAAGATAACATCACCCACTAACGCCAGGCGACCTTGCTGGTCAATGAAAACAATATGCCCCGGCGTATGGCCAGGGCAGTGCAGGACTGACAACTCTATTTCGCCGACGGTGACTTTATCACCCTCTTCCAGCCAACGAGTTGGGGTAAAAGTTTCACACTCATCTAGCCCAAACATTCGGCTCTGGGCAGGTAGCCCTTCCAACCAAAAAATATCTTCTTTCTCAGGGCCATAGATAGGGATATCAAAATGTGCAGCTAACTCAGCAGCTGCCCCTACATGGTCCAGATGACCGTGGGTCAGCAAAATCTGGTTCACGTTGACCCCTTGGCGTGCCACTTCAGCAATGATTTTGTCTGCATCACCGCCGGGATCGACCAATGCAGCCTGCCCCGTGGCTTCGCACCAGATTAAGGTGCAGTTCTGGCTAAAGGCCGTGACTGGAATAATTTGATATTTCATAAGCTCCACCCCCAATGCAGCGTTCAATGCATTGGCATAAAAATTCGCGTTACCAGGTTCTAGTCGGCCCGGTATCAATATGCACAAAGTTACTGCGAGGGTAATATCCTACACCACCTGCGCGCATTTTTAATGCCGCTTTGCGGATATTGCTTAGTTGAATACCTTCAATATGGAAATCCATCGCTTTCCCTTGCGTGTGGAAACTGTGCTTAGCCACACCGCGACTGCGTTCACGCAGCTCATTATTGGTATCAAGGGAGCGGTAACCGGAAATAAGCTGCACCGGTTTAGTTGTACCGAGAAGACCTTGTAGACGATATAGCTGATCAAACAGGCGTGGATCGATGGTTTTTACTTTATTGGCCCGATAATCGCGGAATAGATGATTTAAGCGGGAAAGTTCGTCTTTGTTATAGCTTCGACCATCAAAAAACTCTGCTTTTATGGACTCGCCTGTATTCAAATTATTCAGGGTCAAGATACGTGGGCGAGGAGTCGAAAGCGTAGCAAATGCTTGCCCCGGTAGTAGCGACATACCCAGCGCCACCCCGCCTAATGTTAGCCACTTGCGGCGATGATTATCAATTTTATCCATGTTCTCTGTTAATACCTGGCAATAATGTCAAAAGAAAGCACTAAATGTGCCGCTCCGAACCATAACCGCCTACGGAAAGTCAGTCAACCCGCATTCGGCCCGCATTCACTGTGCGTTGATGTTCGGTTAAAGGGAGCCTTGGTTTAGGCCCCCCCGACGATAACCCGATATTAAGACCATTAGTTATTGAGTTTTACTGCATTTATTGCAGCAAAAGTTCAGCTTGAGGTGAGATTTGTGCACCGGATCTCACCGTTTTATCATAATTGTAAATATCTGTTCTAAATTGTGGCTTACCATCATCAGCAACCCATGCTGTTAGGTAATACAATTGCACCGGAACACGTTGGCGGATGTTGACGTAAGTGGTATCGCCCTGCTTCAGGGTCGATGAGACCCGCGCATCATTCCAACCCGCATCTTGCAATAGCATATTGGCTAAATCAGAGGCTTTATTCACCCTCACACAGCCGGAACTTAGCGCGCGGATATCCTTCTGGAACAGCCCATGGTTCGGCGTATCATGCAGATAGATAGCATCAGAGCTTGGCATATTAAATTTGAATCGCCCTAATGAATTACTGGCACCTGGGGCCTGACGCAAACGATAAGGGAAGTTATTAGGTGAAATCATGCTCCAATCGATCATTGATGGGTCAACGACTTCAGCCTCATTACTCCACCCAGACAGCACGGTATAACCGTGACGTTGGAAGTAGCCCGCGTCATAGCGTGCTTTTGGCACGATATCCTGGCGTACCAGAGAGGTCGGTACGTTCCACGGTGGATTAACGACCACATTATTTAACGCGCTACTCATTAGCGGTGTTTTGCGGCTTGGACGGCCAACAATCACTCGGGATGAGAGCACTTCCGCACCATTCTTATAATAATTCAGCGAATAGTTTGGAATGTTAACCATGATGCCGTTATCAACCTGCCCCGGCAAAATACGTAAGCGCTGAATATTCAGTGCCAGCAAGGTAGCCCGCGTTTGTGGTGAAACATTTAACCACTCGCGGGTGCGCGCGCCAATCACCCCATCATCACTCAACCCATGCCACAGTTGAAAACGTTTGACGGCCGCCACTAACTCGGGCGTGTAGACATTGTCGGTAAGTGTAGCGATAGTTGTTAACGGTGCAGATGGCGGCGTGATAGCCCCTCCGGTGACCGGAATATCAGCAACAGGTGCCGCTGATGGGCTAACCACCAGACTGTGGGCCTGAGCGCGGGTTTTCTCTTCATCAACAGAGAGGTCGTCATTGACTGCGGCAACCGTAGGATTATCAACAGGGATAACCTCTGGCGCTTTTACCGGCGTCGCGGCCACAGGGTGCAACATGCCGGTTCGATCGAGAATTTGACGTAGCGCCGGAATATCATCACTGAGCTGCCCCGGACGTAAGCTCGGGCCATTGGACAGCTGTGGCCAGGGTCGCCGATCAGCCAGCATCTGTTTCAGCGCTTTGTGCATTTTGTCGTATTGAGGATGCTGAGGGGCCAATGACGCCAGATAAGCCGCGGAACTCCCCTCTTGTACTGCCTGCTTCCAGCGATTTAGCGCGGTGGCGGGTGGCATCGCCATCTTGTAAGGCACATTGCTGTACAACCAAACGCTGCCGTTGGCATTCACACCTGAGATAAAGTGCAAATACCCCAGCATGGCATCCGATAAAATAATATCACGGGCCATGCCGGTCATCTCAGGATCACTTAACCATTTTACCCACTGCATAAATTGCGGTTGAATACCGGAGAGCGCCACTTCGGCTAATTGTTGCTGAAAACGCTGGGTGGCAACTTTATCCTGCCACATAGGTTGCATCGCATTTTCAGCATATAAAAGTGCCAAATCAGACGCATAAAAAGGTGTAATCGTTTTAGGCAATATTGCTAATAACTGTGAACGGCTTTGTGCCACCGACATATTTGATGTCGCCGGGATCACCTGACGGCTCGGAGACAACACTGAAGATGAGTCTATTGCTGTGATCGGTGCCGATGCGGTAAATAGTGGCATCAGGCTGCAAATTAAAGCGCAATATAACGTTAATGCGCGTTGCGGACTTCGTTTCCCTATCGACATTCTATGCCCCCGGTATGCTGACTATCTAAATACGCCATAGTTTGTCGTTACCCTTCTTCCTTGACATTGCAGCGGTATTAGCTGCTCTCTCTAAATTTTGGGCATTAATATGATTATACAAACTGAAATGCCCTTGTGAGTAGCCAACGCTATATTTTTAACCATTACTTTACGCTAACAGATTTTCTGCACTTATAAAATATAACCCGCAAGATGTGGCAGAAATAAAAATAGCCGTTTTTACGCGGCTATTTAGTAGGATTAATTATTGCTGCTTTTTATTTGAACAACTATTAACCACCATGCAGTTGTTCAACCGGCAGTGTCGGTATTTCATTCGCAAAGCCTCTTAAGCCAACCACATGTACATGCTCATGATTTTGGAAGACTTTTCGTACCAATTTATAGGTTGTCCCTTTCTCTGGACTGATATTTTCTGGTGCTGCAATAATTAATTGCATTTCCAATCGCTCACACAGTTCAAATAATGTCGCGATAGATTTCGCATCCAGACGCGCCGCTTCATCAAGGAACAGCAAACGGCAAGGAGAAATATCTTTACCACGTAAACGGCGTGACTCCTCTTCCCAGCTCTGCACCACCATCACCAGAATAGACATACCGGTCCCGATAGCTTCACCGGTCGATAATGCACCACTCTCTGCACGTAACCAGCCATCCGCACCACGGTAAACCTCGACCTCCAGCTCCAGATAGTTACGGTAATCTAGCAGCTCTTCACCAATGGTTTGCGGCAAGCGCTGCCCCATATCCATTTGTGGATTCAGGCGCTGATACAGTTTTGCCAGCGCTTCCGAGAAGGTCAGACGGTTGCTGTTGAACAGATCCTGATGCTGCTCTTGCTGCTCGGATAGGACATCGAGCAAGGTAGAGTGAGCTTCACGCACATTAACATTCAGCCGCACACTCTTCACCTGACCAAATGAGACCGCTTGTAAACCCTGGTTCAGCATACGAATACGGTTCTGTTCGCGCTGAATGGTTTTACGGATGATATTTGCCACACTTTTGGAACTGATGGCTAATTTCTGCTCACGCGCCGTCAACTCTTCCGTCAAGCGGCCCAGCTCAATCTCCATTTGCTCAATGGCTTCGACGGGATCATCAGTACGAATAATATCCTGACGAATGCGCTCACGCAGATGTTGATACACCGCGATATAGAACTGGATTTTACGTTCAGGCCGCTTCGGATCTTCTGACAAACGCAGCACGTCACGCAGATGTTCGTTATCGGCAACCGCCAGACGCAATGCCCCCAGCGCCTTATCCGACATTGACCGCAGCTCGTCACCATCCATATAGGCGAGTTCACGGCGATGCAAGCGGCGCTCAACGCCATTATCTTTCACCATCCGCATCACCGCACACCAACCCGCTTTGGCATTGACCACTTGCTCGCGAATCTGATAATAATCGCGCTCCAGCTTGCGCAGTTTCTTCTGCAAGCTGTCCATCTCGGCTTCACAGAAGGTGATCTGTTTTTCCAACTGATTACGTCGCGAGCGGTTAGTGCTCAGTGCGGCATGCAACTCATCTCGGCGGGTGCGGGCGCGAGCTTCTGCATCGGCATCGGCCTGAACACCAATATCCACCAGCTCCTGACTCAGCTCCTTCAGCATCTCACGCTTGGCGTCGTAAGAACTTTTTAGTGAAGCCAAAACTTGGTTGTACTGGGTAAACTGCGCCTGATATTGGCGTAACTGCTCACGAGCACGGCTGCGTTCCGCTTCGGCCTGCTCTAAGCGCTGACGCAGCTTATCGTTAAGATCTGAGTTTTCCGTCAACATGCCCGCAGAGTCGGTATAGCTAAAGTGCGTACGGCGCTGAACCACCTCGGTCAGGGCGAAAGCTTGCTGTTTCGCCTGGCGCTGGCTGTTCTGGGCCAAAGCATAGTTTTCCTGCAACTGTTCGTGCTGCTGCGGGTCACTTTGCAACACCGCCAACAGCGGTTCAAGTTTGGTTAGAGCCGCGCCATGTTTTTGGATATGACGGGCCGCTTCCTGTGCTTCTGCCAACTCTTCGGTTATCTCTTCGACTCTATCGGTTAAGGTATCATCCAGTAGCAGTGAAACCAGTGGAATCAATCTGTTAAGGGCCGAAATTCCCTCTTTGGCTTGTGCAAACTGCTGGCGCTGCTGCTGGTTTTGATCTTCATGTGCATTCAGTGCGCGTTCTATTTCACCGCGACGGGTATTCAGCAAACGAATTTCAGCTTCTGGATCTGCATCAAACGCCACCGCCAGATGGGAGCCAATAAAGCGACTGAATGCTTGATGTAGACGCTGTGTTTTTTGCACATCAAATGACAAGGTGGCGTAGCGTTCAGCCAAACTGTCGCGCTCTTGATACAGCGCTTCCAAGCGGTTTTCACGGGCAGCGCGACCAAACAGCGGCACTTCTGGGTAACGAGAGTAGCGCCACTGGCGATCGGCGATTTTCACCACTACCGCTTTGTCATGCTCTTCGACGGCAAATACGCTGTCATCAAATGACTGCGGATCCCCTTCGATGAGATAGAGATCTTCCGGGCAATCTTCCAAACCGACCAGTTGATCGCGCACCAATGACAAATCCGGCACCACGATACCGTGGCGTGATGGGCCATAAAGCGCGGAGAAGTAAGGGGCGTCGTCGAGAGTGACGTCGTCATAAATCTCGGATAACAGCACACCACCAAAACGCTCGGCCAGCGCAATCATTCGCGCATCTTCAGCGCCACTCGGCTGGCTCAACCGCTCGATTTGCGCATCAATGGCGCGTTTAGTCGCCGCCACTTCATCACGCTCAACCGTGGTTTCACGCTCACGCTCCAGTAACTGTTGCATGTGTTCCGTGACTTGACGGCTATCTTCCAGTGCCTCGCCGCTCTGCTCGCTAAGTTGGCTCAGGGCATCTTGTGCTGCCAGCCAAACCGGGGCGCGCGCGGTCAACTCCTGAATTTTTAGCTTCAGTTGCTCCAGCTCCTGACGCATCTCCATGCGCCGTTCACCGGCATCGCTGACACTCAGGGATAGCTCTTCAACCTGCGACTCCAGCTCGCGCTGCAACTCTTCCAGCTCTTCTGGCTGATAAACCTGCCCTTGACGTTTGCAAAACTCCTGCAACAAGCGCTCGGCGTCCTGCTGGGCGCGTAAGCGCTGCTCCAGTTCGGACAAGCGCATACGCAATGGTTGCACCCGCTCAGCCAAATGTTGCTGAGATGGCCAGTCACGGAGTAGTTCACGGGCGGTTTGCCAAGCTTCACTGCGGCTGACCTGACCGGCAATGTTCACCACCAGTTGATACGCCTGCTCAAATTGGCTGTGAGCGGCATCGGCAACGCTCAGTTTTTGCTCAAGCTGCAATAAGGATTCGGTCGCTTCCTGCTCTTTGGCCTGGAAGGTCTCTAGCCACTCTTCGGCATTATCGGCTGTTAATTCAGGCAATTGGCACAGCGCGCGCGCGCGTTCCAGTGCTTGCAGCGCCTGCTGGTATTGGATGGCGCGGGTCTGCTGGACGTCCAGCGCTTGCTGGTAATCGGCCAACTGACTTTTCAGCTCATCCACTTCCAGCTCGGCGGCTTCGGCGCGGGCTTCGTTATCGGCCTGCTGCTCACCAGCCTCGCCGACGACCTCACTTTGCTCTTCCAACCGGTAGGTCAGCTCTTCCAAATCGCCTTGATAACGCTCGATTTTTTCCTGCTGGCGCATCGCGGTTTGCACCAAACTCAGATGGTCACTGGCCGCCTGATAGTCAGTCTCGAGATCCGATTCTGCACCACTTTGCTCAGCTAGCTCACGGGACATCTCCACATGGCGATACTGCTCAGTTATCAGTTGCTTGCGGCTGGCAAGCAGGTCACGGCGCAAGACCAGCGCACCATCGAGGTGAATACGCCGCTCATTAGCATGGCGCATATAGTCAGCGGCAACGTAGGAGGTTGCCTCTGAGATCAGATGCTTAAACAGGTCGCGGTCAGACTGAGTCACGCGAATAGCTTCCAGCGTCATGCGATTCTCACGCAGCGCAGCTTCCATGTCTTGGAAGGCTTTCCGCACGCCGCTGTTTTCTGGCAATAAGTAATCGCGCAGTGAGCGGGTGATGGCGCTGGAGATACCGCCGTACAAGGAGGCTTCAATCAAGCGATAGAATTTGCTGCGATCAGCAGAAGAGCGCAAGCGCTTCGGAATCACCCCCAAATCAAACATCAGGGAGTGGTAATCAGTGATCGAGTTAAACTGCTTAAACTGCACCCCTTCCATCTCTTCGACGCGCTCTTTTAGCTCTGGTAATGAGAGCACGCGCGCCTGACGCTCGCCCACCACTTCGGTAAGGATCTGCGTTGGCTGGATAGCGGTCGGCAGCCCCTGAATGGTGAAAGGCTTGATATCAACTTTACGGTCACGCCCTGCGACTTGTTGTAAGCGCACACCAACCACTATCCGCTGATGACGAGAGTTGACGACGTCCAGAGTTGAATAACAGACCCCGGCGCGCAACTTACCGTGTAAGCCTTTATCGCGGGAACCACTGGTGGCACCGGCTTCGGTGGTGTTACGAAAGTGCAGTAACGTCAGGTCAGGAATCAATGCGGTGACAAAAGCGGCCATGGCGGTCGATTTACCGGCCCCATTACCGCCAGATAACGTGGTGACTAATTCATCAAGATCGAATGTTCGGGCAAAGAAACCGTTCCAGTTAACCAAGGTCAGTGAGCGAAATTTACCGCGTTCAATCATTCCTGTTCATCCTCTGCACTGTCCGTTGTATTGCCCATGGTGATATCAGTTTCATCGCTTTCATCATGGAGTGACAGACTGTTTTCCACCGCCATGGCCTCGCCATCACGGATCATGCGTAACTGGGCTTCACGTGGGTCATCGCCGCTGCGCACATCAGCACCAAAGCGGAACACCGCCTCAGTGATACGAAACTTGCTGCTGTCATTGCCCATAAAGTAGATCATGCCCAGCCGACGCAGCCGGTTAAGGGACGTTCGTACTTTTTCCTGCAATTTCTGCTTATCCAAATCCGAACCGGTCGAGCGCTGGTTAACAAACTTCAGCAATTTGCTCTCATCGGCCAGACTCAATAGCTCTTCGTACAACTCTTGCTGCGCAAAGATCCCCTCATGGGCCAGACGTTCTGGGCTGAGATAGAGATAACACAGGATCTTACCCACCATCATATCCAGCTCAGATAGCACCGAGCGCGGGATAAGGGTGGTAGAGCGAGGACGCAGATAGAAGAAACCTTCTGGTGCGCGGATTAACTCCACATTATAGCGGGTATAGAACTCTTCCAATTGCTCCTGAAAATCCATCAGAAAAGCATGGTTATCCAGCTCATCAATGCCAATATGGCGACCCGCACGTAACTGGCTATCCAGCGCGGGAAACAGTGAGTTGGCTAATGCCTGAGCCAGTTTAACCGACATTACTACTTCAATATTTGTTGATGACATGTGCCTGCACCTTGGCTCCGTAATCATTGATTGCCAGCCATTCGGCAGGTAACCCTGAGAAATCGGCTTCGGCCACACCAAGGCGAACTGCCTGGTCGACCAGGATACGAGCCACGTCGAAATGACGAGCACGCGGATATTGCGCGAGGTAGTCGCGCATCACTTCCCCCAAATTGAGCGGCATTTTTTGCTGCTGATACACCAGCAACGCCTGCTCAATCATGGCGGCTAACTGCTCACGGATCTCATTGAACTCTTCAAACTCCAGATCCGGCGGCAGCTCCCCTGTGACCTCTTCGCTACGCAACGTCAGCTCTTCATCGCGCATATCCAGCAAGCGATCCGCATTGGCGTAGGTGAGGGTCCAAGGACTATCAAAATAGTTCTGTACCGATTGGCGCAGTCGTTGGGCGAATACTCGGTTTTTATCCATATCAATTGCAGTACGAATAAACTTGTGCACGTGGCGGTCATAACCGATCCACAGGTCAATCGCCTGTTGACCCCAACTGATAATACGGTCAAGTTTACTTTGCAGATCAAAGACTAGCTTATCGACCAAATCCAACCCGGCATTGCCGATGGTCGCTTCCTGAATACGCAATAAATTTGCCTGAAGCTTATCACCTGCCGCTTCCAGCGTATCTTGCAACTCACGTAGTGTACCTGAGGTTTCTGACAGCAACATTTCGCAACTGGCAATTGCCGCACGCCAATCCTGATTCAACAGCGCGGCGATATCTTCCTTCACGCTATGCTGCTGCTCATCCATCAGGCGCTGCGTCATATCAATGCTGTCGAAAATTTCAGCCACTGAATATTTTAGCGGCGCAAAGACATTGCGGTGCCAGTGAAATTCATCACCGCCCTCTTCTGCCGCTTCTGCCGCCCGCTGTAGCTCTTGCGCCACGATAGACAGCTGCATTGACAGGCGCAGAGTAGAGAATTCGCGCTGACGAATATAATAATCGGTGATACCAATGCCCAATGGGGTCAGACGGTAAATAGCATTGCCGTCAGCCATTTCACTGGTAAATCGGTTTAGTAACCGCTGGCGCACCATATCATTGATGGCGTTATTGGCCCGCACCGCCACGGTTTCGGAGGTCTGTTCAAAACCTTTGCTGACGTGACGAAATGCATCGATCAACTCCCCTTCACTCATTTCACCGTCCAGCCGCTCACCGTTTAAGGTGGCAATCGCCATAAGAAAGGCCAGACGCTCCGTTGGCAGAGTAATCGAAAAATCATTTTTTCGCGCCCAGGCGACCAGTTCGGGTACTGTCTGGGAAAATTCACTCATAATGGGTCCTTCAGATTCGGCTTAAACGCCGAGACATGCACGTAGCGCCCCAGGCTGATAAACGGCTCCTGCCGGCAATAGCGCTGTTCTAACGCCAATAATTCAGCAAACTCATCGACTTGTTGCTGTTTATTTTTCATGTAATCGTGAAACACCCGGACTCCCGTCTTGCCGCTAATGGATAGACCCATTTGCTCAAGCCAACCATATACCGTCGGCGGATCTAAAGGGTATTGCGGTGACAGCGAGCGCTGTCGACGCCTTTTTAAACCCGGTATCGCCAACTGAAAATTACCTAATACTGCATTGCGCATTACCAGCCCATTGGCATTGAAAAACATCAATGAGAGCGCACCTCCGGGCTTTAGCGCATTAAAAAGTATTTGCAGAACTTCTTGTGGCTCTGCAATCCATTCTAAAACCGCATGGAACAATATCAGATCAACCGGCTGTTCTAAATGTCGGGTGATATCTTGAGCCGCACTTTGTACAAATTGCATGTTGTGGCTCACACCTTTTTCCTGAGCCGCGGCTTTAGCACGCTGGATCATCTCAGCAGAGAGGTCACATAATAGAACCTGGTGGCCTAATGCCGCCAGTTGACATGCCATATGCCCTTCGCCGCCTCCGGCATCTAAAATCCGTAACGGCCGTTGCGGTAACTGCACTAACAGCTCGGTAATATCTTGCCAAACCACCGCCTGACGAATCATTCCCTTCGTCGTACCGTAGATATTGCGGGAGAACTTTTCGGCAATATCATCGAAATTACGATCCTGCATGAACAACTGCTCCGCCAATGACTTTGGGTATATCTATAACTATTGATTTATCGCCGTTGATAGAGACGAGTAAATCGATAGTTACAGTAAAAAGAGTGCCGTCGAACCTGCTATTTTGGCACAGCCTGACTTAGAATAAATCTTCTTGACCGGTAATCCTCATCAAATGCCGTTTTTTCAGTCAAAAGGTCCCTATTTTTATGCTTTTCACCTTAAAAAAATTTGTTGGCGGCTTATTAATGCCACTGCCTTTTCTACTTCTGGTTATGGGACTGGCATTAATCTTATTGTGGTTTACTCGCTGGCAGAAAAGTGGCAAAACACTTTTTACATTGAGTTGGCTGCTATTATTGCTTATTAGCCTACAACCTGTCGCGGATCGCCTGCTATTACCACTGGAAAAACAGTACGCCACTTATCAGGGAAACGACCCGGTAGATTACATTGTTGTCCTTGGTGGCGGCTACACGTTTAATCCGAATTGGCCACCCAGTGCCAATTTATTCGCAAATAGTTTGCCAAGAGTCACTGAGGGAGTCAGGCTTTATCGCGCCCATCCTAATGCAAAAATGGTGTTTACTGGCGCCAGTACCCCCAACAATCAGAGCAGCGCGAAGACCGCAGCACAGGTGGCAGAAAGTTTAGGTGTCCCAGCGGCAGATATTGTGACGTTAGAACAACCGAAAGATACTGTCGAAGAGGCGGCGGCGGTGGCGACTTTGGTGGGGGATAAACCGTTTTTACTGGTGACCTCAGCGAGCCATCTACCACGTGCAATTAAGTTCTTTACCGCCATTGGATTGCACCCTATCCCCGCTCCGGCTAATCAGTTGGCCATTACCACGCCACTGCATAGCTGGGAACGCACTATTCCAGCGGCAGCCTATTTGGGTCATAGCGAGCGCGCCTGGTATGAGACAATGGGGCTAATGTGGCAAAAATTAAGTGGCCATAAGAGTGATGAAAATAGCAGCAGCGCCCAAGATCGCTAATTTAGCCAAGGTAAAAGTTGTCGCGCTGCGTTATCAAATAAAGCGCGATCTAAACTGCCAGTATGAATAAAGCGCGAGACGAGTTCCCAAAGCGTATAGAGCCAACGGCGGGCAACGAAGGATTCAGAGACGGGGGCTTTACTGAGGTAGCGGTAGAGAAGTTGGCTCGGCATACCCTCTTCGCTAAGGCGGAATAAGTCATATTCACGTGGCGCCCACAACATCGGGCCTGGGTTGAGCATCGCCAACAACTGGTCACTACGCGCATCTTTGAGCATACTGCGCAGCGTAAGATTGCCGTGAACCAGTACCGAGCTGTCGTCAAAATCGGCAAAAAGTGACTTCAGTGAGGCTCTGGCACGATAAAGTATCGCGCGGTCCTCTAACGTCATTAGCGGCGAGTTCATATTCGACAAACTGGCCCACAGCACTTCAACTCGCTGCTGATACCAACTAAACCAATCATTTTCCTGCGTGCTATCTACATTGCCGACACAGCCATGGCTATCAATCCGATGCCACGCCAACACACCTTCAACGATTTGATCCATCAAGGCACTCCAGCGGTCGCCGGTCCGCGTCGGTGCTTCTACCGAAACGCCACGTAGACGTTCCATCAGCAGAATTTCTTTATAGGGCGATTGATGGGTCATAACTAAGCCGTACACCGTCGGCAAGCGGATGTCCCCCTCCCGCGCCAGCATGGACAACTTATAGGCCTCTTGCTGGGCAATCCCCTGACAAACATAGCTTTTCGCCAATAATGGGATAGCCTGCCCCTGCTGATTATAGATTGCATACAGATGGGCATAGGGCTGCTCGCTGATGCGTTCAAGGCGGGTAACTGACTCCCCAAGCACGACACTCAATTCAGCTTTCAGCTGTTCCATAAGGCTCTATCCAATTATCTGCCAAAATTGATGATTCATAATGGGATGGTGGGCAGGAGATTTCCAGAATGCAGATCAAATAATATCCACAATAAACATAAAATAGCGCAATGCAGGGTAGCCCCCATTAATAAATATCCTCCGGCATAGCCGGAGGTTTTTCATATGCGCCTATAAGGCTCTCTTACCTGCCGCGCCCTAACAGGCGCATCGCGATCTGACATTTGCATCACAATTCGTTACTTACGGCCCGTAAACGGGCTACCCGGATAGGGGATCGACAACTGCTCACCCATTTTATCCTCTTCCAGTTGGTGTTTTATGTATTCTTGTATCCTGGCTGTATTTTTACCCACCGTATCAACGTAATACCCTCGACACCAAAACTCCCGGTTACGATATTTGAACTTCAAATCGCCAAACTGCTCATAAAGCATCAGGCTACTCTTTCCCTTTAGGTATCCCATAAAGCCCGACACACTCATCTTGGGTGGGATTTCCAGAAGCATATGGATGTGATCCACACAACATTCCGCTTCCAGAATATTCACGTTCTTCCATTCGCACAGCTTTCTTAAAATACTGCCAATCGCTTTGCGCTTTTCCCCGTAGAACACCTGTCTTCGGTACTTCGGCGCAAATACTATGTGATATTTACAGTTCCATCGCGTGTGCGCTAAGCTCTTTTCGTCCCTCATAGGGACCCCCTTTTGATTTCTTGTTGAACGTTTGCAGTTGCCAGACCGCAAACTGTTTTAACAAATCAAAAGGGGTTTTTATAACTGACTCAAAGCTGAAAGCTTTACGGAACCCCCAGCCTAGCTGGGGGTTTTCTGTGCACAAAAAAGCCAGACCCCATTGAGTCTGGCTTAAGCGCTTTAGCGGCTGTTACTGGTTGAGCATAATCGCCCGAACTCTATCTAAATCTTCTTGGGTATCAACCCCTACCGCAGGTACGGCTTTGGCGACCGCCACGTGGATTTTCTCGCCATACCACAGCACACGCAGTTGCTCTAACAGTTCGATTTGCTCGAGTTTACTCGGTGCCCAGTTAACATAACGGCGGATAAAACCGGCACGATAGGCGTAGATACCAATATGGCGCAAGAAGCAGTCGCCGATGCTCTCTTTTGATTGCGCAAAACGCTCTCTTTCCCACGGAATAGCGGCACGGGAGAAATAGAGCGCATAACCTTGAGCATCCATCACCACTTTGACGGCATTAGGGTTAAATGCTTCTTCGCTGCTTTCAATGGGCACTGCCAGTGTTGCCATACCAGCACTACATGCTGCCAGGTTATCAGCTACCTGGCGAATAATGACCGGTGGTATCAGGGGTTCATCGCCCTGCACATTGACGATAATGTCATCATCCGCAAAGCCATAACGCTCAATGACTTCCGCTAATCGCTCGGTACCTGATTGATGATCTGTGCGGGTCAGACACACCTCTCCCCCCACGGCTTCAACGGCTTTAACCACTTCCGGATGATCGGTTGCCACAATCACCCGAGAAGCACCGGATGCCAGCGCGCGCTCCATCACATGGACGACCATCGGTTTGCCAGCAATATCAGCCAACGGCTTACCGGGCAGACGGGTTGAAGCATAACGGGCGGGAATTATAGCAATGAAACTCATGCGTGCTTCTCATCAATTGACAGTGGGCGGGCTTCGTTCTCCAACAATACCGGAATGCCATCGCGCACCGGGTAGGCCAGATTGTCAGCCTTACATACCAGTTCAAGATTCTCTTTATTGAAGTACAACTTGCCGTTGCAGACCGGACAGGCAACGATTTCGAGTAAACGATGATCCATACATCCCCCAGAGTGGAGTTTAGCCAGCAGGAAAGTGGTCGAGGATACCATATCTGCGGATGCAGGTTAACTGCGCCGGCACCGTCATGCATATCAACGATTAATAACAAACAGTTATGTTAATTAGCATCAAGATAAGTAAACACACGCCCTAGCCAGGGGTGATAAATGTTGGTTTTGTTATTGATATGTTGAATGGCGAGGAGTAAAATTTGTGACCTAAATCACACAATTGTATCTATCGAGAAAGAAATGAAAGTATTCCATAAAATCATTGCGCTGTTTGCTAACTTCAGCAACTAAGCTGCAAAAATACAAATAGAAGCACCTGCAAAATCGCCCGGCAATCAGTGTGTTGGTTGAATAGAGGCAAAAAAACTAACGGCTACCCTTGGGTAGCCGTTTGCTTAGAAAGCGATCACATCTGCTGCTGACGGTCCATGAATACTACGATAAGTAGAGAATTCCACGTCCTGCCCTTCACTCAGTGATCTGTTTTTGGTGTTGGCAATGGCTGTCTTACTCACATACACATCCAAACCACCATCGTGTGGTGAAATGAAGCCGTAACCTTCAGACTGATTGAACCATTTCACGCGACCCATTTTTAACGTCATAATAAATTTCCTTTTACTGGGCATCCTAACAACTCATTTTTATTTATTGTTTAGATGCAGTTGCCCATCCTAAAGTTTTCTGATTAAACCTCTATGAGCTTGATTGTATGAAAAAACCCGCATAAGTACGGGTCTTAAAATTTTGCTATCCGGATAAATAATTAGCACAGAGGCATGATTATTTTCCAAAATAGTCCAAACATTACTGTTCTGAATGACAGAGCAACAATATCTGTAACTACCACCATCTGTAACTACCACCCACGCAGCTTTATCTGCCATAAGGCACTTAGCGCTATTGGAAACTCGCTAGTGGGAATAAATAGTAGTGGGGCTGTTTATAAACATTACTTATGGGAGTTACTATCGGAGATACTAGAAGATTCGCCTTTGAAGCGGTATCGCAAGATAACGTCTTGGGAGGAACTGCTCTGCTTTACTCTCGTACAGGTTTACACATAAATAGGTCTGTATCACAGGCCAACCGCCATTAACTCACAATATAATACACTATGCAACAATTTTATCTGGGGGTATGCATTAAATCACAGCATGAATGAGATGCTACGCATAAAAAACCAATATTCTCCGCTGCTTACCAGCTAATTTATCGATATCAATCTAAAATAAAAACTGAACATACGAGCGCCGCAGACACCATTATCTGGCGATGACGGCCCCGATAGGCAAGAAGGAGCGACCTGATTATGAGCCACCCGTCATTTATCCATCCCGATGAGATCCGCGCCAGATTCTCCCGCGCCATGTCGGATATGTATCAGGCCGAAGTCCCACTTTACGGCACCTTATTACAGCTGGTTGCCGATACCAATAAACAGACGATAAATCAGCAGCCTGCACTGGCACGTCAGTTGCACCAAACAGGAGAGATTGAGCGGCTTAGCATGGAGCGGCACGGCGCTATTCGCGTAGGAACTGCTACTGAACTTGCGATGCTACGCCGCCTTTTTGCTGTGATGGGCATGCAAGCTGTCGGCTATTATGATCTGGCTCCTGCGGGTGTGCCGGTGCACTCGACAGCCTTCCGTGCGGTACATGAAGCTTCGCTACAAACCTGTCCGTTCAGAATTTTTACGTCATTACTGCGGTTGGAGTTGATTGAGCAACCTGAGTTGCGGCAACAAGCTGCCGATATTTTGGCAAAAAGGTCAATTTTTACCTCGCGAGCTATCGAGCTGATTATTCAGTCTGAAACCGCAGGCGGGCTGACCAGTGGCGAGGCCGATGATTTTATCACTCAGTCACTCGAGACATTCCGCTGGCATAATCAAGCAACGGTTAGTGCTGAAGTCTATCAGCAACTGCATGACCAGCATCGGCTGATTGCCGATGTGGTGGCTTTCAAAGGGCCACATATTAACCACCTGACCCCACGAACCTTGGATATTGACGCCGTACAATTGGCGATGCCTCAGCATAATATTACCCCCAAAGCGGTGATTGAAGGCCCTCCGCCACGCAACTGCCCAATACTGCTACGGCAAACCAGTTTTAAAGCGCTGGAGGAGAAAATCGCGTTTGTCTCCACCGATGGGCAACTCATTCCAGGGCATCACACCGCCCGGTTTGGCGAGATAGAGCAACGCGGGGCCGCCTTGACAGCCAAGGGCCGCAGTCTATATGACCGTTTGCTTCAAGCCGCACAGGATCAATTGCAGGTTCCCGCGAATGAAAAAAATGCCGCGCAGTACATGGCGATTCTTAGCGAGCAATTTAGTCAGTTTCCTGATAATTATCAGGCGATGCGTGCCGAGAAGCTCGCCTTCTTCCGCTATTTCCCCACAGAGAAAAGCCGTAGCGTATCGACTGAATCAATACAATCGCTGACGCTAAATCAGCTAATTGACGCCGAGATCATCCAATATGAACCTTTGGTCTATGAGGACTTTCTGCCAGTCAGTGCTGCCGGTATTTTTCAGTCGAACTTAGGGGATAAAGGGCAGAGTCATTTTGCCGAACACTCCAGCCAACAAAATTTTCAGCGTGATTTGGGTATAGCGGTGATGAATGAATTACAACTGTACGAAGAGACTCAGCAGCGCTCACTTAGGGCATGTGCAACAGCCCTGAAGCTCACGCAGTTGAATATATAACCTTGGGCTATTACCTTGGGCTATTTTGCATGTTGCGATAATGCCTCTATTTTCAGCAACAATGATTCAGCCTGATCGGCTGGCAACAGGGCATCTACTGGCAAGTACCACCAATTAGGCTGAGCGAAAGTCCGGCATTTGACGGCATCTTTTTCGGTCATCAGTAAAATTTGTGGGCCAGTGGTCAGTGGGCTAAGTTGCGCCAATGAATAATCCTGATGGTCGGCAAAAGCATACTCATTTTCAGGCTCAATCCCTAGCAGACTCAATGTGGCAAAAAAACGCGGAGGATGACCAATACCGGCCATAGCAGTGACATGCTGTAACTGCCGTGCCGGTTGACGCTCCCCTGTCACCAGATTGACCGCCTCCCGAGCGACCAATTGCATTGGGATCTCTCCCGCTGCGGCGACACCACCATTAGTGATAACCGCATCCACGGAGTGCAATCGCCCTGCCCGCTCGCGCATCGGGCCTGCGGGTAACCACCAGCCGTTGCCAAAACGGCGCACACCATCAATGACTACCAGTTCAACATCGCGCTGTAGTGCATAGTGCTGTAAACCATCATCGGTGATGATAAAGTCCAGTGTATGGGATTGCAGTAGCGCCTGGATTGCTTCAGCACGTTTTGGCGCAACCGCCACTGGCGCACCAGTGCGTTGATAAATCAACACCGGTTCATCACCAGCCTGCGCCGTGGTGCTTTCATTAGTCAGCACTAACGGATACACGGCGGACTTGCCACCATAACCACGAGAGACTACCCCAACACGGTAGCCCCGCAGTTGTAACTGCTCCACCAGCCAGATGACGACAGGCGTCTTGCCATTGCCCCCCGCAGTCAGGTTACCCACAATGATAACCGGAACTGGCGAGCGCCAGGAGGTTCGCAGTCCCAAGCGGTAACTGGCCCGGATAATCCAGCTGATTGCGCCGTATAACCAAGAGAGCGGTAACAGCAGCAAATAGAGCCAGGAGTCTCCTGACCAGATACGCTCAATCATTGGCCGAACTGCATACGGTTAAGTTGGGCATAAGCACCTTGCTTCGCCAACAATTCTGCATGTACACCACGCTCTACGATGCGCCCATCTTCAATAACCAATATTTCATCCGCTTTTTCAATCGTTGATAGGCGATGAGCAATAATCAGTGAGGTGCGATTTTTCTGTAGCTCGTCCAAGGCGGCCTGAATTGCCCGCTCAGACTCAGTATCCAGCGCCGAAGTGGCTTCATCCAGAATCAAGATTGGGCAGTCGCGTAGTAAGGCTCGGGCAATGGCAATTCGCTGACGCTGGCCCCCGGAAAGCATTACGCCGTTTTCACCAATAACAGTGTCCAGGCCATGCTCCATTTTATTAATAAAGTCCATGGCATACGCCATACGAGCAGCTTCTTCGATTTCAGCGCGACTGTACTGATCATCACGGGCGTAAGCAATATTGTTCGCTACTGTGTCATTGAATAGATGAACGTTTTGCGAGACTAACGCAACTTGGTTGCGTAAAGCCCCGAGTCGGTAATCACGCAGATCGTGTCCATCCAACAAAATACTACCGTCACTAACATCATAAAAACGGGTTAGCAAATTGGCGATGGTCGACTTACCTGAGCCTGAACGCCCTACCAATGCCACGGTTTTGCCCGCTTCAATGTGCATATTGATATCATTCAGTGCTGGGGTATCTTTGCCTGGATAGCAGAAGGTCACATGCTGGAATTCGATTTCGCCTTTAGCACGTTCAACTTCCAGTTTACCCTCGTCTTTTTCCTGCTCCATATCCAAAATGGTGAATAGCGTTTGGCAAGCAGCCATACCACGCTGGAACTGTGCATTCACATTGGTAAGTGATTTCAATGGACGCATCAGAGCAATCATTGCAGAGAATACGACAGTGATAGTACCGGCGGTCAGGGTTTCCATCACGCTAGGGAAACTTGCTGCATAGAGCACGAATGCCAAGGCAAAAGAGGCAATTAGCTGAATAATCGGATCAGAAATGGAAGAGGCAGAAACCAGTTTCATTCCCTGCTGGCGCATACGGTTACTGACGGTATCGAAACGTTCGGTTTCAACTTTCTGGCCACCAAAGATCAACACCTCTTTGTGCCCTTTCAGCATTTGCTCAGCACTAGTGGTCACTTCACCCATGGTACTTTGCATATTTTTACTGATATTACGAAAACGCTTAGAAACCAATCGGATAGAGATTGAAACAATCGGCGCAATGACGATTAAAATTACTGACAACTGCCAGCTATAATAAAACATCATGATGAACAAACCGATGATAGAAGCCCCTTCCCGCACCACTGTCACCAATGCACTGGAAGATGATGCCGCTACCTGCTCGGAGTCATAGGTAATACGCGATAACAGTGTACCGGTCGATTGCTGGTCAAAAAAGGAGACCGGCATCCCCATCATGTGGCTGAACAATCGGCGGCGAATATGCATCACCACTTTGCCCGATACCCATGAGATACAGTAGCTAGAAATAAAACCGGTTACCCCACGAACAACCATCAAACCGATGACAGCCAATGGCATCCATTTTAAAATTGAGCTATCCGCATGACCGAACCCATCGTCTAGCAATGGTTTCAGCAACGACAACATAAAGGTATCACTGGCGGCATTTAGGATTAATGCTATCGCCGCAACAACAAGTCCGGTCTTATAAGGAGTGATCGTTGGCCAGAGGCGACGAAATGTCTGCCAAGTGGATAGATCTTTATCATTCATCATGCAAATACCAGCACCAGAAGAAATAGCGGCCTATTCTACTCATTATGGCCTCCAACACCAAACCGCTGGTGATACCAACGTGGCATTAATTGTTCGCGATAACTTTTAACTTGCCAATTATCACTGTAAAAATAAACACTTATCTGGCCGGATACTGATGTTTCTCGCCAAATAATGTTATTTTTTTGATAGCGCTTAATCACTTTTTTCGTTGGTAGCTGCCATTGGTTATAGCGCGCGGCAGAAGCAAATGCCAATTCGGGTTTTACTGCCCGCAGAAAAGGCGCTGTCGAAGAGGTATTACTGCCGTGGTGAGGGACTTGCAGCACTGTTGCAGCTAATTTAGTGCGGAAATGTTTGATCAAGTGCCGTTCTCCCTGAGTCTCAAGATCACCGGTCAATAACAAGCTGTGTTTACCATCATCAATGCGAATAACACATGAATCATCATTTTGGGCATTAATCACCTCTGTTTTAGGCCACAAAACCTCAAAATCTAAACCTTGCCACTGCCAAGTAACCCCTTGTTTACATGGCAAACTATTTACAATACCGGCGACGGGAAATGGTGCACGAACACTCACCTGTGGAAAAATGGCCTGAATCTCAGCAAGCCCCCCGGTATGATCCTGATGGTCATGACTTAGAATAATCTGCTCAACAGTAATGCCGCGCCATCGCAAATAAGGAAGAACCACTACAGCAGCCATGCTGCCCGTACTCCAGCGATTACCCGTGTCAAAGATAATCGCTTTCCCCTCACGCTCAATAACCATTGCCAGACCATGCCCAATATCCAGCATATCAACGCGCCAGTGATATTCATCGCGCCTATGACTGAATAGTACCAAATTGACACATAACACCATGATCCCAATGGGATAGCTTCGCCACCATTGAAAACGCCAGATGAGTATGGCTAACCAGCCACCATAGCCAAGTGCAACTGATGTGGCCCCGGTATGCAACCACCCCGCTTTCAGTTGATTGAGCGGTAAGAGAACCACGGTAAGTGACATATCGGCCATAAACCAAAATACGCCAGCCGTGGTTGGAAGCAGCGTGAATGCCAGTGCCAGCAACACGCAAGGTACAGTAAGCAAAGAAATAAGTGGTACTGACCATAAATTTGCTGGTATCGAAAATAAGCTGACACCATGAAACAAACTAATTTGCAGTGGCATCAACAACAGCATCATGCCGAATTGCAAATGGAAACACCGGATAACCACCCCAGCCCACCCCACCCGAAAGCGAGCGGAAATGGGCACCCAGTGATACCAACATAGTAAGCTGAATACCGCCAGACAGGAGAGCCACAAACTGTCTGAGAGTATAGCGAGTGGTTCGCTCAGTAAAATTAGCGCCAGCCCCCATAACCATACTTGCCATGTGCTGCACGAAATACCAAATAGCCGGAGCAACAGCCACAGAGTTAATGCTATGGCAGCCCTGACTGCTGGAGGATTTGCCCCTGCCAGCCAAACATATATCATTGCCGCCAGCCAACCAATTATCAGCGGAAACAGTGGCCCAACCCATCTGGCGGGTAATAAGAGTTGTACTGCCCGTGCCAGTACTCCTCCGAATAGAGCCGCCAAAGCAATGTGCAGCCCTGAAATCGCCATCAGGTGTGCTGTCCCTGTATCACGCAACAGCGCCCATTGTGGTCTATCCAACTGCTTCCTTTCACCAAAAGCCAGCGCCAGTAATATCTGCCGCTGATCATAGGGCGCTAGTTGCTGTTCAATGACGCTGATGACCTGCTGGCGCAGACTGCAACGCCCATCAAGTAACTCAGCTTTAATGATACGTCCTTGCAATGGATGGCGGTTTGCCATCGCCCATCGTTGGCTGTCAAAGCCACCTTCATTTAATAAGCTGTGAACAGCCCGCATTCGCAAGCTCAACGACCATTGTTGTCCAGCACAATGATGCTCAAGCGCATTTACCCCATGTACGACGACCGCGATAGGGGGAAAGACTCGTTGTCCATTAACTTGTTGAATGCCCAATAGGACTTTTTTATCTTCGCCCCATGCAAGACGCGAACTATTTATTGTTGCGACTATTTGCTGCTCGCCCTGAGTTAATGCTCCAATTTGTGCCAGCACCCTATTTCCGTGCCAACTCCCCCATATAAAACTGATCATGACTAATGCCAAAAATTGGCAATAGCTATTGCGGATTAACCCGAGTAGCACGCCTAACATCAACACCGCGCCAATAATATTGGCTCCGGGCAACTGAGGTAGAAAGATAAGGGGTAATAACCCGACAACTACAGCCGCTGCCGCCTGATCGATTGATAAAGTAATAATAAACCGTCCATTGTCGCCTACCAGATAGCCTCATGCCATCCGTTCATTTCACAGGGAATAAGTGGATTTTCTATGTTGATGAACCATGCTGCCAGTACAAAATGCAGGAGTTCAGAGCCAGTTCGCTAACTCTTTTACCCTGTTGCAAAAACAGTGGAGGAAATGCGGGATGTATCTAAAAAAGAAGTGATTTATTTATCGAGAAGGCCGGATATGACGGACAACAGCATTGAGGGATAAAAAAGAAAAACGGTGCCGCGAGAGGCACCGTTTCTTATCAGCGTGTATACCTTAAAACATGAAGTTGCAGCTTGTTAGCGACAACCCCACGTTCTTTGGGCACACATAATAACGCGGTAAGTCGTAAACAACTTAACCGTAGATATTAGCGCGATCACGCAATTCTTTACCTGGCTTAAAGTGTGGAACGTACTTACCTTCCAACTCAACTTTAGCGCCAGTCTTTGGATTACGGCCAACACGCGGAGCACGGTAGTGAAGAGAAAAACTGCCAAATCCTCGGATCTCAATGCGCTCACCTTCAGCTAGTGTTCCAGCCATATGTTCAAGCATCTCTTTCACTGCATCCTCAACGGCCTTAGCCGGTACATGAGATTGCTGGCCAGCAAGTCTTTCAATAAGTTCAGACTTGGTCATATTACCTCCAAGCTTTGCAGCTAAACTACCGTATAGGGGCGGAGAAACCGCCCCCCGTTATTACTCGCCTTTTGCAGCTTTGAACGCTTCTGCCATTGCGCTAGAGAAGTTGCCTTCTTCTGGCTTGTTGTTAACTGTAGCAATAGCATCTTTCTCATCAGCTTCGTCTTTAGCACGAACAGACAGGCTGATTACGCGGTTTTTGCGGTCAACGCCAGTATATTTGGCTTCAACTTCATCACCTACGTTCAGAACCAGCGTTGCATCTTCAACGCGGTCGCGAGTTGCTTCGGAAGCACGCAGATAACCTTCTACGCCGCCAGCCAATTCAACTGTAGCACCTTTAGCGTCAACTGCAGTTACTTTACCAGTAACAATAGCACCTTTCTTGTTAACAGACAGGTAGTTATTGAACGGGTCTTCTGCTAGTTGTTTTACGCCCAGGGAGATACGCTCGCGTTCTGCGTCAACTTGCAGAACAACAGCTGCGATTTCGTCGCCTTTCTTGTATTCACGAACTGCTTCTTCGCCTGCAACGTTCCAGGAGATGTCAGACAGGTGAACCAGGCCGTCGATGCCGCCGTCCAGGCCGATGAAGATACCGAAGTCAGTGATAGACTTGATTTTACCTTCAACGCGGTCGTTTTTGTTGTGGGTTTCTGCAAACAGCTGCCATGGGTTAGATTTGCACTGTTTCAGGCCCAGAGAAATACGACGACGCTCTTCATCGATGTCCAGAACCATAACTTCCACTACGTCGCCAACGTTAACAACTTTAGACGGGTGAATGTTTTTGTTGGTCCAATCCATTTCTGAAACGTGTACCAGACCTTCAACGCCCTCTTCGATCTCTACGAAGCAGCCGTAATCAGTCAGGTTAGTTACACGGCCAGTCAGCTTAGTGCTTTCTGGGTAACGTTTAGCGATAGCAACCCATGGATCTTCGCCCAGCTGTTTCAAGCCAAGGGATACACGAGTACGTTCGCGGTCGAATTTCAGAACTTTAACAGTGATTTCGTCGCCCACATTGACAATTTCGCTTGGGTGTTTAACACGTTTCCAAGCCATGTCAGTAATGTGCAGCAAGCCATCAACGCCACCCAGATCAACGAATGCGCCGTAGTCAGTCAGGTTCTTAACGATACCTTTGACTTCCATGCCTTCTTGCAGGTTTTCCAGCAATTGATCGCGCTCAGCGCTGTTCTCAGATTCGATAACTGCACGACGAGAAACAACGACGTTGTTGCGTTTCTGATCCAGCTTGATGACTTTGAACTCAAGCTCTTTGCCTTCCAGATGCAGAGTATCGCGAACTGGACGCACATCAACCAGTGAACCAGGCAGGAACGCACGGATACCGTTCAGTTCGACTGTAAAGCCGCCCTTCACTTTGCCGTTGATCACACCAGTAACGGTTGCAGCTTCTTCGTAAGCCTTTTCCAGCATCAGCCATGCTTCGTGACGCTTAGCTTTCTCACGGGACAGCAGAGTTTCACCGAAGCCGTCTTCAACAGCGTCCAGTGCAACGTCAACTTCGTCGCCGACTTGAATTTCCAGTTCGCCTTGCGCGTTCTTGAACTGTTCTGCTGGAATTGCTGACTCAGATTTCAGACCGGCGTCAACCAGTACGATATCTTTATCGATAGAAACAACAACACCACGGACGATAGAGCCCGGACGTGTTTCAATTGTTTTCAGGGATTCTTCAAAGAGTTGAGCAAAAGATTCTGTCATGTTTATAATCTTCAGGATTCTTAAGGTTAACGTCCATCTAGCATCCCGCCGGATGGGGTTGTTTCACATGCCTCGCCACATATCCTTGCAGTAAGGTTAAAGTGCTCATCAAAAATAATTTTAATTAAAAAATAAATCGTTGAGAGCTCAGAACTGACCGCATTGACGTCATTTTTTTAACGGCAATGCTAGAATTCGTTGGGCATAAGCCAGCGCCTGTTCGATCACCTGCTCGATTGACATACTGGTTGAATCCAGTACCAACGCATCCGCCGCAGGGACTAAAGGTGCAATAGACCGATTACGATCGCGAGAGTCTCGCTCCTGTATCTCGGCTAAAAGACGTTCAAAGTTAACATTAAACCCCTTTTCCTGCAACTGTAGCATACGTCGGTGCGCACGTTCTTGCGAACTTGCATCAAGAAATATTTTTACCGGCGCATCAGGAAAGACCACAGTACCCATATCTCGGCCATCGGCAATCAGGCCTGGCGCTTCACGAAATGCCCGTTGTCGGCGCAATAATGCCTCACGAACACGTGGAAAAGCAGCAGCTTGGGATGCGGTGTTACCCACAGTTTCGGTGCGGATCTCATTACTGACATCCTCACCTTCTAAAATCACTTTTAACTGCCCATTCTGTGAGACAAAACGAACATCGAGATGTGCGGCAAGTGGTACCAATGCCTCTTCGGTGCTGATATCAACCTGATGATGCAGTGCCGCCAAAGCCAAAACTCGGTAGATCGCACCAGAATCTAGCAAACGCCAGCCCAACGATTCAGCCAATGCTTTGCAAAGCGTACCTTTTCCTGCACCACTTGGTCCATCAACGGTTATCACCGGGGCTGTCACCGTCATTTCTCTCTCCTTTCGGTAGGCAAAACCTCTTGTCTACCCCATCGGGCAAACACAGGAGCAACATTATACGCCGCATCGATGTGAACTGTTACCCCACCGAGGTTCAGTTGCTGAAAATAAGACCATGGCAGTGGCAGGAGTGTAGAAGAGATGGGAAAGATAACCAGAAAAAATATTTATTTTTTATTGATTCGCTAAAGAGATAAGTGATGACAGGTAATAAAACAGTCTGTTATCGACTAAAGAGTGGGCACCTAGGGGCGCCCATTTTATGCTGATAGATCACGCAGCACCCATCATAATATTATGATCATAAAAATAATGATCAGGATGGCTGACTCAATCGGGCTAACTGCTCGAAGTAGTCAGGGAAGGTCTTCGCGGTGCATTTAGGGTCAAGGATGGTTATTGGAATAGCGGATAGCGCCACCAGTGAGAAACACATCGCCATGCGGTGGTCATTATAGGTTCCGATTTCTGCGGTGATTAACTGCGCAGGGGGGACGACGCGAATATAGTCTTCGCCCTCTTCGACTTGCGCCCCCACTTTTCTTAGCTCAGTTGCCATAGCCGATAAGCGGTCTGTCTCTTTTACCCGCCAGTTATAGATATTACGAATGACTGTCGGGCCATCAGCAAATAGTGCTGTCGTCGCAATGGTCATTGCCGCATCAGGAATGTGGTTCATATCCATATCAATGCCGCGTAATTCGCCACGGCTGCACTCAATGTAATCGTCGCCCCAAGTCACTTTTGCGCCCATTTTTTCCAGCACATCAGCAAACCGGATGTCGCCCTGCACACTTTTTTTGCCGATACCTGTGACACGCACTGTGCCACCCTTAATCGCAGCGGCGGCTAAGAAATAGGAGGCTGAAGAGGCATCACCTTCAACCAAATAGGCCCCTGGAGTGCGATAGCTCTGGCCCCCCTTGATATGGAAGATCTGGTAGTTCTCATGCTTGACATCCACACCAAAGGCGTTCATCAGATGCAGGGTAATATCGATATAGGGCTTGGAAACCAGCTCCCCCTGAATCTGAATTTCGGTGTCCTGTTCAGCCAGCGGGGCCGCCATGAGCAATGCCGTCAGAAATTGGCTGGAGACACTGCCATCAACCGTCAGGTTGCCGCCACGGAAGCCGCCACGTAAGCGCAGCGGTGGGTAGTTTTCTTGCTCCAGATAATCAATCTGTGCGCCCCCCTGGCGCAATGCATCCACCAGATGACCAATTGGCCGCTCTTTCATACGCGGTTCGCCGGTTAACACAATATCGCTATCACCCAAGCACAGGGCGGCTGCCAATGGCCGCATTGCCGTTCCCGCATTCCCCAAGAAGAGCTCCAATGGGCTCTCTGCTGCTAACTTACCGCCAACACCATCAACTTCACAGCGGGTACGATCAGCGGAGAGACGGACATTCACCCCCAGCGCCTGTAACGCATTGAGCATATGGCGAATATCATCACTGTCTAACAGGTTATTCAGCTGGGTAGTCCCTTCGGCCAGCGCGGCCAGAAGCAGTGCACGGTTAGAAACACTTTTAGAACCGGGTAAATTAACGGTGCCATTAATCAGGGCGATGGGTTGTAACGTCAGGGATTCCAGCATGGGAAAAGTACTCTCCAGTCTTCAATGGGCAACAGCCCCGCATAGGGCGGAGCTGTTGTCATAGCAAATTAAATTATTATAAATTAATGCGTTATAAGTAAATGGGTGATGTCAGCTCAGGTTGATATCGGCCCTGAGCCGTCAGCCATCAACCATGGCGGCGTTCAAAGTCAGCCATAAAATCTGTTAATGCTTTAACGCCTTCGATTGGCATCGCGTTATAGATCGAAGCGCGCATCCCGCCGGCCACGCGGTGCCCTTTCAAAGCTTGCAAGCCTTGCGCTTCAGCCTCACTCAAGAACAGTTTGTCCAATGACCCATCAGCCATTTGGAACGGCACATTCATCCAAGAGCGGTTAGCTTTCGCCACCTGATTGCGGTAGAAACCGGTGCTGTCGATAGCGCTATAGAGTAATTCGGCTTTGGCCTGATTACGTTTTTCCATTGCGCCCAAACCACCCTGCTCTTTCAGCCACTTAAAGACCAGGCCGGAGAGATACCAGGCGAAGGTTGGCGGGGTATTGAACATAGAGTCGTTTTCAGCCAGCACTTTATAATCAAGGATCGATGGCAACTCAGTACGCGCTTTACCTAACAAATCGTCACGTACGATAACCACGGTCAGGCCCGCTGGACCAATATTTTTCTGTGCACCCGCATAAATCACGCCATAGCGGCTGATATCAATCGGGCGAGAGAGAATGGATGAGGAGTAGTCGGCAACCACCACTTTATTGCCGAAATCAGGCTCTTCATTAATCGCCAGGCCATCAATGGTCTCATTCGGGCAGTAATGCACATAGGCAGCATTATCACTCAACTTCCACTGTTTCATCGGCTGAATACCCGTCACACCGTTATCGTGGGTCGTCACATCAATAACATTAGGTGTGCAGTATTTCTGTGCTTCTTTAACTGCACTGTGTGCCCAGTAGCCGCCGTCAATATAATCAGCGCTTTTACTGTCGCCGAGCAGGTTCAATGGCACGGCTGCAAACTGCGCCCGCGCACCACCGTGGCAGAATAACACTTTATAATTAGCCGGAATTTGCATCAGATCGCGCAGATCTTTTTCTGCTTCTTCAGCTACCTGCATAAATTCTTTACTGCGGTGGCTGATCTCCATCACCGACGTTCCAAGACCATGCCAGTTACGTAACTCTTGTTCCGCACGACGTAAAACCTCAACCGGTAGCATCGCCGGACCTGCGCTAAAATTATAAACTTGTGTCATTTCCCCTCACCACACTCTACTGAGATTGCCAACATTATCCTGACTCGGTTTTATCATTCGAGTCCGCCTGCTGCAATGGTTATTCGCCTGAGAGGGAGAAACTGTGCTGCTTTAATGATACGGAGGCCGAAGCCTCCGTCGAAGATTGCCCGATCAATAGGCGTGGAATAGCTTTTGGATCTCTTGCGGTTTTTGCGTTTGGGTTAATGCCAATTGCAGCAACACGCGGGCTTTTTGCGGATTCAGAGAGCCAGAGGCAACAAAACCATATTTGGTATCGTCAACTTCTGCATCTTCGGTGGTCGAGCCGGTCGGCACACGGGATGAGCGCACAACAGCCACACCATTATGAGCCGCTGTTGCCAGTGTATCGAACACCGTGTGATAAAGATTACCATTGCCAACACCGGCGCTAACAATGCCTTGGTAGCCATCAGCAATCAGTGCTTTAGCCGGAACATCAGACGCATTGGCGTAGTTATAAATAATGCCAACTTTCGGTAATGTCTCCAGCTTGCTGATATCGAAAGCCGGTTGTCTTGGCGCAGGTTGATGCAGATAATTTACTTTTCCATCATAGACATAACCTAGTGATCCGCTATTCGGCGACTGGAAGGTCTGTACCGAGGTGGTATTGGTTTTCATCACATCACGGCCCGCGAGCACCTGGTCATTCATCGCCACCAGCACGCCACGTTTGGCGGAATTGGCGTCACTGGCAACCACCACTGCATTGTAAAGATTCAGCGGGCCATCTGCCCCCAGAGCGGTGGCTGGCCGCATTGCGCCAACCATGACCACGGGTTTATCGCATTTCACTGTTAAATCAAGGAAATAGGCGGTTTCTTCCAATGTATCAGTGCCATGGGTGATCACGAATCCATCTGTTTTGGCACAATCGGCATTAATTTTTTTCGCCAACTTTAACCAGACTTCATCATTCATATCCTGAGAACCGATATTTACCACTTGCTCGCCCTGAATATTAGCGAGTTTTTTCATTTCAGGAACCGCGTTCACCAAGGCGTCGACCCCCAGTTTTCCCGCAGTATAGTTAGATTTGGTGGCTGAATCACCGCCACCCGCGATAGTTCCCCCGGTTGCCAATAAGGTAATATTGGGTAGCGCAAAGGCCGAACCGCTGATCCCGGCTAAGATCCCAGCTAATACCGTTAGCTTTATAGATTCCATATTTATGACTCCATTTATTTATAAGCTAGCGAATTATCCGGAATATCCACATCAAAACTGTGACAATTGCTGTACTTTAGGAATACATGGAGCTATTAACTAAAACCCCGTATGATCGCGCGTTTTTAGTACCGCCAAAAAGTGACGACAATGACCCAAACCTTTATTCCCGGCAAAGATGCCGCGCTGGAAGACTCCATCTCCCGTTTTCAGCAAAAACTGAGTGACCTCGG